>NZ_CP124543.1:0-312092 GCF_029953635.1 Halotia branconii CENA392 | reverse complement strand
GAATGGCTGCCAATGAACGGCGTTACTTTCGATTGGTTGTCTGATAAACTCCCAGATTATATGTACCCAGATACTCATTTAACACCTGTGAGAGCTAATTATTTGGGCAACCGCACAATTCCTGACTCTCAGGTATTTGAGTTCATTCAAGAAGATTGGGATCGTCGTTTATCTCCTCCCCAACAAAAGCGTACAACTCTATTAGAGTTTTTCTTCACTCTTGCTAATGGGTGTTTAGAAGTAGAGATTGAATACTCTAGTAATTTCCATCTACCAACAACTATTAGTCAGTTGGGTGAGCGATATTTAGAATTAGTGAACGATATGGTAGCAGCTGTACCAGTGAAATCTGCAACTAACGAAAGTAAGAGTCATCAATCTCAACTCAACTCTCGTAATCAAAATGGTCGCACTGCCAGTTTACAGGAATTAACAGTGTAACTCATTAGACTTCTTGCAAAAGTCCTTATTCTTAGCTTCTTCTTTGCGTTTTTGCGTCTTTGCGTGAGACAAAAAGATATTTATGCAAGAGGTCTATTGTTTGTAGTAAGGACTTTAGTCCTTACTACGAACTTATACCAATCACAAGTACGAATTTTTAACCTAGCAATAACTTAGTGCTAACCTCAAGATTGCTAGAATAACAAATTTGTAAAAAATAGTAGAAAAAACAAAACTTGAATTAAGTGAAAGTACTGGTAAAGTACTGAAGAGAATAAGTAATGAAGGTGCAATTTTAACTATGCGTAATTCCTTTTCAACTGTCCTTGTTACCACTACTGTTGCAGTCTCGACTGCTTTACCAGTTCAAGCTGCGACTTTCGACTTCAGCAAATTACAATTGATTTCCACAAAACCCATTGCAGCTAATTCCGAATTATCTTTCTTTGGGAGTTTAGATAATAACGAAGGTCAAACAGCATTCTTTAATCCTGACCCGAATGCCTTAGACAGAGGACATTCAGAAATTAGCCCTAATTCAGGAAACTTTGCACCTTACTACGCAACTGGGCGCAATGCTAGCCCTGAAAATAGTGGTGCTACTAGAGCCGCAAGTTTAGAAGAAGTGACAAATTTTCCCAACTTTTTCAATTATTTGAACAGTAACTCGATTGCTCTCAATAATATTGGTTTTAGTTATGGTCAAAAAAGCGATCGCGATTTCAAGGAAGCCTGGAATTTAGGAGAAGATAAACTTGGTCAAGATTGGTTAGCTAGTCCTACTTCAACAATTGAAGAAAGAATTTATACAGCTAATCCTGATGCTGTTGAGAGCTATTTCTCCTTAGGTAATACTAAGATAGTCGATTTAGGATATACCCCTTTTTATGTACTTTTTGAGTACGGTGAAACACCAGCACTTGAAGATAATATTGACCTATTCTATACAGAACCAGTTAAAGCTACAAAAGTCGCTGGTTTAGATCCATTAGCATCAGGTTTAGCAGATGCGTTTTTACAAGACGTAGAAAACAACGGAGGTAATGTTCAGCTAGTTCTAGAAGACATTGCAGCTGAAGATGGTGCTTTTTCATTTGGTAATGGCTTTAGCATCTTAAACTTTCCATTACCTTTATCAGTCCGCGCCGTCTCCGTTCCTGAACCGTCTACAATCTTAGGATTTTTAATGCTTGCAGTTTCAGGTATATTCGCTTATCCAAAACAACAGAAAAAAGCCAGAAATACCTTGAAGTAATACCAATTCTGAGTGCCTTAATTACGAACTACGTTAGCGCAGCGTAAAGCCTGCGGCATGGCTTCGCTTAGAGCGAGTCTTCGATAGCGAAGCGTTAGCGACGCAGGAGCGTCGCGTCATTACGAATTACGAATTGGAGAACAGAGATGGCTATTTTTAGAAAAATGGGTATGTACTTTCATACCTTGCTCACAGCCACAATGATTACAACTGGAGCAGTCATAGCGTCACCATCCACAGCAGCAACTTTAAGAGTTACTGTTGAAAATGTGGCTCCAGACCAGGGAATTAACTTAGGCCATTTCTGGCTAGGCCTTCATGATGGAAGTTTTGATGCTTTCAACGTGGGTGAACCAGCTTCAGATGGAGTTGCTCTTTTAGCTGAAGAACAGGTGGTTGGTCTTGGTGCGAGGATTCTAGCGGATTTTAATATTCCTGTGCCCCAACTTACTGACATAGTGATTAACACTTTTGCAGCGGGTACTGACTATGGTTTTATATCTCCAGAGTTGCAATCTGCGTTAGAAGCAGGTAGCGATCGCCCCGCCATATCTGCAATCCTCGATTCGATTTTTAATTCCGACTTGGATGTGAACGATTTACCTCCCTCACCAGGAACTATTGCTGCTGAGTTTGCTGATAGTCCAATAGGGAAAAATGGCGGTGTTCAAGATATCTTGTTTTATCCAACATTAGCACCAATTCCTGTTGTACAACCTCCTGGAACGACTGCTTCTACAGTTTTTGAAGTCACAGATCCTCAGAAAAATCGTTTCTTCAGCTATGCTACAATGCTTTATCCTAGCGATGATGCTTTCATTGGTAATGATGATCCAAAAGCAATTCAAGTTTTTGATGAGCAAGGAAAATTTTTAGGCGCTGACTTTATTGTTTTTGGTAATCAAGCTTGGGATGCAGGTAGTTTAGTCAATAACGAGCAGATCTTTCCTACACGAGTGAAAGTACCTGAAAACGGCACGATTCAACCTCATCCTGGTTTAAAAGCCTCTGGTGAAGGTGGAGTTGTAGATTCTCAATTAGATGGATTAAGTTTTGCCAATGCTGACTTTTTAAATCCAGGCTATCAGGTAGCACACATAACTATCACGCAAGTAGATGAACCAGCCACCACTCAAGGTTTACTAGTTCTTGGTAGTTTACTGTCAATAGTTACAGTGATGAGTAAACTTAAACAACGCAAAAACAACTTGTCATCACATTTTGACTCATAAAGCTGTTTAAAAGAAACCTACTTATAATGTAGGTTTCCTCTCTACTCAATCAACCCAAAATTGCAAAACAACAGTTTGTAGTGAGGATTTCAATCCTCTTCAATAACTAAGCTTATGACTGAAATCCCTTACTACAAATTCACTAAAATTGACTGGACAGATTGTATAAAAAAACTCACTTCAATATTCATCGCTGCAAATCTGACAGTCAATTCAATTCCAACTAAAAAGTTTCTTTCTCAAGTTAATAATGTTCATCAAATAAGACTAATCGAAAGTTTCATTTAGTACTTGTGACAACTTTTTTATGCATAAATTTCACAACTCAACATAAATAGGACTTACGCAATAAGTCTCTAAAACCCTCTTAACTTTGTGTTCTTTGCGTCCTTGGCGGTTCGTTTTTCCATTTCTTTGCGTAAGTCCTGATAAAAACAAGGTCTAACTTCTAGCTAGATCAAAGTTAATTCCACTACATCGTTCACACAAGTTCAAATTATGTCTACATCAACTCCAATTATGCCTGTACCAACTCAAACAACAACTCCCGAAATTATGGCTATTTCCACTCCAACCATGCCTGTACCAACTCAAACAGTAACTCCGGAAATTCAAAAGGGTTTCAATCTTTTAGGATTAAAAGTTTCGGATATAGAATTAAATCAGCTTCAACATGGCAATATTATTTCACTAGAAAGTAGACGTTTAAGTGAAATTGGCTCAGTTTTAATACTTGCAGAAGCTCTTTCCTCACTGCATTCAGTTAAAAACATTACCTTCAACGACTTGCCAAAAGTTGTTACAGAATCTTTAAGTTGTTCTGGGATTCCTGTTCATCGTTGGAATGATGATATACTTGGTAAGTGTTACCTTCTTTTAACTTTATTAGATGGTAAACCCGCCTTTAAAATATCATCCCAGAACGTAGCGTAAATCCCAAACACTTCAAGTATGTTTTCTGGATAGATCAACAATAAAATTCCATCCATAAAGGCCATAAAGGGACATTTTGTCAGTAGTCAGTGGTTGTTAGTCAGTAGTGAAAATGTTTTAAAACCACCTACAAGGGAATGGATTATTAAACCAGATCAAAAACAACTGACTATTGACAACTGACAACTGACACTACACATTTGAACACAAAAGGATTTTTCCATGACGACATCAAAATCTTATAAAGATTTGTCGGTTTTACGTGAAAGCCTGATTTTATCAAAACAAATTGTCAATCCTGTAACAGGCGATCGCATGACAATTATTTGCTCTAGTGCTGATAGCAACGGGGAATATTTGAAAATTCAGTTTGACCTCCCACCAGGGGCAAAAGGTAGTCCCTTACATTACCACGGTTCTATGCGTGAGACATTTGAAGTTATCAGCGGCTCACTAACTATGGAACTAGGTAAAAAAAGAAATAAAAAAATACTGCGATCGGGAAATAAAGTAAACGTTTATCCTGGAATGCACCATAGTTTCTGGAATGAATCAGACGACTGGGTAACATTCATTAGTGAAATGTATCCTGCTGGTAATTTCGAGCAATTTATTACAGCTTGGTACGGTCTAGGTATAGACGGAAAAGTAAATCAGGACGGAGTACCTACCAATTTATTGCAACTAGCCTTGATTGTGCAAAAATCTGACACCACAATTGTTGGACAATCCCCATTTATCCAAAAACTAGTACTAAATGGACTAGCTAAAATTGGTCAAATTTTAAAAGTTGATCGAACCCTAGCCAAATATTGGTCGTAATTCCAGCATCAAGATTCGTGATTCGTAACTTAAAACTCTCTTAATTACGAATTACGAACTACGTTAGCGCAGCGTTAGCGAGTCTTCTCCCAAGGGGAGACGCTACGCGAACGAGCGTCACTACGAACTACTAATTAGAGGTAGCTATGACAAATCGCGTACAACTTTTGAGAACAACAGGTACTGTGTTGACTTTTCTATCTATCTCCATCAACATACCTTACGTTTTGCTGATTCAAAATTTTGAGTACGATGATATTTTGCGTGAACCTGCTAACTACATCCTGACTAAGTTTTACGAAGGTGGTTCTGGACTCATATTTACTTGGTTTGTTTTTGCTTTATTAGCATTGCTATTCATTCCAGCCAGTACTTTTTTACAAAAAGTACTAGCGCGAGAAGATACTACATATTTATCTGCTGCTACCATGATGGGTGTACTTTCCGGTATCTTACAGTCCATTGGACTGATGCGCTGGGTGTTTGTAGTTCCAGTCTTAGCCGATCAGTATGTTCAGCAAACAACCGATAGAGCAACTCGTGCTGCGATCGCAGTTGTCTTTCAAGCAATTAATCAATACGGCGGCGTTATCATCGGCGAACATTTGGGACAAACCCTACTCGCTTTTTGGACATTAGGAGTTGGTTTAGCAATGCTTGGTTCACCCTATTTTAAACCTTGGATTGCTTGGTTTGGTCTTTTCACAGTCCCTCTATTAATTCTCGGACAAAGCGAATTACTTGCAACAGTGATTCCATCTCTACCCGTATGGGAAGTAACTCCGATTGGTTTCATGCTTTGGGAACTGTGGCTGCTAATTACAGGAATTAGTCTACTTTTAACAGCAAATAAATATGAGAATAGCGACAAAAACAATAGGCAAATCTCTAGAGTGTAATAAAAGTTTTACTTAATGCAAGCGTAATTTCATCCAAGAGAGTTGTTAATACTTATTAATAACACCATTCATTACATTGGAAACTTATGATTGACACCAGCAAATGGATTGTCCGCTATCAATCCCGCCCTAAAGTTCGTCTACGCTTATTTTGCTTGCCTTACGCTGGAGGTAGTGCTTCTATATATCGTCAATGGTCAGAGCTATTACCGTCAGATATTGAAGTTTGTCCTATACAACTTCCTGGACGAGAAAACAGATCAAAAGAACCTCTTTTCAATCACGTTACGCCACTTGTTCAAAGCCTATTACCAGTATTACGTCCTTATCTAGATCTTCCTTATGCTTTTTTTGGTCATAGTATGGGAGCCTTAATCAGCTTTGAATTAGCTCGTCAAATCCACAATCAACGTTATCCTGAACCTCAACATTTATTTGTTTCCAGTCGTCGTTCTCCTCATATTTCTGCTTCAAATACTCCCATCCATCAACTACCTGAAGCCGCTTTTTGGGAAGAACTTCTTTTATATGGTGGTGTTCCAGATGCGCTGCTACAAAATCCTCAAATAGCAAAGTTTTTTCTACCGCTTTTGCGAGCAGATTTCGCTATCCATGAAACATATAAATATACTCCAGGTGTGCGATTTAATTTTCCTATCACTGCCTTTGGAGGTTTACAGGATAAAAAAGTTGAATCTGAAGAAATCATGGCTTGGCGAGAAATGACTAACAGCGATTTTGACTTACACTTATTTCCTGGCAATCACTTCTTTATTCGCCAAGAATACCATCAAATTTTGTCAATCATAGCACAAGATCTGAATAGAAAAATTGCAGCCTAATTTCTCAATTTAAATTGCATAAAACTTACGCAATAACTTTCCGAAACTCCTATTTCTCTGTTTCGCGCCAGTTGCTACCCTGCGGGTTCCGCTTTAGCGGTACAAGTCGGGAAACCGACGACAGTCGTTTCAAGTCGGCAAAGCCTTTCGGCAGCTCCTCATGGGGGAAACCACGGCACTTGCTCCACTTGGTGAGGAAGTTCAAATCTTGGACGGCACTTCCGCGGCTGCCGGGAAACCCTTTCAGCAGTCGCTCATGGGGGAAACCACGCCAGTTCCTTCAACGGGGGGAACCCCCGCAACGGACTGGCTCCCCAAGACCGCGCTGCTTCACCAACGGAGTGCCTCCGCTTCCCGTCGAGTTGAAACTTCCGTTCTCCGAAGGAGTTCTCGAAGAGTACCCAAAGGGGGAGACCCCAAGACCGGACTACACAGCGCTGTCTCCCCAACGCACTGGCTTCTCAGCGTCCTTTGCGGTTAGATTTTCCGTTACCTGTGTATAAGTCCTGTTATAGCTATAAGGTTTATAAATGCCGAACAATTTTATAGCTACAACAAAATAGCCAACGCCGTATGTCTACGGTTAATAAACATTCAGTACATCTTTAAGGGATGGTAAAAAACTCTCTTAATTGAAGTCTGCAAGCAATTTTGCATTAGCTCACATAAATTAGAACAATAACGTGGTTTAACATCATGAGAATTAGCAATTTACTTAACACTAATATCGAATCTTCAATGGTTTTAATGACTCCAATGCAGATTAAGCAGCAACTACCTTCAAACGAAGTTGCTGCCGAAACTGTATTGCATGGTAGACAAGCTATCCAAAATATTTTGGATGGTAGAGATTCCCGGAAATTTGTTATTGTAGGTCCTTGTTCTATCCACGATTTCAAGGCTACTTTAGAATATGCACAAAGATTAAAAATTCTTGCCAATCAAGTCAAAGATGAACTATTGATTGTGATGAGAGTTTACTTTGAAAAACCTAGAACAACTGTAGGATGGAAAGGATTAATTAATGACCCAGACTTAGATGGTTCTTTTAATATTCAAAAAGGTTTATTTACAGCACGTAAATTACTCCTCAAAATCGCTGAACTAGGATTACCTGCTGCTACAGAAGCTTTAGATCCTGTAACACCTCAATATTTTTCTGATTTAATTTCTTGGGCTGCAATTGGCGCACGCACTATTGAATCTCAAACCCATCGGGAAATGGCAAGTGGCTTATCTATGCCAATAGGTTTTAAAAATGGTACTGACGGTAACATTCAAGTTGCTCTTGATGCCATTCAATCAGCTAATAAATCCCATCATTTTTTAGGAATTGACCAAACTGGCCAAGTCTGTACTTTTAAAGCAAAAGGAAATATCTATAGTCATATAATTTTACGTGGAGGAAATGGTAAACCTAATTTTGATGCGCCTACTGTAGCTTGGGTAGATAAAAAGTTAGAAGGACTCAAATTACCTCAAAGAATTGTCATAGATTGTAGTCATGGCAATTCTTATAAAGATCACAAGTTACAGGCTACAGTCTTTAATAATATTCTTCAACAAATTGTAGATGGCAATAAATCTATTGCTGGCATGATGTTGGAGTCGAATCTGTATGAAGGTAATCAAAAGATTCCTACAGATCTGAAAAAACTACAGTATGGCGTGTCTGTTACAGACAAATGTATTAATTGGGAAGAAACAGAATCTATCATTTTATCTGCTCATCAAAAACTTAAAACAAATAGAAATACTGCACTGCAAACTTCTGGAATATTTGCATCTGAAAATCATGCTCTAAGCTTGTTGACAATTGTAAGATAGTTATCAATGAAGTTTAGTTAAGGAAACCCAACATTGATACAAGTGTTGGGTTTCCTTACGTCAACCCAACCCACAATTTTTTTGCATCAATTTAGTCGTGATACACTACTACATTTTAATGTATATAGAAACTAGTGTAAATGAAATAATATTAATTACTATTAGTAACAACTAATAAATGTCCTAAAAAATCAAAAAAGATTCCCTTGAAACTTTATTGAAACTAAATTAATCTATAAGTATTGGCATTCATTGCTATAGTCTTAGTAAACCTTGATATCAACAAAACAAGAGGTTGTTTATGACAAGACAAGAAATATTTAATAAAGTTCAAATTGTTGTTTCAGAAGAGTTAGCAAATGAACAACAAAAAATTACACCTGAAGCTAATCTCACTTTAGATTTAGGAGCAGATTACTTAGATTTAATCGCAGTATTTCAAGCATTAGAAGATGCTTTCAATACAAGAATACCTGCTCAAGAAGCAAAGCAACTTTTAACAGTACAACAAGTTGTAAATTACATTGGTCAGAAAGTTATTTTTTGAGTTTTACTTATGATTAGCAAAAATTTAAGACGGGTTGTAGTTACAGGTATGGGAGCTATTACCCCTTTAGGCAATACGGTGAAGGAGTATTGGGACGGGTTGATTGCTGGACGCAGTGGTATTGATGCGATTACCCACTTTGACGCTTCTTTGCATAATTGTAAAATTGCAGGTGAAGTTAGGGACTTTGACCCTCATGACTATTTAGAACGCAAAGATGCCAAGCATATATCTCGTTTTGCTCAATTTGCTGTTTGTGCAAGTATGCAAGCGATCGCTAATGCTGAATTTAAAATTAACGACTCCAATGCTACTCAAGTTGGCATCATTATAGGCAACGGCATCGGCGGTTTGCAAGTTATCGAAGAGCAGCAAAAAATCTTTCTAACTCAAGGGCCTAAACGCTGTAGTCCTTTTACAATTCCCATGACAATCTCTAACATCGCAGCGGGACTGACAGCAATTCATACAGGAGCTAAAGGGCCAAATTACTGCACTGTTACAGCTTGTGCTGCTGGTTCTAATGCCATCGGAGAGGCTTTTCGCTTAATTCAAACAGGTCAAGTTCAGGCAATGATTTGTGGTGGTACAGAAGCAGCAATTACACCTTTATGTATAGCTGCCTTCAGTTCTGCTAAAACCCTTTCAAATAGAAATGAAGAACCTACCCGTGCCTCTCGTCCCTTTGATAAAGAACGAAATGGCTTCGTTATGGGAGAAGGAGCAGGTATTTTACTTATAGAAGATTTAGAACACGCTATCCGCCGGGGAGCTACTCATATTTATGCAGAGATTGTCGGTTATGGTTTAACTTGTGATGCTTACCATATAACTACTCCAACTCCTAGCGGCGAGGGAGCAACCAGAGCTATGGAACTAGCCTTAAAAGATGCGAGGTTGTTCCCCAACGAAGTAAGTTATATTAATGCTCACGGTACTAGCACTATAGCTAACGATGCCACAGAAACTTTAGCTATTAAACAAGCTTTAGGAAATCGTGCCCTCGAAATTCCCATTAGTTCTACAAAATCGATGACTGGCCATCTTTTGGGGGCTTCTGGAGGCATTGAAGCTATTGCAACAGTCTTAACTGTAGGTCTTGATGTTATTCCACCAACAATCAATTTAGACCAACCAGACCCAAAATGTGACTTGGATTATGTTCCCCACACAAGCCGAAATCAAAGAGTAGATATTGCTCTTTCTAACTCTTTTGGCTTTGGAGGTCATAATGTCTCTTTGGCTTTCAAAAAATTTGAAGATTAATTATGGGGCATGAGGAAGAAAAGGCAGAGGGGCAGGGCGCAAGGGGGATGAAGAAAAATTCCCTCTTTCTCCCGAAGTTGCTCCACTTGGTGAGGCAGCCCGGTCTTGTTGTCCCAACAAAGAGGGACTGCCGAACCCGGAGGGGGAGACCCCAAGACCGCACTTCTCTCCTTGTCTCCCTGCTCCCTGCTCCCTTGCCTCTTCTGCTCCCCTGCAACTACAGCAGAATCAAAGATTTCGATTACAAGCAATAATTAGCAATTAAAGCAGATGAAATCCTTAGTAAGACAAGGTGTTGTTCTGACGGGGACTGGCTCTGCGGTTCCTGAAAAATATTTAGATAATTATCAACTCAATCAAATGGTAGTTACTTCTGATGATTGGATAACAACTCGTACAGGAATCAGCCAGCGCCATCTTCTTTCGCCTCAGGAGTCGCTCACAACTATGGCGACTGAAGCTGCTCAAAAAGCCATAGAAATGGCAGGTATAGCACCACAAAACATAGATTTAATTATTCTAGCTACATCTACCCCTGATGATTTATTTGGTAATGCCGGTCTCATTCAAGCTCGACTGGGAGCCACTCAAGCTGTAGCTTTTGATTTAACAGCAGCCTGTTCTGGTTTCGTGTTTGGTTTGGTAACTGCTGCCCAATTTATGCGTACTGGCGCTTATCAAAATGTTCTTCTCATCGGCGCTGAAGTACTTTCACGGTGGGTAGATTGGTCTGACCGACGTACCTGTATTCTATTTGGTGATGGAGCAGGTGCAGTGGTTCTCCAAGCAAGTGAACATGATTGTCTTTTGGGTTTTCAACTTCATACTAATGGTACGCAAAATCAGCATTTAAAATTGGAGTTCCAAGGGCAAGAAAAACAACTAGTTGATGATATCCGGATTGGACAAGGCACATATCAACCCATTTCCATGAACGGACAAGAAGTTTACCGCTTTGCCATTCAAAAAGTCCCGGAAGTTATTGAAAAGGCACTATATCGGGCAGGTTTAGCTATTGAGCAGGTAGACTGGCTATTAATGCATCAGGCCAATCGGCGGATTTTGGATGCTGTAGCTGAACGTTTAGGCATCCCTAATCAAAAAATCATCAGCAACTTAGCAAATTATGGAAATACCTCTGCTGCTTCAATTCCTTTGGCTTTGGATGAAGCTGTTCGCCGTGGGCAAATTAAAGCAAATGATGTCGTGGCTTTAGCTGGGTTTGGAGCCGGACTTTCTTGGGGTGCTGCCATTTTTGAGTGGGGTTCTCTTAATTCGTAATTCGTAATTCAAAAATCAACTCTTACTCTCTGCGACTCCGCGTCTCTGCGTGATAAAAAAATCATCCCATGAATACAGCATCTTTACAACAAAACATTACGCGTTCTTGGCCACTACCCTTCATTGACACTTCAGATGCAACCGTAATTATAGGCGATCGCAGCCTCACAATCGATGAAGTTGCCAGCGTAGCCCGTTATGGCACACGAGCCAGCTTAACTGAAAATGCAGACATCATCAAAGGTGTCCAAGCATCCTGTGATTACATTAACAACGCAGTTGCAACAGGCCAGCCTATATACGGCGTAACTTCTGGCTTTGGTGGTATGGCTCACGTCGTCGTCTCCCGCGAACAAGCAGCCGAACTTCAAACCAACTTAATTTGGTTTCTTAAATCCGGCGCTGGAAGGAGATTACCTTTAGCAGATGTTCGCGCTGCCATGCTTTTACGTGCCAATTCCCATCTGTATGGTGCATCAGGTATCCGCCTAGAACTAATTCAGCGGCTCGAAACTTTCCTCAATGCTGGCGTTACACCCCACGTATATGAATTTGGCTCAATTGGTGCTAGTGGTGACTTAGTGCCGCTATCTTACATTACTGGTGCGCTCATCGGTCTAGATTCCAGCTTTAGCGTTGACTTCAATGGTAAAGAAATGGATGCGCCAACAGCGTTGCGTCAGCTGGGTTTGCCACAGTTGCAACTGCAACCTAAAGAAGGCTTGGCGATGATGAATGGCACTTCAGTTATGACAGGTATTGCAGCTAACTGTGTGTATGACGCTAGAGTTTTACTTGCATTAGCAATGGGTGTACATGCCTTAGCTATCCAAGGTTTATGCGGCACAAATCAATCTTTCCATCCATTTATCCATCAGCGCAAACCACATCCTGGTCAATTATGGACAGCGAACCAAATGTTTTCCCTGCTTCAGGGTTCACACTTAATCCGTGACGAATTAGATGGTAAACACGAATACCGTGGTCAAGAGCTAATCCAGGATCGTTACTCTCTGCGCTGCTTGCCGCAGTACATAGGGCCAATCGTTGACGGAGTATTGCAAATTACCAAGCAAATCGAGGTAGAAATGAACTCAGTCACCGACAACCCCTTGATTGATGTTGAGAACCAAGCTAGTTATCACGGCGGTAATTTTCTCGGACAGTATGTGGGTATGGGAATGGATCACCTACGTTATTATATTGGACTATTGGCTAAACATATCGATGTACAAATTGCCCTCCTGGTTTCACCAGAGTTTAGTAATGGACTACCACCTTCTTTAGTTGGCAACCCAGAACGTAAAGTCAATATGGGACTCAAAGGTTTGCAAATTAGTGGTAACTCGATTATGCCTTTGTTGACCTTCTATGGTAATTCTTTAGCCGATCGCTTTCCTACCCATGCTGAGCAATTTAATCAAAACATCAACAGCCAAGGATACATTTCTGCTACTTTAGCACGCCGTTCTCTAGATATCTTTCAGAATTATCTGGCGATCGCCCTGATGTTTGGAGTCCAAGCCGTTGACCTCCGTACATATAAAATGGCTGGTCATTACGACGCACGTCAATGTTTATCACCCGCCACTGTCAAATTATACACCGCAGTTCGTCAAGTCATCGGACAGCCACCGAGTTCTATACGTCCATACATCTGGAACGATAACGAGCAATCTTTAGATCAACATATTGCCCAAATTTCCACTGATATAGCTACTGGTGGTCTAATTGTGCAAGCAGTTAGTGATATTTTGTCAAGCTTAAAGTCAATCTAATTCGTAATTTCGCGTTACATAAATGCGTGATGAAATAAGATTTTTGTTTCGCGCCTTTGCGCCTTTGCGCGAAACAAAAATCAGCAATGCCCGTAATTAAAGAGTTTTTTAATTACGAATGATTGATACAAAGTATCTCAGTTAGGAGAAAATTAAATCATGAATATTGCCCAAAATGTAGAGCTTGCTTGTTACCTTTTTCCCAATAAACCAGCCCTCATCTTTGAAGAAACATCTTTCACTTACCAAGAACTAGATGAGATGGCAAACCGTATTGCTAACGGTTTGCGTGGTTTAGGAATTAGGCGGGGAGATCGGATCGCTTTATTTTTACCAAATATCCCTGAGTTTGTCATTTCTTATCTTGGCATTCTCAAAATTGGTGCGATCGCTGTCTCAATTAATGTCATGTTCAAAAGTGACGAAGTCAGCTATATCCTCAACGATTGTGCTGCCAAAATCATCATTACAACAGAACTACAAAGTCAGTATGTCCAAGAAGCAGATTTACCTCAACTGCGACACATTTTAATAGCAGAAGGTACAGCTAAAAAAGGTATTAGTCTCACACAAATCATGGCCAATGCTTCTTTTGAAGCACGTGCCATTGAAATGGATCGTCATGCTCCTGCCAGTATCCTCTATACATCAGGTACAACAGGTTTTCCGAAAGGAGCGACATTATCTCATAGCAATGTACTTTTTAACAGCTATTGTGCTAACTCTTGTTATCGCATTCAAAAGAGCGATCGCCTACTACTTTACTTACCTTTATTCCATTGTTTTGGTCAAAATGCCATTTTGAATGCTGGTCTATCTGCCTGTGCAACTATTATCTTACAACGTCGGTTTGAACCAGAACGAGTCCTCCAAACTATTACCGATCATCAAATAACAATGTTGTTTGGTGTGCCGACTGTATTCATCAAACTGCTGAATATGGATACCTCACAATACAATCTCCAAAATATCCGTTATTACTTTTCAGCAGCCGCGCCCATGCCTTTAGAAGTGGCAAAGAATTGGTATCAAAAATATAAACTTGTCATTCATGAGGGTTATGGTTTAACTGAAACATCACCATTTGCAACTTATAATCACAAACAAAAATATAAGTTAGGTAGTGTAGGAACTCCCATTGCAAATGTGGAAATGAAAGTTGTTGATGGTCAGGGTGATCAAGTACCAACAGGGGAATTAGGCGAAATAGCAATCAAAGGAGCAAACGTCATGCTTGGTTATTGGAATCGCCCTTTTGAAACCGCGCAAGTCATGAAAAATGGTTGGTTCCATACTGGTGATATTGGTAAAACAGACGAAGAGGGTTTTTTCTACATAGTTGATCGCTTAAAAGATATGATCAATGTTTCTGGATTTAAAGTTTATCCCAGCGAAGTTGAAAATGTAATTTATCAACATCCAGCGATCGCAGAAGTAGCTGTTTATGGAGTTGGCGATCGCCTCAAAAATGAGATTGTCAAAGCAAATATTGTTCAGAAGATTGGTTATGCAATTACAGAACAACAAATCATTGATTTTTGTTCTCAAAGAATGGCAACTTACAAAATTCCTCGTGTGATTAAATTCGTCGATACAATTCCGAAAAACTCCACCGGGAAAGTGCTAAAGCGAGTGTTACGTCAGCAATCAACATCTCAGTTAGCTGTTGTGACTCATTAATCCAACTTGTAAAATTAAAGTAGGCGATCGTGAATATCAAAACTCTGACCAAAACCTCAAATTCTTTAAAGCAGTTATCCAGAAATACTGCTATTCCATCCAATCTCATATCAATTGAAAAAACCAAAGATTGGACTGTTGCAGCAGCTTTAGTCAAAATCTTAGAAGATTTGGGAGTTCGCTATGCTTTTGGCCTATTTGGCGGCGGAATTACCCCCCTTGTAGCCAGCCTAGAGCAAAGCTCAATTCAAGTACTGCAATTTCGTCATGAAGCCGGAGCCGCATTTGCAGCTATTGAGTCTTACTTTGCTAGCGGAGATCCTGTGGTCGTATTCAGCACAACCGGCCCAGGTATTACTAACGCCCTAACTGGACTATTTGCTGCTCGTTGGGAAGGAGCAAAAATCATTTTCTTATCACCTTCCACCTCTGCAATCCAACGTGGACGCTGGGCTTTTCAAGAAACCAGTTCTTACACCATGTCTAATACAGGCATTTTTACATCAGGAACATTATTTCACTATGCCACCACAGTTGAATGCAGCTCAGAACTTCCAGAAATTGCTCACAGACTCGCCCTAGGTTTAGGAAAACCAGGTGGTTTTGTCGGACATATCAGTATTCCTAGACCAATCCAAACAAGTCAGTTGACAACATCATTACCTCGCATTAATTTTTCTCAATCTCCCGTGACAGCTGGAGAAGATACTATCTGTAAATCTTTACAACTGCTATGTGAGGGGTCATTTGCCATCTGGGTAGGATTTGGTGCTAGAGGTGCAGCCGCAGAAATTCGCCAACTTGCCGAAAGAACCAACGCTGCGGTGATGACCTCATCCCGTGGTAAGGGGATATTTCCTGAAGATCATCCTCAGTTTATTGGTGTCACAGGCTTTGGCGGACATAGTTCTGTTTTGGAATATATGCAAGACCAGCGTCCTTTGCGTGTATTAGTTTTGGGAACTAGGCTCAGTGAATTTACTTCATTTTGGAGTCCGGTTATGGTTCCCTCACGCGGGTTTGTACACGTAGATATCGACTCCGAAGTGCCGGGAACTGCTTATCCATCGGCGGAGACATTCTCAGTTCAATCTGATGTCGGAGCTTTTGTTAAGGCTTTATTGAAGTATTTTCCAGAACCTTCTCGTCCATCACCAATGTTACCCCTACCCCGTCCTCAATATGAGGTAATTGAGCCTCGTGTAAATGGTCAGGTACGCCCTGAAATCCTCATGGATGCTATTCAAAAAATAATTGTTGAAAACAGCGATGCCGTAGTCATTACTGAGGCCGGTAACTCCTTTGCTTGGGGAACCCACACACTACGATTTGCTACACCAGGGCGCTATCGCGTCAGTACCGGGTTTGGCTCAATGGGACACGCTGGTACAGGTGTATTAGGTGCTGCACTGGCGCGAAATCGTAAAGCTGTTGCCATTCTTGGTGATGGTGCAATGCTGATGAACAGTGAAATCAGTACCGCTGTCAAACACAAAATTCCCGCTGTCTGGATTGTCCTCAATGATGCACGTTATAACATGTGCGATCAAGGCATGAACATGGAAGGCTTTTACGGTGTAGATGCAGATATTGAAAGCACAGATTTCGTCATGATTGCCCGTGGTATGGGAGCCGATGGCATTCGTGTACATAACGAATCTGATCTTGTAGCAGCTCTCGAAACAGCTCTAACTTCGATTGTCCCATTCGTAGTTGATGTCATTATCGATCCAACTCGACCAGCCCCCATCGGTAGCCGCATTAACAGCCTCATTAGTCAATAAGGCGTTGCATATTTGCGAGATGAATTAAGATTTTTGACCAAAGCTAAAGGTAGATTCTTGGCATCTTTGCGCCTTTGCGCCTTTGCGTGAGACAGATTCATATTCTTTCCCTTATCTTTCCACACAACCGTTTTAAGGAGATTAATCATGATTTATCTACCAGTTGGTATTCGCTCAATTGCCGTCAACTTTCCTAGCATCATTCGCACAAATGATTATTGGCGAGAAAATTACCCTGATGTAGTTGCAACAGCCGAGCAAAAAAGCTTATCAAAAGTATTTTCACCTGCTGATGCCACTCCCAGTAATAAATTTGAACAAGAGATGACACCATATCTCAAAGACCCTTTTCGTGGCACTATTGAGCGCCGGATACTGAGTGCGGATGAGTCTTCACTTACATTAGAGTATGGCGCAGCCAAAGAAGCGATCGCAGCTGCCCAAATGTCTCCTAAAGACATCGATTTGATGATTGTTGCTTCACTTTGGCCAGAAAATATTTTACCTGGGAATGCTGCCTTTCTTGCTAGTCAACTTGGTCTGTATGGTGCGGCTTGGAATCTTGATTCTACCTGTTCTAATGCTATGGTGGCGCTGCAAAATGCTACTGCCCTGGTACGAACTGGAGAGTACCGTAATGTACTAGTTGTAATCTCTTGCACCTATTCTCGCTTTACTGACGAAAACGATACCCTCTCATGGTTTTTTGGTGACGGTGCTGGAGCCTTTGTAGTTGCACCACTCAGATCAAATCAAGGAATCTTGAGTACTAAAATTATCAATACATCTGCAACTTGTGGGACTTTCTATAACGAATTAACCACGAATGCTGAAGGCAAGCCAAGGATGTTAATTCGAGCAGCCAAGAATACTAATAGGGTATTGAGTGAAACTGCTGTGGATTACTTGCGTGAATGTTGCTTGGGTGCGATGATTGCTGCTGGTGTCACCCTTGATGAAATTAAATTTTTTGCTTTCAATACACCTACTGCTTGGTATTCGCGTCTCTGCACAGAAGCACTGGGAATTGAGCCAGAACGAACAATTAACCTTTATCCCCACTATGCAAACATTGGGCCAATGCTGCCCATCGCTAATCTTTACCACGGCGTACAATTAGGCAAGATTCACGAAAACGATTTAGTTCTTGTATACACCATTGGTTCAGTATCCAACGCTGCTGCCACTGTCATGCGCTGGGGCAATGTTGCTCTAGGGTCAGCACCTGTCACCTTAGCTAACTTAACGGTTAGGTTGCCAAATCTAGTACTCACTTAAAAACAGCTAATGGTGGGTTCTAATTTTACCCGATGCTACTACAACCCTCAAATTAACTACTTAGCAGGAATCGTCAGAGGTTGAACTTTTTGTCGCCGTTTTCCTTTAGTAGGTACAAAGCGAATTTCAACTGTGTAACCAGCCCCTGAAGCCAGTTTTGCTAAAGTTTCAAATTTGGGAACCTGTTTACCAGATTCAATCCGAGCCAGCTGTGGCTGTTGAATACCAACCAAATCAGCAAAATCACGTTGGTTTAAACCACTAGCCTTCCTCAGAGCAATTACTCGTCTTGCAAACTGAAATTCCGGCTTTAGTGCTTCATATTCAGCTTTTACCTTTGGGTCTGCTAGTACTTCATCACGGATAGAATCCCAGGAAATTGTTTTGGAGGTCATCGTTTTTTACTCTTCTTAGATTTATTGCCTTTTAATAAAGAAGCCTTTTGTTGTTCAAGTCTCTCTTGTTCCATAAAGTCCTTCATTCGTTCTCTAGCCAATTTCAACTCTTTTTTAGGTGTCTTTTGACTTTTTTTTTGAAACCCGTGAAGTAAGATGAACTGCTTGCCAGTGTATGCGAAATAAATTACGCGATAGATGTTTGTATCTTGTTCTGCTCGAATTTCATAAAGCTTGTCCTCAAGATGCTTTACATGTGGCTCTCCTACAGCTATCCCTTGTTCCTTTAAAAGATCAAAAATATGACCTAGCCTAGCCTTAACTTTTGCATCCTGTTCTTTAAACCAATCTAGTACTGGAGATTCCTCGTTGGCAAACTGATAAAACTCAACTTTCCACGCACTCACTCACTCACTTAATTGACTGTTGTGATAACTTTAATGTTATCATAGTTTGTCGTTAGATTGAACAGCCTTAAAGGTTTGAGTTTTTGACAAACTACTAATTATCACCGTACTCAACCGCCCCTAACGCTTTTAAAGTGTTAATAGTGGCTAGAGTTACACCTGTAACGCCCTTAATATTCATGCCTTCGTAATGTCTAGGGCTTTTAAGAGTTTCTAAACACTCACCACTGTTGACATCCCACAGCTTAATTGTCGCATCTTCACTAGCACTAACCAAGGTTTGATTGTCAGGACTAAAAGCAACTGACCACACCCACTTGGTATGTCCATGCAAGGTTTTGATACAATTACCTGTGCTAACATCCCACAACTTCACGGTTTGATCTCCACTACCGCTAGCTAAAGTGTGGCCATCTGGACTAAAAACGACTGAATATACACCATGTTGATGTCCCTGCAAAGTTGCCAAACAATTACCAATGCTGACATCCCACAACTTTATGGTTTGATCCCCACTGCCGCTAGCTAAGGTGCGACCATCTGGACTGAAGTTAACTGACCAAATCCAGTCAGTATGATTCTTGAGATGATGAAGGCATTTCCCAGTTTTAACATCCCAAAGCCTGACTGTTTGGTCATGAGAACCACTAGCTAGTAACTGACCATTTGGGCTAAAAGCAACTGACCAAACTCGATGAGTATGTCCTTGCAAGGTTTTGAAACATTGACTAGTGGTTATATCCCATAGCCTGACCATTTGATCTTGAGAACCACTAGCTAGGGTCTGATTTTGGGTACTGAAGGCTACAGACCAAACTCGATTAGTGTGTCCACGCAAAGTCTTAAAACATTGACCAGTGTTGATATCCCATAGCTTAACTATTTGATCTTCACTGGCACTTGCAAGAATGCAACCATCAGGACTGATGGCAACTGATGTCACCCGACTATTGTGTCCTCGCCAAGTTTTCAAACGTTTACCAGTGTTGGCATCCCACAAACTCAATGTTTGATCATTACTTCCACTCGCAAATATGCAACCATTGGGGCTAAAAGCAACTGACCAAATCCCACTAGTACGACCTTGTAACATCCTCAGGCATCGGCCAGTATTGACATCCCACAGCCTTACTGTTTGATCATCACTCGCACTTGCCAGCACTTGTTTGTCTGGACTAAAGGCTATTCCCCACACCCTTGTATCATGTCCGTGTAGAATTTTGAGGCATTGATTTG
This sequence comes from Halotia branconii CENA392, assembly GCF_029953635.1. Taxonomy (NCBI): domain Bacteria; kingdom Bacillati; phylum Cyanobacteriota; class Cyanophyceae; order Nostocales; family Nodulariaceae; genus Halotia; species Halotia branconii. The sequence goes on along the minus strand of NZ_CP124543.1, from coordinate 292,189 downwards.
TGCTGACATCCCACAGCCTTACTGTTTGGTCATCACTCGCACTTGCCAGCTTACAACCATCCACACTAAAAGCAACTGAATTTACTAAGTCAGTATGACCTGGGAAAGTATGAAGGCATTGACCAGTATTAACATTCCACAATTTTACTGTTTGATCATGAGAAGCACTTGCTAACATCTCACCATCTGGACTAAAGGACAGAGATTGTACTCTGCGGGTATGTCCCTTCAAGACTTTGAGACATTGATTCGTGTTGACATCCCATAGCTTTACTGTTTGGTCATTATTTCCAATGGCAAGTGTATGATTATCTGGACTCAAAGCAACTGCCCACACCTGACTACCTAATCCTTGTAAAGTATCAAGGCATCGAGCAGTGCTAACATCCCACAACTTGACTGTTGTATCTTCACTGCCACTTGCAAGTATATGACCATCTGAACTAAAAGCGAGTGACCAAATCCCACCACTATGACCTTGCAAAGTTGTTAGGCATTGACCAGTATTAATATCCCACAGTTTGACTGTATTATCATCGCCACCACTAGCAATAACTTGACCACTGGGATTAAAGATAACCGGCCAGACCCAACCTGTATGTCCTTTACATGTTAATAGTTGTTTTCCATCTGCAACCTGATGTAAGCGCACTTCCCCGTTTGTATCTCCTGTAGCGAGGAGTTTCCCATCAGGATTGAATGCCACTGAATGAATACCGCCGAGGGTTTCAGCAAAAACACTCTTAGCTAAATTAGCATTCGTAAAGTTGGCATTGTGCAAATTTACATTCCGCAAGTCTGCTTGCCAAATAGTTAAATCAGAACAATTGTAACCACTTAGATCTGTTTCTAAATGACAAAGTAAATTCAAAATATTTCCAGCGGTATAACTTTGTTCTAAAGGATATGTATTACGTAGGTTAGTTAAAATTTGAGTTAGTTGATTTTCTAAAGTTATTTGATTTCTAAAAATAGCAAGCAATCCTTCTATTATTGGTTGCAAAATCAGGTGAATTTGATTCTTTTTCACATAGTCTTTTGCAGTTGCTTTGATTAAGGCATGGCATCTAAAAAGCTCAATCTTCTGAGTAAAAATTTCTTCGCAAACTTGCTGTATCAATCGATTGATTACATACTCCATGACTACAGGCTGTAGAGTAAAGAGTGCTTTACTTTTCTCGATTAAAGATCGCCTCACTAAAGACTCTACAACCTCTAATAATTTTTGTAATGATAATGCTGATATAATATCGTTTTGTATTTCCGCAAGCGAAATCGGTTCGTGATTAATCGCCAGCCAATAGATTATTTCTTTTTCTAAATCTGATAAACGTTCAAACTGCTGCTCTAAAATATCCCAAATGTCACCGAAAACAACTGCATCTTGTTTTAAAAATTCCGAAACATTACCACTAAATAAATCTTGAATGGTTGTAGCAACGACTTTTAAAGCTAAGGCGTTCCCTCCATAGCGTTCAACTAATGTTCTGAGTTCATGATTAGCAGCCAATATTCCTTTAATTTTTAAAATTTCTTGGCCGTCATTTGCCAAAAGACCTTTGAGCATAAATGAGCGAACACATAACCCATCTCCTTCCATTGATGCTACTTCTTTGGGTTTTTCTCTACTTGTCAGTATTAAACAGCTTTGTTGTTCTGTTTGTCCTAATCGTTTTAAAAGTTCACTATATCCTTCATATCCTTCTCGATAACGTCCAGTTCGACTACCACTACGTAAAATGGACTCCATGTTATCTAAAATTAGCAAACAGCGATGTTGTCGCAGATAATAAAGCAGCCGTGTAACTCTCTGTGCTGTACCTTCTGGTAAGACTGCTTCTGTTTCTCGTTGATCAGAAAGAAATTCAATTAAACTAGCTAAAAGTGTGTTTACTGGTGGCGCATCTTGTAGCGATCGCCAAATGATATACTCGAAATTCTCTTTAATTTGTTCTACAAGCTTCACACAAAGGGAAGTTTTACCCATCCCCCCCATACCTAAAATCGCCACTATCTGACAGCGATCTTTCAAAATCCAATGCTCTAATTTAGCGATTTCTTCTGTACGTCCATAAAAAACCGATGCACCAATTGCTTCTCCCCAATCTAAGTGTCGAGTTTTGTCTGAATTTGTATAATCAGCCTTATCTAACTTTAAATTAAAAGCTTGGAAAAAAAACTCAAGTGTCTTTTTATCAACTCCTTCTTCGCGGGATAATACTTTAGAAACTGTAACAGAATTTACTCCTACACGTTCGCTTAAATCTTCAAGGGTATATCTATTACCGTAATTTTCTTTATCTTCCAAGGCAATTTTACTAGATTGAAGCTTTTGTAATCCTTCAGGTGTAAGAATCAGACCGCGCTTACGTTTTTGCTTTGGAAGCTGCGTCATAGCTACTAACCTTATGAATGCAAAATAAGTTATCTGTAATTATTGATACAATGTCTACTATAGACTCAGCTATCTTTCAATTTGTAGTTGTCAGTGAATCTAAAGCTCTTTTGCTACGCCTGCTTATCATTATGTATAAGCAATCAGTACCTCTTGGTTAAGGGAGAAAGATAAAAGTGTAAAGATTTTAATTCATCTATGACTTTTAACCTTAATCTTTTCATAAACTAAAAAAGAATTTATTATTGCTGTTTTGAAAAGTCTCTGATTAATAAATTTAAGAATAAACATAAAAACTAAAGGTGTCCGCATGGAGTATAACAACGAGCATAGGGACTTAAGTCCTTATGTTATATTTTGCAGAAATTCTTTAAAAAACTTCAAATTTTGATCATTTTTGAGATAAAAATATCTCTTACCAATTTAATTTTCACGGCATATTTTAATTAAAACTGGAGAGCAAAAAGATAAAGTGTGTGAGGAGCAACTTCAGCAAACTTTAGAAAATGCGATCGCAGAATTTAATCTTGATCAATTCAGTTAAATCATTGAGACCACCATACCGAGCGTTTTCGGTGATGTCTAAGAGTGTCGTAGGTATAACCATACCTTCTAAGATTAAGAGTGTCTTTGGGCGTAACAATGTCATTGGGTGCAAAAGTTGGTAATAGAGACAGTATATTTCCTGGCCCTATTGCTCCTGGAGTAGACTGACCTCCATCCCAAGGCCACATACGGTCATTGAGATTGTGTCCGTAAGGCTGATTTGTTCTTGGGTAAAAAGCTCTTCTAGAGTGATTTTTCTCTTGCCATTGGGCCCAAAGGCGATCCACATTAGCATGATGCAGCCAAAAAACAGGATCATTGGGAGAACCAGGAACGTTGCTCATTGTGCCTAATCTTTGTAGCAAAAGAGGTGGGAACTGGGTCAAATCTACAAGAACTCCACCGACTAAGCCATGAATGTAATTATGAATAAATACTCCTGGAATTTCGTTACCATTTTGATCTACAGTAATATCTCCTTCCATAGCAGGGCGAAACTGAAGATAATCATTAATGTTGAGTAAATTATTTATTTCTGCTTGAGGTAGAGGGTAATTATTGGCAGGAGGGACTTGGAGAAAGCGGATGAGCGACGTTCCTAGAGTTTCATTGGTCAATTGATCAATATGTAAATTCTCGTTCAAAATCCAGCCATCAGCTTGAGAAAAATTACCGACTTGAACAGAACCCCCATAAAAATTACCTGCTCCTGGAACAGTAATTGTTCTTCCTGTACCATTTGCTCCCAAAAAGTCGGGTTTAAAGATCACATCAATAGCTCTAGGATCTGTCCAATCCCAATATGGAATAGTTATGTGAGGATTAACTGATTGCAAAGCTTTTTCAAATCGTCTGACATATTCACGATGCCAAGGCAAAAATGCCGCATTTCCATGAGCAGCATCAGTTCCCGCAGCAGGTCCAGAAGGGAGTGACATCATATTATGCTGATTGTTATTCATGCCTCCAGTATGCATCGACGAAAATCCCATAGCCCCCACATGTACTGAAACAATTTGGTCATAGAGACTGATATTACTGCCTGGAGGGATTGTATTTTTTAATGTTTTAATAGCATTAACAAATTCTGCTTTTTCCTGTGGAGTTAAGTCAATAACATTCTTTCTGACTAAAGTGGCATTCATTGCTGGAGTTTTCACCATAGTTATGGCCAAAAAAATGCCAATACTTAACATGATGATTGTTTTACAGAGAAAGCTTAAAGTCTTTTTATTCTGCTTAAAATAGTGTCTCCATTTTTGAGATTTTCTAGTATTTGTGCTAGTAAAAGTATCGACTTTTGTTTTCATTGAAATGAACCTCTGATTAAAGTAGTTAGGCGATCGCTTCTGTGATTTTCTGATTCAGAAGAGACAACTTGCTGAAACTTCAAATATTCATTGCAGAATTTTTACTTAACCCTAACTTTTAATTGGCACATTACATTTTATAGCTGGTAAGTAAAATTTATATCAAATTTTACTTAAGTAATCATTAACAAAATTCACTGAATCTTCAACGACAAACCACTGACACAGAAAGATTCTCAGGGGAGAATTAGATATTAAGTACTTCAAAATACTGAACAATAATTTTTTGAAGTAATAAACTTTACTATTCATTAAGCCAGAAAACCTCTGACTAATTTGTTATGCGGATTTTAATTTACTCTTACAACTACTATCCAGAACCAATTGGTATTGCCCCACTGATGACAGAATTAGCAGAGGGACTGGCTAAGCGTGGGCATGAAGTGCGTGTCGTTACAGCTATGCCTAACTATCCTGAACGCCAAATTTACGAAGGCTATCGGGGCAAACTATATCTCAACGAATATAAAAATGGTGTGCAAATTCAACGCAGTTATGTTTGGATTCGCCCACAACCTAATTTGTTAGATCGAATATTACTAGATGCTAGTTTTGTTGTGACTAGTTTTATACCCGCCATCATGGGTTGGCGACCAGATGTGATTCTCTCAACGTCGCCATCACTACCTGTTTGCGTACCTGCTGCCCTTTTAGGATGGTTGCGTGCCTGTCCTGTAGTCTTAAATCTTCAAGATATATTACCAGAAGCAGCTGTTCATGTTGGACTACTGAAAAATAAATTGCTGATCAAGCTGTTTGCAAGATTGGAAAAATTCGCTTACCGCAGTGCCTCTAAAATCAGCGTTATTGCCGATGGTTTTGTCGAAAACTTGCTATCTAAAGGTGTAGCGTCAGACAAAATCGAGCAAATTCCTAATTGGGTTGATGTCAACTTCATTCGCCCTTTACCCAAAGAAAATAATCCTTTCCGTACAGCACATAATTTAAATGGCAAATTTATAGTGCAGTATTCTGGGAATATTGCGCTTACCCAAGGTTTAGAAACCGTTGTTCAAGCTGCTGCTTTATTACGTCATATTCCAGAGATTGCCTTTGTGATTGTTGGAGAAGCGAAAGGTTTACAACGATTGCAACAATATTGTTTAGATTGCGGAGCCGATAACGTTTTATTACTGCCGTTTCAACCCCGCGAACATTTGCCACAAATGTTAGCAGCAGCAGATGTTGGTTTGGTAGTGCAGAAGAAAAACGTTATATCTTTCAATATGCCATCAAAAATCCAAGTGCTACTTGCCAGTGGTCGGGCGTTGGTCGCGTCTGTACCCGATAATGGTACAGCAGCAAGGGCTGTGAGACAAAGTGGCGGCGGAGTTATTGTTCCTCCAGAAGACGACCAAGCTTTAGCAACGGCAATTTTAGAACTATATAAACACCCGGAAAAAGTCAAAACTTTAAGTTATAACAGTCGTCAATATGCTGTTGAGCAATACGCTTTTGACCATGCTTTAAATCACTATGAAAATCTGTTTTATTCAGTGACAGCAGACACTCAAGCTGTTGAGTCTAAAGTAGTGTCCAAAATTATTTAAAGCCTAATTTTTGTGTAAGTCCTGACTGGTTGACTGTTGCTGCGATCGCCACACCCAGATCTCAAAATAATGTAGTTTTCAAAGCTAATAGTTCAGCTTTTAGTTGCGATTGGTTACAGCTAGAGTTTAGAGGATGTTTGAAAAGTTAACAGTTGAGTAAAAAAAGCTCTCAGGGTATAAGCTGTAGATAAGTCAAAACAGCAGTTTTACTGTTCAAGAGAACACATCTTTCAAAGCTGCAAGTCGAGCTTGCACAATCCGATAGTAAATCCAAGTTCCGCGTCGTTCCTTTTCTAGCAGCCCCGCCTCATACATGACTTTAAGATGATGACTGATCGTAGGTTGCGACAACCCCAGCGATTCGACTAACTCACATGCACACACTTCTTGATTGGATTGAGCAGCAATCAAGCTCAACATTTGTAATCGTGCTGGCTCGTTCAGAACCCGAAACAGTGCCGCCAATTGTACAGCTTCTTCAGGAGTGAGTTTTCCAGCCAGTAAAGGAGAACAACAAGGAGTAAGAGGTTTAGAGAATTTCATATTCCTTATATTGACATACATCGATATCTATTGCCATAATATCAGCAACCATAAATATTGATGAACATCAATATAAGGAGAAACTGAATTATGTCTCGTGTTCAATTAGCTTTGAATGTGAGTGATATTGATGCAGCCGTTGATTTCTATAGCAAATTGTTTGGTTCTGTTCCAGCCAAGCGTCGCCCAGGTTATGCCAATTTCGCTATCCAGGAGCCGCCCTTAAAGCTGGTATTGATTGAAAATACTGCGGCTGCGGGTCAGCTTAATCATTTAGGGGTTGAAGTGGAGTCGTCAGAGCAAGTTGCACAGACAAGCGATCGCCTCAAGCAAAGTGGGCTACCCGTTGATCCAGAGAATCAGGTGACATGCTGCTACGCTCTGCAAGACAAAGTTTGGGTTCAAGATCCAGATGGTGCTGATTGGGAAATCTATACTGTATTGAAGGATTCTGCGAATTTTGGCGTGAGTCGAACGAACTCTCAAGCTTGCTGCTCTTAGCTTAAGGCATCAATATGAAGGGAAAAAACCGCCAACTGTTCGCGACTTGCTCAAGAGAGTTAGTTGCAGAATCCATCGGCACTTTTACATTAGTCTTCGCAGGGACGGGGGCTGTCATTGTCAATTATCTCAGTCACGGAGTTGTCACTCATCTCGGCGTTAGCTTTGTTTTTGGAGCCGTGGTCACGGCATTAATTTACGCATTGGGTCATATTAGTGGCGCACATTTTAACCCTGCTGTAACGTTGGCATTTTGGAGCAGCGGTTTTTTCCAGAGAAATCGAGTGTTGCCTTACATTTTTGCTCAAGTACTGGGCGCAGTTGTTGCTTCGGGGGTGCTGTTTCTGTCTTTTGGCTCTGTGGCAAATTTAGGGGCAACGCTGCCGCAGAATGGTAATTGGCAACAGTCTTTTACCTTAGAAATTATTCTCACCTTTATTCTGATGCTCGTGATCTTGGGATCTGGATTAGATCGTCGCGCTCCAATCGGGTTTGCTGGAATTGCGATTGGTTTAACCGTTGGATTAGAAGCTGCCTGCATGGGTTCAATCACCGGAGCCAGTATGAACCCAGCACGCTCGTTTGCTCCTGCGCTCATCAGTTGGACATGGCAGCATCACTGGTTATATTGGATTGCACCAATTTTAGGCGCACAACTGGCAGTGTGGGTTTATCGGTATCTATCGAACGGATTTTCAGAGTTGAAGCATGAGGAGGAGATATGAAACAGATCATGTTTGTTTGCAAGAAAAACTCTCGGCGTTCTCAAATGGCAGAGGGATTCGCTAAGGCTTTGGGAAAAGACAAAGTAGCCGTCACAAGTTCGGGCTTGGAAGCGAGTCAGGTCGATCCTGTTGTGATTCAGGTGATGTCAGAGGTGGGCATTGATGTTAGCAAGCAAGCCTCAAAACCGTTGAGCGATTTTAAGCCCGAAGATTATAGTGTGGTCGTTTCCCTTTGCGGGTGTGGAGTTAACTTGCCGAAGGAATGGGTATTACAGGACGTTTTTGAAGATTGGCAACTTGATGATCCAGAAGGTCAATCGATTGATGTGTTTCGACGAGTACGGGATGAAGTGAAGGATAGGGTTGTAGCATTGCTTGAATCTTTGAATTAGAAGCTGATACCATTTCACGAAATTACTGATACAAATTACTTTTCTTACTCCCCCTGCCTCCGGTCACTGAGTTTCGACTACTTCGACTTCGCCCTTCTCTACGAGAGGCTGCGCCAACGGCTACGCTCAGGCTAAACTCAGTACAAGTGCGCTCAACTACCGCGTAGCCGAAGTGCTGCTTCCCCTGCTTCCCCTGCTCCCTCTGCCTCCTCTGCTTCCCCTGCTTGCCCAAATGTATCAACTTTAAAGTGAAACGGTATAACCTATCGGCGTTACTATCAGTCAGTAAAATAATCGCTAAATAAGCAAAGACTCAAGTAGTAATACTTGAGTCTTTGATAAATTTTATTAAATTACTGCTGCTCAAAAGTTGAGAAACAGCACAAACCTTTTTATACCTTAAAAAGGGTTGAATCTATGTCGCTTAATAGCGGTTACGGGAGCCGTAGCCACCCCGGTTGCCACCACCACCAAAAGAACCACCTCTGTCTTCTCTGGGTTTAGCCTTATTGACTTTTAAGTCGCGGCCCATCCACTCGGCACCATCAAGAGCTTCAATAGCAGCTGTTTCTTCTGCATCTGTACTCATTTCTACAAAAGCAAAGCCGCGTACACGGCCTGTTTCACGATCAGTAGGGATCTGAACACGTTTTACAGAACCATATTCTGCAAAAACTGCACTCAGAGCATCTTGTGTAACTTCGTAGGAAAGGTTGCCTACATAAACTGACATAGATAGTCTCCAAAACCGTTAGAGTGTAGAGATTTAGATTTCGGAGAGAAGTCTGTAAATACCACAAGGAATAAAGCCTGTCAATACTAAAAACAAACGCTGTCGCCGAATTAACTCTCGTCTCCCATGATGGCATAACGACATAGCAAGCAGAAGAAAGTATTGTAAAACTGTTACAAAACAACACAAATATCAGCAAACACTATTTAGTTGCTGAATAATTGGGCAATATTATTAACAAAAATGCCACCAAGTCTATTCCTTTTTGCTGTTGACATTTCTCTAAATACCAGCAATAGCTTATTGGCATAGTTTTAAGTATACTCCTCGACCTTGTTAACTAGCTCCATAAACTTAATGATTCGATAATTTATTCTTTTATACCAACTTTTATCTACTAAGGTTGGTAAATAATAAATTTAGGACTTCTGGGAAATTCAGGTGCTAACACAAGGTTGCGAAGAGTTAGCTAAATTCTTCGCGACTTAGGATATAGCCACTTGCTAAACAAACGACTAACTCTAGGCATAATCACGTAAGTCAACAAAATTACCATAATAACAGTAATAATCAGCGAAGCAATCAAAGGTGGTAAACCTCGAATTAAAGGCGTTATCAATGTATTCAATATATTAATTAATACATATACAGCTGCCCAAGTTAGTAATGCTGTTTTATAACGCGGTGGAGTCTTCAGTGGTTGACCGGGAAGAGAAAACCAAGCTTCTAATCCACTAATTTGTTGAACATTAGGGTCAGATTCGACCAAACTTTGAGCTTGATTTAGCCAATATTCGCGATCGCGCGATGTCATCCACGTCTGCAAATTTTCATAACCATCAAACCGGAAAATAATCACATATTCAGACCGCACACCGTTTTGGGGACGAATCACGTTTGTACCCAAATGACCGGGATAGGTTCTAGAAACACTGGTAATCTCTTTCAGCCAAGCCTCGTAAGCAATTTCAGACCCTGGTTTGACAACCTGTGAAATAACCACGGTTACAAATTGTTCGCCCTGTTCCATCTCCATAGTTATGTCACCATTCAGCTTTTGATACATGATCGGTTTCTCGTACCAAGATGACAAAAGGCACACCCAAGTACTGATGCTCAAAGGTATCAACACAATGAAACCCCACTCCATACCATACTTGAAGGGCGCGCTGATTAAACGCCGCAATAGTCACCCGCACAATAACAGGTGCAAACATCTGTTGAGCAAAATTGAGAACCGTTGCAGCATAGCAGCGCCCCCGACCATGCCCTGTTAAATTTGGACAAATACCCATACCAATATCTAGCCCTGGTGTGCTGTAATTACCTCCAGGCACTTGACCATCCTTACCAAAACTACAATAGCCAATAAACTTTCTTGGCTCTGCAAAAATACCGTAGAAGTTGTTTTGAAAATCGAGAAAGTACTGTATGTTTTGTTCAATTTCTTTGGGGTTTAAATTGTAGAAATCATAAGGTGGGTCATAATTCCACTTAGCGATCTCTCGTGCATTTGCTTCATCTAAATAATGAATCTTCAAAAGCATTGTCAGTCTGTCATACAATTCTTAGAAAATTACTAAAAGACATACCCAGCTTTCCCTACTTCCAACCGAACAACGTTAGCAGCAACCACACCTGTAGCAGGAGGTAAAAACATTCCCCCATTCATCACAACATAAATTGCGGTGCGATCGCTCTGGGTTTGACCAAAAGCTACTGCTGTACTGCCAATTACACCTTGTTCTGATTGAGCAATGATTGTGGTTTTTGCGTCGGGGGTAATTTTAATGACACTGTTGTAAATATGTGTTGCTCCATAAAGGTTGCCTTCTACATCAAAGGCAAAGTCATCAATATTGGTCTTTTCCACAAAGATTTCTGGTTCACCAGGTTCACCTGCTGTAGTAATTGGAATTTTCAACAGCAACATTTTTTCTGTATTTGAAACGTAAAGAATATCACCAAAACGCTTCAAACCATTTGCAGCCGGAACAACGTTTTCTGGATTGCTACGAGCGAGTAAAGGATGTTCTAACCAAATTGAACCACGGCGTTGGGCAATATCAATTAACCAAATAGCTCCCCGATAGGAATCTGCTATTAAATATTGAGTGCCAGAAAGCGGAGTAATCCCATTTAAAAATATTGCATCTGGCAATGTGAGCAAGGTTTCCACGCTGCCATCTACAGTGATTAAAGAAACTACAGGTATAGAATCCGCATTCCATCCTGTTGCTAATAAACCTCCATTGCTAGTGAAAGCCAGACCATTAACTTTGCCCTCAACAGTGGCATGAATCTGCTGATTACCATCTGGAGTAACGCGAACAATTTGACCGACTTCGTGATTTGTGACAAAAATTGTACCATCTGGAGCGATCGCCAGATTTTCCAAGAAAGTATTGATTGGGAATGAGGTAATAATTTTAGCAGGTGCTAATTCGATGGTTGTATCTACGTAAATCGGCGGTAAACCTGCGAAATTTTCCATATTAATCTACCACTGTAATTGAATCAGGCTACCAAACTTTCGCATCTCTGCAAAAAATAATCCTTGCGCTCTTCCATCCGGTATCGTGCTAATAACTCCCCACTTGCTAATCCTACCAGCAGTTATTTCATACAGTGATTTAATTACCGCCATCCCATCAAGGCTAGCAAAACTATTTGCATGTCAAGGCACATTAGAAATTTTTGAACTTCCTCTGCAAACTGAACCGTGGATGATTTCCATGCTTTGGAGCAAAGTTACAGATAAAGATCAAGCAAATCTTGGTTACGGCAGATGCTTAAAATTATTTGTGAGGGAATTTAAAATTAATTACTTTAGGATTTACGCAAGAACTCTCTAAAACCCTCTTAATTAACCTTTGGGTACTCCTTCGGAGAACTCGCAGAGTAGCCGCTGATACGTCTATGTGTCTTTAGTGAAGCAGTTCCTCATGAGGGAAACCCCATGAGGAACTGCTGTAAAGCCTGCGGCATAGCTTCACTTAGAGCGTAGCGGTAACGAGCTTGCGAGCGTCACCCGTAGGGCGGTAGCCTGCGGCAAGCCCTTCGGTCTACGTTTTTTTATAACTTTGCGTAAGTCCTGTACTTCCCTCAAAATTTTCATAGAGAGATTACCTAAAACATGTCAGAGACTATCTCCCAACTTCTTAATTGGGGCGGTTATTATTTGTTGGCATTTCATTACCAAATAAGGGGTTAGAATTTACTCCAGTAGCGTCAGAAACAATAGAACGCATTCCCTCTAGAGTGGCAGGAATACTGCGTGGGTCCATAAACATGACTTTACTGCTGTCGCTGCTGCCAATCTTCACGCCCATTTCTAGATAATTTTGGGCAAGTAAAAACTGTAATACTTCCTGTGCCTCAGGCTCATTTTTTAAGGTATTAGTAATAATTTGCATTGCTTCTGCGGTTGCTTGCGCCTTAAGAACTTGCTGTTGGCGTTCTGCTTGTGCTTGCAGCACAATCGTCTTTTGTTGCGCTTCGGCTTGGAGAATAGTCGCTTTTTGACGAGCCTCAGCATCCAGAATTTGCGCCTCAGCTTTACCTCTAGCACTATTGACAGCAGATTCTCTCTCACCTTCAGAAGTTAAAATTGCTGCTCGTCTCCGCCGTTCTGCCGACATTTGCAATTCCATCGATTCCCGCACAGTTTGAGAAGGGATAATATCTCGCAGTTCTACCCGCGTCACTTTTACACCCCAGGGGTCAGTAGCAATATCTAAATCTCGCAACAACATTTCATTAATTTGAGAACGGGCAGTAAAGGTTTTATCTAATTCTAGCTGTCCCATTTCTGAGCGAATTTGGGTCAATACTAAATTCACCATTGCCGACTGGAGATGTTCTACTTTGTACCAAGCTTTTTCCATATCCACGATGCGCCAGTAAACCACCGCATCCACCTCTATACCAACATTGTCGCGGGTAATGCATTTTTGTGGGGGAATATCTAAGACTTTTTCACGAATAGTTTCTTGATAGACAAGTTTATCCAAGAAAGGAAGCACAAAATTTAGTCCTGGTTCTAGTTTTTTGTTGTAGCTACCCAGTCTTTCCACCAAAGCTTCATTACCTTGACTAATAACTCTTACAGAGCCAGCCACCGCAGAACCACCAAGCGCCAAAAAGACTAGTAAAAAGAAATTTTCTAACATTTATTGATTCTCCGGAAATTTACAAGTATGGGACTAGTATTTTTGAAAAAAAACCTCAGTACATTTCATATCTTTTCTTCATTGTTCCCTGTTGCCTGTTCCCCGCGATGCACTGAGCGTAATTGTGCTGAGTTTAGCCTGAGCGTAGCCGTTGGCGCAGCCTCTCGTAGAGAAGGGCGCAGTCGAAGTAGCCGAAGTGTTCCCTCCCTAGACAAGTAACTTCAAGAATCAAATCAGATTTTCATACAACTTTTAACTAAATATTGACTCTTGCCTAAGAATGCAACAGATATTCTGGCATCACAATTAAAGTTGTGCCTTCTCTTCTGACCACATACACTCTTTGATGTGGTGCTACGCTGAGTTGATGATCGTCACATCGTGCTTGCCAAGAATTACCCTCGTACAGTACCCGACCTGTTTTTCCCGCAGCAATTTCTGTTAATGTTTCAGCTACAGTCGCATCTTGAATTTTCGACTTGCGGCGTTTTGGTTGCGAAAACCGCCTAGAAAGTACAACCAGTATTAAAGAAAGCAATAGCCAAACCAAGACTTGCAGCCATAAATTTGCCAAACCCGCCAGGGAAAGCAGTGCCACCACAAAAGCACTGATTCCCATCATGAAGGCAACAAAAGCTGAGGGCAAAAACAGTTCCATTAAACACAGAACTGATCCTGCTAGGAGCCAGATTAAGGTATAACTTGGCATAGTGCCATCCTAGACATTACATTTACCTAGATGCGTTTCAAAGATGAGATACACCTAAAGCCTAACGTTTACAGAAAGCAAAACTTGGTGTTTGACAATTTTGATTAATTTCAGTAACAAGGTGTAGCCAGGGGTACACAAATCCAGTCTATTCTAGCTTTCAAGTTGTTGACTGCTAAATTTAATCGAACTTCACGAGTTTATTTATTTTTTGAATTTATAATTTCATGATTTCTACTCAGCGAATAATTTATTGCATAAATCCAGGCTGTAATAATCCTATTAATCCTGTGGGAGATAGTATTTGTGCAAGTTGCCAAGCTTCTCTAGTTCATCGCTATCTTTGGGCTAGCGGCTCTTTGGCAGCCAAAAGCCCGCTAGGTTCAAAAGTGGCAGACAGATATGAAGTAATAAAATCCCAGGTTTGGCTAGATACTCAACCAGGACTGCCGCCAGAAGTACCCCAAGAGTTACCACAAGCAGTTATTCCTTATTTGAAGCTATATCCAGAACGATTGCATCTCCCCCAAGTCTATGGGTTCGCTCCCTCCTTAGAAGAAGATGCGAGTGATAGTGAGATATTATTGCTAGAAAATGTACCTATAGATGAAACAGGAAATATCTACCCAACCATTGTTAATGCATGGGAACAAGCAACGGCAGTTAGACAAGTTTATTGGCTGTGGCAAATTCTCCAGCTTTGGACACCTCTATTAAAACTAGGAGTTGCCCATAGTTTGCTAGTCCCAGAGAACCTGCGTGTACAAGGTTGGTGTGTGCGACTCCTGGAACTTCACCAAACACAAACTACTCAAACAATAAGTTTGCAGGATTTAGGACAATCTTGGCAGCCTTGGCTAAAGTTTGCCAAAACATCAGTAGCTAAAGAGTTAGAAAAGATTGTTGAGCAGATGGGTAATACTCAGGTAGAGTTAGAAACAATTGCCACTCAACTTAATACCTTATTACTTGCATCGGCGGCAGAATTGCCCTTAACTCTTAAAGTGGCAGGAGTAACAGATACAGGCCCTGAACTAGCGCAAAATGAAGATACTTGCTATCCTACAGCTTTTCAGGACTTAGATGACCCATTATTACCGCATTTGTCTATTGTTTGTGATGGCATCGGCGGACACCAAGGCGGTGAAGTTGCTAGTCAATTGGCAGTACAGTCTCTGAAATTACAAATCCGCGCTTTATTTGCAGAGGTAGCAGAACAATCTGAACCTGTACAGCCACAATTGTTGCAAGAACAACTAGAGGCCTGTTTACGAATAGTCAATAATGTTATTTGTTCTCGCAACGACGAACAAAAACGCCAAGGTAGAGAACGCATGGCGACAACTGTTGTCATGGCTGTGCAAGTACCGCAACGAGTATCAACGACTTCTGGGTGGCAGTCAGATAACGCTCATGAACTTTACTTGGCGAATATTGGTGATAGTCGTGCTTACTGGATAACTCGTGACTATTGCCAGTTACTTACAGTAGACGATGATGTGGCAGCACGAGAAGTCCGTTCTGCTCGGAGTTTGTATCATCAAGCACTCCAAAGACTAGACGCGACTGCTCTTACTCAAGCATTGGGGACAAAAGATGCTGACTCTCTACGTTTTTTAATTAGACGCTTCATCTTGGATGAAGATGGCATATTACTTTTGTGTTCTGATGGCTTGAGTGACCATAACTGGGTAGAGCAATCCTGGCAAGATTACGCAATTCCAGTGTTAGCTGGTAGACTGTCAGTTGAAGATGCTGTCCGTGATTGGATTAATTTAGCCAATCAGAAAAATGGTCATGATAATACTTCAGTTGTGCTGACACTTTGCCGTGTCTCTAAAGAATACTTGGTTCCAGTGGCGCGATCGCAGCAATCTGTAGAGTCAGTAGAAATTGTCAAAGCCGAACCACCAGAAGTAGAAGAATCTTTAGCAGAAAGTTCTCAAGCACTACTAGATTTGGATTTGGATTTGGATTTATCAGAAGAACCAATTCCAACTCCAGTTACCAAGCCAAAGCAGACAATTCGAGTCAAACCTTTAGTCTTAGCTGGAGGATTATTAACTTTGCTAGTGGGGGGTACAAGTCTAGGTTTATTAGCTTGGCGGCAATTTAATCCACAAGGATTTCAACAAGTCTGTCGCCAACTTCCCCAAGGAATGCAGTCAATTTGTCCACAAAGCAAATCTAATTGAAGCATGGCAATCAAAAGTAGTCCTTTTTGGTTCAATCTAAACAATTTGTCCACAAAGCAAATCTAATTGAAGCATGGGGCATTGGGCATGGGGCATGGAGAAGAGGAATTGGGGCAGGGTGCGGAGCGCAGAGGGGATAAAGAAGAATTGGGGACAAGGAGAATTGGAGAATTGGGGAAAGAAATGTCTCCCGCAGTCGCTCCCCTTGGTGAGGCAGCCCGGTCTTGTTGTTCCAACAAAGAGGAGCCAGTGCTGCGGGAGGGTTTCCCTCCGCAGGCGACTGGCGTTGGACTGCCGTTAGCGTAGCGATAGCGAGCTTGCGAGCGTCACCCGGAGGGGGAGACCCCAAGACCGCGCTGCTCTCCTTGTCTCCCCATCCCCTTGTCTCCCTGTCTTCCCCTGCTCCCCTGCCTATTTCTCCCTGTTCTTTTACTGTTTCAATATGCTGCTACTACAGCACAGCTATAGGAATAGAAATCTATTTGTTGTAGAATGAAATTTGTCGTTAAAGCGCACAGCAAGAGCAAAGCGGGTTTTACTTGCCCGTTATAGCTTATTTTTCCTCCATAAAGCACCTCTGAGACACCTGTGGGAGTGGACAAGTGCATTGAGGAATAGAAGTACTGTGGGTTTTTTACCGCAGAACTGCTACCCGACGGAAGCCGACACTCGGTTTTCTTAATTTATTTCTATCAGGAAATAAGAAGTAAAGTTTTCCCACATAGTCTGTCAGTACTAAAGTCTACTCTAAAATTCTGATGTCTTTAACTAATTCTATCAAAGCCTGCATGGGCAGGCTTTGTTTGTGTAGCGAGTACAGAGGAATAAAATAGCGTCTGTAAATACTAGACCTATAAGAGTAGCTGTAACAAGCAGTCTATTTTCCCAGATAGCAGTTCAATGAGGAATAGCTGTGGAGATACTTGTGGAACAGCAAAAGCTAGGTGTAAATGTTGTTATGAAAGTTGGCGATCGCGTCCGTGTTAAAGATTCGGTAGTGGTTTATCATCATCCTGAGCATCGAGGTCAGGCTTTTGACATTAAAGGTCTAGAAGGC
Organism: Halotia branconii CENA392; assembly: GCF_029953635.1. Classification (NCBI taxonomy): domain Bacteria; kingdom Bacillati; phylum Cyanobacteriota; class Cyanophyceae; order Nostocales; family Nodulariaceae; genus Halotia; species Halotia branconii. Next base: position 275,301 of record NZ_CP124543.1, on the reverse strand, counting down.
GAAATTTTAAGTTTTGCCACAGAATGGCAAGGTAGACCTGTAAGCGCCAACTTGCCGATTTTTGTTCAATTTAGTAAAAAATTTAAAGCTCATTTACGTGAAAATGAGTTAGAAGTTATCTAAATTGCTTAGGGGCGGCGAAACCACTGCAAAATATTCAGTTCGCCGCGCATTTTTTTTAGTTCTTGACGGTGTTGTTCTGCGGTTACATGATACCACTCACAATAACGCTGAAACTCTGAACGCGTTTGAACTTCGTGGTAAAACTGATGGGTTGTATGGTAAGCAGCAAAAGTTTCGTCAACTTGAGGTTGAGGAGATGGAATAATATAAGGTAAGTTTTTAGACATATTATTTTATTAAAAATAATTAACAACTTCTAACTTGATTATGACTTACGCACTTGTGGCGAAAAACGAAGCCTTTGCGATTACTACTCTTCTCCAAAAGGAGACGCTACACGTAGCTTGCTTCTCCGTAGGGGTACGAGAAGCCACTAACGCGTCTAGGCTTTGCACCCTGCGGAACGTAATAACGTAAAATCATCGTAATCTGTGCCTAAGTCGTGTTCATTAAAGCCAACCGCGCCAGCGATAGACAAAACTACCAATATATTCTTTTAAGGCGCTAGTAAATTGATTAAGGTTGTCGCTATCGGGTAATAAACTCAGTATAGCGGCTTTAGGAGTGCTGCCAAGTTCCTTGATATCGCCTTGACTGACGAGAAAGTCAGTAGGTGCAGGAATCACATCAATACCTTGACGCTGAAAAATTTTTAGCGATCGCGGCATGTGCATTGCTGAAGTTATCAATAATATCCGGTTTATGCCACGAGTTTCTAAAATTTTCTTGACATTTACAGCATTTTGATATGTGTTGAAAGAATCAGGCTCTTGGACAATTGCCTCAGATGGTATGCCAATAGAGGTGAGTATTGTGGCCATATCTGCCGATTCTGGGGAACCACTGCCGCGCCAACTGATGCGACCACCACTGAGAATAATAATCGGCGCTTTTTTTTGGCGATATAGTTGAGCAGCATAAATTACGCGATCGCCCGCTTCACTTAAATCAACAGTTGGTCTGGGGGGAGAAGCCGATTTCGTTGCACCACCCAAAACTACGATCGCATCAGCATTCGGGATTGGGTTGAGGGGAAGATTTTGCCACTCCAGCGATCGCGCCAGAGATTTAGACACCCAAGCGTTACTACAAACAAGCAATAAAATTAAAGATAAAGCGATCGCTCCTGCGGCAATACGTGGTCTTTTCCACAATGTAATCAATGCCACTACCAAACTTAAGCTAGCTAGTCCCAATGGATAAATAAATAGTGGCAGTAACTTAGAGAGATATAAAAACATAATAGGGCATGGGGCATGGGGCATGGGGCATGGAGAAGAGGAATTGGGGCAGGGTGCGGGGCGCAAGGGGGAAAGAAAAATTACATCTTTCTCCCCTGCTTTTCCTAGCCCCTAGTCCCTAGCCTCTAGCCCCTTAAATACTACCTTTCCCAAAATTTAAAATTGATGGTTCCACGAGTACGGCGATAACGGCGAACGGGTCTTCTTTTTTGTTGTCTGGTGATTCTATCGCTGGTTTGTTCACCATTGGCTTCTTCTACAGTTTCAACTGGTAACTGAGTTCTGGTTTCTTCTTTACTTCCCCACCAGGCAATAATCCAGCCTCCACCCATAGCACCTATGCCGCCTAGTAAGATGCTCATGGGCGCAGGATATCCCAAAAACACAAAGCCCAATAAGAAAAATAACCAGTATTTCAACGCTGCGTCAACGCCATCAGATGAGGCTACAGATGGAGGTTGAGGACTATTTCTACTAGCATTTGTGATCCAGCCTAAGGTGAAACCGCCAAGAATGCCCAGAAAGATACTCAGGGATACGGGAGAACCTGTCAACGACAATATTAAAATTAAAAACGCCCCAAATATCAGCTGAGAAAGAAAGCTAGGAGAAATACTCAAAAAATCATTGTTTTTAGGTGCCATAAGGTAAAAACGGCTATTGGCGAATTATTTGGTTTAATTGTGTCTGTTGTGATTGAGTTGTGTCCCAAACCTGGACGTATGGTTTTTCGGCATCAGTAAATGGTTCAGCTTGCTGCACTTGTGATGTTAATAAATCAACGGTAGCATCAGCAATATCACCAGTACGGTTAACCAGACGCTCTTTTATAACTTCTGTGGGTGCTGTGCAATAGATGATTTTTAGGGGAAGGTCGTACTTTTCGGCTTGATCAATTACTGCTTGCCGCAGCTGTTGTTGGTCATATTTAGCATCTAAAATTACAGAAAAACCTTGATTAGCTAGTATAATTCCCAATTCTAACAACCGCGCATAGGTTTTCTGAGTCATTTCGGCTGTATATAAATCATCCCCACCACGTTCCGATAGAGAAATTCCTCCTAAATGTTTTCGCACTGCATCGGAACGAATGTGAATTGTTCCCAGTTGACGAGCTAAATATTTTGCTGTTGTACTTTTGCCAGAACCTGATAATCCCGACATTAAAATCAGTTGTCCTTGTTTGGGTTTAGTGTATTCCCAAGCCAGCTTGTAGTATTTAGCTGCGGTTTTTGTGGCTTCTTCCTTAACTGCTGTTGCCACACCAGGGTCATCTAATAAAAATGAAGTTACTTTTGCCCTAACATAAGATTGACGGTTTAAATATATAGGTAATACTTGTAATCCTTCCCAATCGCCAGTCTGCTCGACATAGGTATTCAAGTAGGCATTACTTAAGTCTTTTCGCTCCTGTGCTTCTAGATCCATCACAGCATAGGCAATGTCGAACATCACATCGACAAAACGAAACGGCTCGTTAAACTCAATGCAATCGAATAGCAGAATTTTATCTTGCCACAGAGCTATATTTCGCAGGTGCAAGTCTCCATGACATTCACGAATATGGTCATTTTGCATTCTGCTTTGAAATAATTCTTGTCTTTCTGCAAAAAAACGCTCAGTGTATGCTTTGGTTTCGTCAAATTGCACCTGTGTTTGAGGGCCACCAATATATTTTTCGGTTTGCTCGTAATTTTCATCAAATGCAGCTCGAATTTGAGGCACTTCGCCAAAACTCCGAATGTAGTCGTTAGTTGCGGTTTTGGCATGGTACTGAGCTACTACTCGTCCCAACTCTTCTAAGTGTGTCTCGTTTAACTTACCTTGTTCAAAAAGTTGGCTAAAAAGTGACTCTTGAGGAAACTGACGCATCTTCAGTACATATTCTACAGTTTCACCAGTTCCGCCTAGATGGTATTGCTCTCCTACTTGAGTTATGGGTAAAACTTCTAAATATAATTCGGCTGCACCCCGCTGATTCAGGCTTAATTCTTCCTGACAAAAATGTTGTCGTTTTTCTAAGGTAGAAAAGTCTAAAAAACCAAAATTTGCAGGTTTTTTGAGCTTGTAAGCATAATCTCCAGTTAGCAGTACATAAGAAATATGAGTTTGTACCAATTGAATGGGTTCTGTTACCGCATGGGGATAAAATCTAGGCTGCAACATTTGCTTAATTAAAGCTGGAAGGGTCGCTTCTGTCATCTTGTTCCTCAGCGGTTCAATACAAAAAAACCAGGAGTTTTCTCCTGGTATTATCAAAAATTATCACATACTTTCTGTAGCTTAAGAGGCTGTTTCACTTTCTGTTTCTGCTGTCTCGCTGTCTGCGGATACAGTTTCACTTTCTTCCGATATTGTTTCAGTCTCTGTTTCTACAACTCGTGGCGGTAAAACATTGACAACAACTTGCTCTGGTTTAGCTAGAACTGTCACACCTTCGGGCAGTACCAACTCATCGATACGCAAACTGTCACCCACCTTTAAGTTAGATACATCAATTTCAATTGCTTCTGGGATATTCTCAGGTGAACAACTCACTTGCAATTCGTTGATTACAGTATCTAACACACCACCTTCTTGTTTAACACCAATAGCGTCTCCCACAAAACGTAGGGGTACTTCTACGTTGGTGTCACCATGACCAGCAACAGCAAAAAAGCTGAGATGGTAGGGTGTACCTTTGGCTGGATGGATTTGAAGTTCCCGCAACAGGGTTTTGCCTCGCCAAGGTGCATCGGTAACGTTTAAATCAATTAAGGTATTATTGACCGAAGCTTTTTTAAGCAAGCGCTCAACGGTTTTAGCGTTAATAGTCAAAGCAATTGACTCTGTACCCTTGTGACCGTATAAGTTTGCGGGTATTTCTCCAGAACGGCGCAAAGCTTTGGGCTTGCTGCCTTCTGGTCGTTTTTGACATTCGACTGTAATAGCCATATCAGTTGTTAGTTGTTAGTTGTCAGTTGTCAGCGATGCACTGAGCGCACTTGTGCTGAGCGTAGCCGAAGTAGTCGAAGTGTTGTCAGTTGCTTTTTCATCTAAGGCTATTGTTTAATGAACTAACTACGGACTTCCCGCAAGAAGTTTTAAAACTTAGCACTGAGCAATGACTAAGCACTCAGTAAAGAGGCTGGTGTGCCATCAGGGTGCAACAAAGCACGTTTTGGCCCGTGGATGGGGTCTTCGACGATAATAGTTTGATCGCGGCTGGCTCCTAAGGAGACGATCGCAATCGGGACTTCCATTAATTCTGCTAAGAATTTCAGATAGTCCAATGCTTGCTTGGGCAAGTCTTCTAGGGTGCGGCATTCACTTGTGGATACTTGCCACCCTGGTAAGGTTTTGTAAATAGGGCGACATCTGGCAAATTGACGGGAACTGGTGGGAAAGTGTTCACTGCGATCGCCGTCTATTTCATAAGCGACACAAACTTTAATTTCTGCTAGCTCATCTAGAACATCTAGTTTGGTAATTGCCATACAGTCCATACCGTTAATTCTGACGGCATAACGACCAATTACGGCATCAAACCAACCACAACGGCGCTTGCGTCCGGTAGTTGTGCCAAATTCAGCACCGCGATCGCACAGCAATTCGCCAATCTCTCCATCTTGTTCGGTGGGAAAAGGCCCTTCTCCAACACGCGTGGTATAGGCTTTCGACACGCCAATGACCCGATCTATCATCGTCGGCCCTACCCCTGCGCCAACGCAAGCACCCCCGGCTACGGGGTTGGAGGAGGTCACATAAGGATAAGTACCGTGATCTAAGTCTAAAAGCGTACCTTGTGCGCCTTCAAATAAGATGTTGCGCCGCCGCTGAACCGCGTCATATATTTTCAGCGACGTATCAACTACATAAGGTTGCAGACGTTTAGCATATCCTAGATACTCTTCTATTACCTCTTGTGGATCTAAGGGTGGCAAGTTATAAAGCTTTTCTAAAATGACGTTTTTATAATTAATCGTCCACTCTAATTGCTCACGCAGTGCATCAAAGTTCATTAAATCTAAAACTCTAATGCCTGTACGCTCTGATTTGTCGGCATAAGTTGGGCCAATTCCTCGCCCAGTTGTGCCGATTTTATAACTTCCCCGTCGCTCCTCCGATGCCCGATCAATCAACCTATGGTAAGGCATCGTTACATGGGCTGTTTCAGATATTAAAAGTTTGGCAGTAGAAATATTTAATGTTTCTAGTTGATCGAGTTCGGCTATCAAAACCTGCGGATCAATCACTGTTCCACAGCCGATAATGCACTCAGTTTCTGGGTATAAAATACCAGAGGGAATCAAGTGCAGTTTAAAGGTCTGACCTTTCACTACTATGGTGTGTCCAGCATTGACACCCCCCTGATAACGTACCACTACATCTGCTGAGTGGCTGAGTAAGTCAGTTATTTTACCTTTTCCTTCATCGCCCCATTGGGCTCCTATGACAATGACGTTAGCCAAGCGCTTATATTATAGAGGTAAAGTTTCCACAAAGATCCATTATCAACATACTTTGCGAACTTTGTCAATAAAATTAAGTAATAGATCATGCCAAATTAGCTGGCAACAATTTGAAAATCTTTTGCAAGATTTGGGAGAGAGTCGTGTCGCCAGGATAGCTTATGATGCTCGAAAGAGCCTCTAGCGCCCAGCCTCTGACCTCAACGAGATGTAGCTGATTAAAACGAGAAGCGTTATAACATCAGAAAAGTATTGCGCTCAAGTTATTGCTGTACTGTTGAAAATTTTCTGCATAAGCAAATGGTAGCCGTTACAAAGTTTTTTCGTGTTGATGATTTATTGGTGCAGATTTACAACTCTGAAGTTGAAATGGCCCAGGAAGTTGCAAAAATTACACAAAAGTATTTACAAGAGGTTCTCCAGCGACAAGATACGGCAGCTGTATTGTTAGCAACTGGAAACTCCCAATTGAAATTTCTTGATGCTTTAATTGAGTTAGGAGGTATAAATTGGTCGCGGATTATTTTATTTCATTTAGATGAATACTTGGGAATTACTGCTAATCACCCTGCTAGTTTTCGGCGTTATCTGCAAGAAAGGGTAGAGAAGCGAGTATATCCGCAGCAATTTCATTATATAGAAGGTGATGCATTACAACCTGTAGCAGAATGCGATCGCTACACTAAATTACTACAAGCCCAACCAATTGATTTATGCTGTCTTGGTGTGGGCGAAAACGGACACTTGGCTTTTAATGACCCAGCAGTAGCTAATTTTCAAGATCCTTATGCTGTTAAATTAGTGAAACTAGACCTAGCGAATCGTCAACAGCAAGTGAATACAGGTCATTTCCCTAGCATCGATAGTGTTCCACAGTATGCTTTTACTGTTACTCTGCCTTTGATTTGTTCAGCTACAAAAATTATCTGTCTAGCACCAGAAGAACGTAAAGCTCAAGCAGTAAAACAGATGTTGCGAGAATCAATTAGTAGTAAATATCCTGCCTCTATTCTCCGTCAGCAATCGCAAGCAACATTATTTTTAGATATAAATTCTGCTAGTTTACTCAGTTAATGTGAGTTTGATGGGGATTTGATCTGAAAAAACACTGTATAAATACCGTGTATCAGTTGATTACATTGAAGATTTCAGCATAATAAGTAGTTGAAAAAATCTGATGAACATAGAATTATTAATTGGAACATGGCTGTTAACAGGAAGCATTTCTATAAAAAGCGAAATTAAATTTATCGGTGATGAACTAGATGCAAATGGTGTCGAAAATTGGTTGAATAGTAACAGCAACAATTTAATTGCTCAGGTAGAAGCAACCCAAGGACTTACTCTAACTATCTCATCAGATGGTAAATTCTCTGAAGAAAGAACGGGCGCTCCTAAAGTTTATTGGTTTGACTTTGAAGGAGTATTGCAGTCTGAGGTTATACCGTTTAACGGCCATTTGAGTTTCTATGACTCAAAAGCCTTCTTATTGCTTGATGAGCTGGTATCGTGGGCTGTACCTAGCGATAAAGTTAATAAAAAAAAGCTCAGATACGACGATGGTGACACGAAAATAGCTGATAGCATTGAAGTTCAAGGCGAACAGCTTATACGAACCATCTCAGTAGTAACGGATGAACTTTACTTAGATAGAGTGATTATCGTATACAAAAGAGCAGAGCAGTAATTATTAAATACAAAATCATTGTTGTAAGCATCTTTTACTACTGATAAATTCAGTAGAAATTGAAAACCAATAACTTTTATTTCAGCTTAAAACTAGATAAGCAACCTTCAAGATAGCAACAGTCTTCGCATTGCAACTCTTGCCCTGGATGAGGACATCCGCAGTCGGGATTGACGAAACATTCACAAGGATCTGTGGGATAAAGATGCTTTTTAAGTATAAATGTTAAAGCAGCTTCTTGTAGACATAAAATCAAATCTTGCACCATAATTTTTACAAATGCTTTGATAAAGTATTTAAAATCTCCTAAAATTGTCAATTTATTGAACAAAATAGGTATAAGTTTTAAACTACAGACCACCTATTCCATGCTGAAATTGTATCTTCTACCACAAATTCCCTTTTATGTGAATTGGCAGTTTCAGCTACTAAAACTTTTAATGTTACGGTAGATCCATTATTGATAATTATGTGTCCGTAGCCGATTACTTTCCCTAAATGTCCAGTTTGTTGATTGAGTACATAATCACCAATAGTCAACATAATGGTACTGTCACCGTTTGAGAATGTATACATGATTGTTCATACATTCTCTATAGGCTGATCAATGAAAACTTCATACTTCTAGACTGTTTTGCTTTTGACTTCAGGAAGATATTATGCCCACTTTATCTATTACTTGGGATATAAGAATAATTATGTAGTTGGTGTTAATTGTCAGCAAAATTTATATGTACTGGTACAATAATACGTTATACCATTTTATGAAATTACTGGTATAAATGATACCTCCTACTCGCATCAGTATTCGCTGTACCTTTGTGAAAGTGTTAAAAAACTTCTGGGAGTAGTTTTCCATCTTCCATCTGAATTATGCGATCGGCAATATCTAATATTCGGTTGTCGTGAGTGACTATCAAAATAGCGCAATTCTGTTCTTTAGCTAGTTGCTGCATCAAAGTGACAACATCTCTGCCTGACTTACTATCTAAGGCCGCAGTAGGTTCATCAGCTAACACCAGTTTAGGATGACTAACTAAAGCACGCGCGATCGCTACCCGTTGTTTTTGTCCTCCTGAAAGATCACAAGGGTAATAATTAACTCGATTTTCGAGGTGAACAGCATTAAGCATCGCTTCCGATTGCTTAAGAGCTTTCCATTTGGGAATATTTGTATGTAATTCCAGCGACATTTGCACATTTTGTCTGGCTGTTAAGAAATCTAGCAAGTTGTGAGCTTGAAAAATATAGCCAATATGGCGACGTGCTTGTACTAATTGCTCATTGCTGGCTCCATAAAGTTCCTGTCCTAAAAATTTTAGACTTCCTTGTTGGACAGAACGTAACCCACCAATCAAAGTTAGTAAAGTCGTTTTACCGGAACCTGATGGGCCAGTCATAATTACAATTTCACCAGATTTGATTGTCAAATTAATATCAAATAAAATCTGACTACGTAATTTTCTTTTACCAAAAAACTGGTTAAGATTTTTTACATCAACAATAGATTTGGGTTTCATCATATTTAAAAAGCATTTTTGTTTATTTAAAAAATATCGGCTGGATCTACATGCCGTAGTTTATTTGTAGAGAAAAATCCAGAAACTAAACACATTATAATTGCCGAAACTAATACTAAAACTGCCTTATCAATACTCATAGTTACTGGTAATTTAGTAGCATTTTTGGCCACGTCGTACAGAGCCATAGATATAGCCAAACCTGGAATGTATCCTAAAGTTGCTAAAATTAAAGCCTGTTGAAAAACTACACTTAACAGATATTTATTTTTAAATCCCATTGCTTTTAAGGTTGCATATTCAGCTAAGTGATTAGAAATATTGCTATAAAGAATTTGATATACAACAATTACACCAACAACAAACCCCATTAACACCATCAAGTTAAATACAAATCCAATAGGTGTTCTAAGAGCCCAATATTTTTTTTCAAACTTAATAAAATCTTCGCGGTTAACAACTCTAACATCTTGTGGTAAATAGGCTGATAAACTTGCTAATACTTTTTGAGGGTCGGTATTAGGTTTGAGATCAATTATGCCTATATCTATATTTTGTGCCGAACGGTCTTGAAATATTCTCAAGAAAGTTGAAGTACTAACGATTAAATTTCCATCAACTCCAAAGGAAGGCCCTAAACTAAATAAACCCCCTACTTTCACTTTGTAACCAATTAATGCTGTATAAGTGAATATTTCAATTTGTACATTTTTGCCTTGCTCAAAATTTTGGGCAATAGGGCCAAACTCCGGACGAGCTGCCCGATCAAATAAAACTATGTTAGGTATTTGGAGTAATTTGAAGTTTTTCTCAACATCTGGTAATGTAAAAATCGATTCAACTGGATCAAAACCAAGCACATACATAGGAAATTTTAAACCATTAATAGGATTTTTCAGCTTGGCAAATTGCATATATAAAGGGCTAACCGATTTCACACCATCGAAACCTAACGCTTGATATAAACGCCAGCGCGGAAAACTTTGATTGGATGTCAAAGATTTATATTGGGCGCTGATGATAAATAAATCTCCATGAAGATTTTTATGTAATTGTGTCGCACTGGCATAAAGAGCATCTTGGAAACCAATTTGCATAAACATCAAAACTGCAACAAAAGCAATTCCAGCTAAAGCGACAAGAAAGCGAACTTTTTGTTTAGCTAGTTGTAGCCAAGCTAGAGGTATATTGAAAGCCATTTGATCAACCTTGAGTGAGAGGGGCTAGGGGCTAGGGGTTATGTGTCTTATGTAATTTAGAACTGCTACGTCAAAATAGTTGAATTGCCATTTACAAGAGACTGGTTTGTTCCCAATCCCCTATTCTTAGTCCTGTGTCATATCTCAATTAATACCTGTACCTGTAAATCTGTAAGAGCAACAACTTGTTGATTTTCTGCTAAGTTTTCAATCCGAATTTTGACATCAACTACTTTGTTATCTGTGTCTGCACCTGGATTATTACTAAAGATATTTTGTCTACCAACTTGTAAACCTATATCTGTGACTGTTCCTCGCAATTTCTCAGGAAAAGCATCGCTAGTAATAATAGCTGATTGACCCAGACGCACTTTATTGATGTCTGTTTCATAGATTTCTGCTACTACATACATCTGTTGGGTACGACCTAAATCAGCTATGCCCATACTGCCGATGATTTCTCCAGGCCAAGCGTGAATTTTTAAGACTTGGCCATTGATAGGCGATCGCACAATACTCAAATCTAAGTCTGCTTTCGCTTGTTTTACCGATGCGATCGCACTTGCAACATCGGTTTGTGCTGCTTGCACATCGGTAGGACGGATTTCTGCAATACTCTTGAGCTTGGCTTTAGCTTCAGTTAATTGTTTTTCGAGAGTTTCTACAGTCCGGTTGAGGGCAGCTTTAGCTTCGTTAAGTTGTTGCTGCACAGTCTCGACTCGTAAACCCTTAGCATCTGAATCTGAAGCTGAAATCGCACCTTCTTTGAACAATTGCTGATATCGCTGATTTTCGCTTTCAGCATTCCGTAATTCTGCCTCTAGGCGAGCGATCGTAGCTTGTTGTGCAGAAACTTCTCCGCGTAATTCAGCTTCTAGGCGGGCGATCGTTGCTTGTTGTGCAGAGATATCTCCGAGTTTAGCCCCTGCTTTTACTTGGTTAAGACTCGCTTGAGCAACTAAAACTTGTTTTTGAGCTTTTTCTAAAGCTGCAAGACGGGGATAGTAACTGTCAAGAATTGCGATTAATTGTCCCTGACGTACTTTGTCTCCTTTGTTTACCAGGAGTTTTGCAACCCGCACACCTCCTTGAGAATCTGGAGCAGACAGACGAATAACTTCTCCTTGAGGCTCTAAACGTCCTAAAGCAGCAACAGCTGTCATCGCCGAAGAACTACTTGGTGGAGTTGGAGCTTGTACTTTAGAGGACGACCAAAATTGTGAAAGGCTGTAGAAAGAAACTGCGCCTGTAACCACAGCCATCGCAGTTGCCAAAATTATCAACCACCAACTCAGAGGTTTTGTGAATGACGGCTTTTGTTTGTATACCATAATCATATTTTCCAAATTAGTGATGTCTGGCGACAAGCTGCTCTGCCAAAGCTTTAGAGCATTTACGGACTTTTTTTTACGTCTATTAGATTGAAACGCAGAATAAACGTAGATTTTGAGGACAGAAAGAAGATAATTATTTGATGATGTCAGGTCTAAATTGTTGCTAAAGAAAAAGTTCGGATGATGGAATTATCAAAAAAGTATCCATCAATCCGTTAATAGCATCAGCTTTGAGTACTTGATGCATTCAGTAGTAATATTTATCTTTACTTGTTTAGCACTACCTCATGTTTCTTTTTCATGATCGCTAAGTATTCACTACGAGTTCCATCTATCCGGTAATGGTCACAAATTTGGCATAGTTTCAAAACATCCAATCGGCTAAATACTTTTTGATGTTGAATGCCGTTGTCATTTCTCCAGCGCCAAAAAGTTGTTCTGTCAATGCGGCGATCGCTCTCAGTCCATCTACGTCGGGATAAAAAATCTACCAGTTCTTCTTCATAAAATGAGTAGCCTTTGGGTAACTTAAGAAGTTCTTCTCTTAATTTAATTATCGGTATAAGTGGATCTAGCTCAGATAATCTCATGCCAGCAAGCCCTTATAAATTCATGTCAGTCAAATTATCTAGAAAGCTTCATGCAGTACGGTATAATGACATTAAATTGCATTGTCATACTATACGGTTAATAGTGTGTAAAGCATTGAGATAATCAGATAAATTTAAATTTATATTCTTCCTACCTTTGTATCTTTATACTTCTATTAACCAATAGTATGGAGTTACATGATTTAATCACACACGATAAACTGATTGATACTCAATTGCAACCCACATGCAACAGATTTAATTATAAATAGTTAGCAACATAATCAATAGAAACTATGGTGAGAATTACAACAATTGACAAGTATTGCATAGTGTTTTATCCTGAATGTTATTTATCATCTTAATCTGAACACTTTGTTTTGTGGGATACCTGACACATTGTTAATTGATTATCGGAGTTTTTTCATTCTTGAGGAATAGTTACTAGTGGTTAAAATTACATTTTCATTGGAGCTAGTTTTTGATAACAAAATTACTCAAAGAAATCAACTAATAGATAGAGGTAGAGTTTTGTCTCGAAACAATCAACTTTTTGATAGATGATAATGTCGATTTAGTATAAAAGGACGCGTTAGTTGAAAGTCATAATATAACGGCAAGTTGGCGCAAAAAATCTACAATATAAACTGCTCAATCTACTGAAGAGATGCAATTGTTATGCAACTTTGGTAATGCATTTTTGTGATATGAGATATTAATAGACAAGAGTTCTAGTAGATATGTGAGTGATCGATATTGCCCACCAAAGACTCCAATGAAAATGAAACTAAAGCGATTCATGCTCTCACTGCCAAACTTTGATAACCAAAGGTTAATTTTTCATGCAGCTCGTCAGACTCGTCGTAAAGCTGAGATGGCTCGCTTGGCGGTGCATGAATGGCTCAACCAACATGAGTTTGAGCTAGAAGAATGGAAAAATAAAACAGCTTTGCAGATGGGAATTGGTATTAATGAACTTGAACAGAAGCTATTAGCTGCTGCTCAATCTCAGATGGTGAATAAGAACACAGATGATGATTCTGATTCAACAACCAAATCCTGCATTAGTTCGTGATGTAAGTTTTGACTTATGTACTCAATGATAATCGTTAAATCAGCACTGCAATTATCTCTAAGACCTTGCTCGATCAATTTGTATCTCATCAGATCCATCTAGTTAGCATTTGAGTTGCATGTGAGTTGCAATAGAGAAGCAACTAGTCTAATATAAGCGCAACGGCAATTGGATAGGATAATACGGAGTTGGATAAGTTTTCTACATAAAACTATCGCAGTTAAATCTGCTCAACAAGTTTTGTGTTGAAAGAAGTATTTTCTCTAAAGGTTGATCCCAAGTTTCCTAATTGATCAAGGAACTAAACTTTTCAATACATTTATATTTCACAAGCAAAATAGTGAAGATGAAGTCATGGCTGCTTCTAAAATTGAAGCTGTCTTGACACAGTTGCAAGATGAAGTAAGCAATTGTGAAAAGGCTCTGCTCCAGCTCATACGAGTGAAAAAAACTATGGTTGAAAACACACCGCTAACTAGCAAAATCAATACACAACTGCAAAACAATCCTATAGCCATTATTGGCATGGCTGCTATATTTCCCCAATCCCAAAATTTACAAGAATTTTGGGAAAATATTATTCACAAAACTGATTGTATTACTGATGTTCCTCCTTCACGTTGGAACGTCGAAGATTACTACGATGCTAATCCTAGAACACCTGATAAAACCTACTGCAAACGAGGCGGATTCATCCCAGAAATTGATTTCAACCCAATGGAATTTGGGCTACCGCCTAATATTTTAGAAGTCACGGATGTTTCACAATTGCTGGGTTTAGTTGTTGCCAAAGCAGCGATAGAAGATGCAGGCTATAGTGAAGATCGGCAACTTAATCGTGATATTTACAATCAGCTGCGCCAACGCACTGGTGTAATTTTAGGTGTGGCAGCAGGCAGACAATTGGGTGTACCATTGGGTGCAAGATTGCAGTATCCAGTTTGGGAAAAAGCCCTCAAAAGTAGCGGTTTATCTGATGAAGATACGCAAAAAATTGTTGAGAAAATCAAAAGTGCTTATGTGCAGTGGGAAGAAAATGCTTTTCCGGGAATGCTGGCTAATGTTGTCGCTGGTCGAATTGCTAACCGCCTAGATTTAGGAGGAACTAACTGTACAGTAGATGCTGCCTGTGCTAGTTCGTTAAGTGCTTTGAAAATGGCAATTAGTGAACTAATTGAACATCGTGCCGATATGATGTTGACTGGCGGAGTTGATACCGACAACTCAATTTTTGCCTATATGTGCTTCAGCAAAACTCCTGCTGTTTCTCAAGGTGAAAATGTCAAACCATTTGATGTTGATTCTGATGGGATGATGTTGGGTGAAGGTGTAGGGATGTTGGTACTAAAGCGTCTTGAAGATGCTCAACGAGATAGCGATCGCATCTATGCAATCATTAAAGGTATTGGTACTTCTGGCGATGGTCGCTATAAAAGTATCTATGCCCCACGTCCAGAAGGTCAAGTCTTAGCTTTGCGTCGTGCTTATGAAGATGCTGGCATTTCCCCTGCAAGTGTTGGTTTAATTGAAGCACACGGCACAGGCACGATGGTTGGAGATCCAACCGAATTTGCCTCTATTAAAGAAGTTTTTAGTGAAGACAATCCTCAAAAACAATATATTGCCCTGGGAAGTGTCAAGTCGCAAATTGGGCATACAAAAGCGGCTGCGGGTGCAGCAAGTTTAATTAAAACTGCTTTGGCTTTGCACCACAAAGTTTTGCCACCGACAATTAACATCACCAAACCACATCCGAAACTCAACATTGATAGTTCTCCGTTTTATTTAAATACAGAAACAAGACCTTGGATTAGTAGCAATGACCAGCCAAGACGTGCAGGGGTCAGTTCTTTTGGCTTTGGTGGCACAAATTATCACGTTGTTTTAGAAGAATATCAAGGTGAATATCGACTTCCTCATCGTTTACATAACAGTCCTCAGTCGATACTTTTATTTGCGTCCACACCTCAAGAATTGTTATTGCGTTGTCAAGATATCCAGCGTCAATTGCAATCTGAGACTAAAGAGCGTGATTATGCAGAACTCATTTCAGCGTCTAAATCTTTAGAAATTCCCCTCACAAATGCCAGAGTTGGGTTTGTGGCTGATTCTCTCGCCCAGGCTGGCGATTTGTTACAAATCTGCATCGACTGCCTGACGAATAAACTGCAAGCAGAATCCTGGGAGCATCCCCAAGGAATTTATTACCGTCAAACTGGGATAAATACAGCAGGGAAGGTAGTAGCACTATTTTCTGGGCAAGGTTCACAATACCTAGAAATGGGTCGGGAATTGGTGATTAATTTTCCTGACTTGCGGCACACTTATAGCCAGATGGATAGGCTGCTGCGTCAAGATAATTTGCAACCCGTTTCAGAAGTTGTGTTTCCTAATCCTGTGTTCTCTCCAGAGGAAAAGGCTACTCAGTTAGAAACATTGCAACAGACAGAATATGCCCAGCCAGCGATCGCGGTTTTTAGTGCTGGTTTGTACAAAATATTACAAAAAGCGGGATTTAAACCTGATTTTGTCGCTGGGCATAGCTTTGGGGAATTGACGGCTCTGTGGGCTGCGGGGGTTTTGAGTGAGGAAGATTATTTTTTCTTAGTCAAAGCTAGGGGTCAAGCTATGGCTGCACCCCAAGATCCTCAGTTTGATGCTGGAGCGATGCTGGCGGTGAGAGGAGATGTGAATCAGGTTGTAGAACTGATCAAAGATTTCCCGTTAGTTACTGTTGCTAACTTTAATTCTCATTATCAGATAGTGTTGGCAGGGACGAAAGCTGAAACTGTCAAAGTACAAGATGCTCTAAGAGATCTCGGATTTTCTACCATTTTGCTACCAGTTTCAGCTGCCTTTCATACACCACTTGTTGCTCATGCCCAACAACCCTTTGCTAGAGCAATTGAAAAAGTAACTTTTAAACAGCCAAAAATTTCTGTTTATACCAATATCACAGGCAAGTGCTACCCTAGTGAGCCGCAAGTCATTCAAAAAATCCTCAAAGAACACCTGAGAAATCAAGTGCTGTTTAAACAGGAGATTGAAAATATTTATGCTGAAGGCGGTTATTGCTTTATTGAATTTGGGCCACGTAACGTTTTGACTAACTTGGTTAAAGATATTCTTAGCGATCGCCCTCATTTAGCTGTGGCTTTAAATACTAATAGTTCCCAGAATAGCGATCGCACTTTGCGAACAGCGATCGTGCAGTTACGCGTCGCTGGATTACCTCTACAAAACATTGATCCCTATCAACCTGAGCCAAAAATACCAGAAGTGACTACTAATAAAGTCTTGAATATCAGTTTAGATAGCACAAACTATGTGTCAGAAAAAACAAAACAGTCGTTTACCAAAGCACTGCAAAATGGGCATCAAGTTAAATTAAATCCAGCGCCAGCTGGGGAATATCCTTCGGAAACGATAAAGAAAAAAGCAGTCAATTTTAATAACGGCGAAAATGTCAAGCCTCCACTACAAAATTCTGAACTACCCTTAAACCAAAGAGTTATAGATAGCTTAGAATACACCCTGATTGAGTTTAATCGCCATCAACGAGATATTTTGCAAATTCACGAACAATCGTTGCAACATCAAACCGAATATACCAAAA
Organism: Halotia branconii CENA392; assembly: GCF_029953635.1. NCBI lineage: Bacteria > Bacillati > Cyanobacteriota > Cyanophyceae > Nostocales > Nodulariaceae > Halotia > Halotia branconii. Next base: position 258,465 of record NZ_CP124543.1, on the reverse strand, counting down.
TCTTCTTTCAACTGATGCAGCAACAGCATCTGTTGTGGGGCAATTATAAATTTACGGAACAACAAGCGCAAACACAGCAAATTGCCCTCTCCAGTTCCGAGCGGAATATTATGCGGTTTCACGATCATCAAGCTGAAACTCTCCGCATTCATCAGCAATATCTCAACTATCAGCATGACTATACTCACGACTTCTTCGAGTTGCTCCAGCAACAGTATAATCAGCTGCTATCGGGCGATCGCACTCAACACAGTTTAATCCCACTGGATAATTATCAAGAAATTCCAGAGGATAAACCTGTTCTCGTCACAACTGCATCAGCGACAGTAACGAGTAACGGATTTGTGACCAAATCTGAGCCAACTTATAGTAATGGTAATGGTGTACATCATCAAGCAAAATCAGTTTTAGATCTGGTTACGCCGCAGCAAAGTAAGATTAAGATTGCTACGTTAGAACCTGTATCTGAACAGCAGCAGCAAGCAGAACTACCTCTTGTTGAACCACTACCAATAATCATTGATGTAGCCACCCTCAGCCAAACTCTACTCAACATCATTAGTGATAAGACAGGCTACCCAGTAGAGATGCTGGAAATGGACATGGATATGGAGGCAGATTTAGGGATTGACTCCATCAAACGGGTGGAAATTTTAGGGGCGCTGCGAGATATGTACCCCGATTTTCCTCAATCGAATGTCGAAGAACTGGGAGAACTCCGCACTATCGGTCAAGTTGTAGAGTATTTGCAATTCCAAACTTCACAAACTCCCCTTCCAGAAGTTGTCAAAGAATTAGAGACCCAAGAGAAGTTGTTAGAAGAGTCTTCCTCCCAAGAAATTTCTTCTAGCAAAGACGCTATACCAACGGAAAATAACACAGTAATTATTTCCCCCACTTCTCAATTTCCAGACTTTAGCCAAACTTTGTTAGCCATCACCAGTGATAAGACAGGCTACCCAGTAGAAATGTTGGAATTGGACATGGATATGGAGGCAGATTTAGGGATTGACTCCATCAAACGGGTAGAAATCTTAGGGGCGATGCAAGAGATGTACCCCGATTTACCCAAGCCAAACGTCGAAGAACTGGGAGAACTCCGCACTATTGGTCAAATTGTAGAATATCTCCGACAGTTAGCGGGGGATGAAAAAAAAAATTCTCAGTCTCAGCTTGACAAACAATTAGATCAGGTAAATCCAGATATTCAACGCTTTCCAGTCAAACTCAAAAACCTGCCGCCACCCGATAGTTTAGATTTCATTTTCCCAGAAGGATACATTGCCTTAATTACCGATGATGGTTCCCTCATCACTTCTAAATTGGCTCATTCCCTGACAGAACAAGGCTGGAAAGTAGTAGTTTTAAGTTTCCCGCAATCACTGATTCCTCAACAATCGCCTTTACCCAAAGGTATGCCTCACGTCAGTTTAGCAGATTTGAGTGAAGAGCATCTTCAACAAAAACTGCTAGCGATCGCTACTAACTTCGGTCAAATTGGTGCTTTCATTCATTTACATCCTATCTTTGCAATCAATCACTCTAGTAAAATTTCTTATCTCAAAGCAGAAAAGGCGATCGTCAAGCATGTGTTTTTGATGGCAAAACATCTCAAACAATCCTTAAATGAGGCGGCACATTCTGGACGTAGTTGTTTTTGTACAGTTGCTCATCTTGATGGAGCCTTTGGATTAGAGCATCAAGTTAACTTTGGAGCAATCGGCGCTGGTTTATTTGGTTTAACTAAGAGTCTGAGATGGGAATGGCCTCAAGTATTTACTCGCGCGATCGATTTAAGTCCCACTCTTGATCCCCAGCAGTCAATACCATACATTATCGCTGAACTTCACGACCCGAATCTTTATATCAGTGAAGTTGCTTACGGTTCACAAGGACGAGTCACCTTAACTACTTCTTTCTAATCTTTGTGTCTTCGTGTCTTTGTGGTAGAAAAGGATTTTTGAACCACCAAGGCACAAAGACACAAAGGAGGAATTTTAACTGATCCTTCATAAATATGACTACACTAACTCAGATTAATCCCTCATCGGTTTTTGTTGTCAGTGGTGGTGCTAAAGGAATTACGGCGGAATGCACCATTAAATTAGCACAACACCAACCTTGTAAGTTTATCCTGCTTGGTCGTTCAGAAATTTTAGAAACCGAGCCAGATTTTGCTGATGATTGTTTAGAAGAATCGGCATTAAAAAAACGTATCATGGAAAATCTGCTTACCCAAGGTGAGAAGCCTACACCGATGAGTGTGCAGAAGATATATCACCAAATTGCTGCTAGTCGGGAAATCAAAAAAACTCTAGCGGCGATTCAAAAAATAGGCGCACAAGCTGAATATATTAGTGTTGATGTCACAGATAAGTTAGCTTTACAAGAGAAACTTACTGCTGCTGTCAAACGCACAGGCCCGATTACAGGAATTATCCACGGCGCTGGAAATTTAGCTGATAAATTGATTGAAAAGAAAACAGAACAGGATTTTGAAAAGGTTTATGCTGCTAAAGTACAGGGATTAGAAAATCTTTTATCTTGCGTCAATCTGAATCAAATTCAGCATTTAGTTTTGTTTTCTTCAGTCACAGGTTTTTATGGAAATATTGGACAATCTGATTACGCGATCGCTAATGAAATTCTCAACAAATCAGCCCATTTAATTAAACAATATCATCCTCAATGTCATGTAGTCGCCATCAATTGGGGAGCATGGGATAGTGGGATGATGACATCGGAACTCAAAAAAGCTTTTACCGAACGGGGAATTAAAATTATTCCTGTGGAGGGTGGGACACAAATGTTAGTTAATGAAATGCATTCGGTAACGGATGCAACTACACAAGTAGTAATTGGCAATCCCATGAATCCACCTCCTGTAACCTTTGATTTAGAACTAAGAAGCTATCAGATTCGTCGCCGGCTGACATTAAAAGAGAATCCATTTTTACTTGATCATGTGATTGCTGAATCAGCAGTTTTACCAGCTACCTGTGCCATGTCCTGGATGATTAATGCCTGTGAAGAACGTTATCCAGGTTATAAATTTTTAACATGTCAAGATTTCAAAATTTTGAAAGGGATTCCTTTTAATGAAAGTCTGGCTGAGGAATACATTCTAGAATTACAAGAAACTTCTAAAACTGCTTCTGCATCTATCGATTTTCAAACTACCATCCTGAGTAAAACCTCCACCGGAAAAACTCATTTTCATTTTAAATCACTGATAAAACTGGTACAAGAAATACCAGAACCTCCCATTTACGAATCAGCAAACTTCACAGAAGATCATATCATCACTACGATTGGTAAAGATTTTTATCAAAATGGAGATTTGTCCTTATTTCATGGGACAGCATTTCAACAAATTACTAGAGTTTTAAATATTAGCTCCCAAAAAATTACTGTTGAGTGTTTTTGGCAAAAAATCACAGATAAACAACAAGGACAGTTTCCTGTGAGATGGTGCAATCCTTATACAACTGACTTAAGTACACAATCTTTATGGATTTGGTTAAGTCATTTTCATCAAACGGTTTGTTTACCTGGAGAGTTAACATTATCAGAACAGTTCGCAGCTATGCCATGCAATGAACCTTTTTATGTTTCTTGTGAAATTAAAAGAAAAACAGAAAGTAGTGTAACTGCTGATTTCATGATTCATAATCGTCAAGGACAAATATACTTACGCATTTTAGGAGCCAAAGCAGTTATTGTACCAACACAACTAATCAAGCGTAAATAATTAATTTCAAGTTACTGATTTGTCAATTAATATTAGCTTATAAGGATTTCCGCAATGGAAAAAATAGCTATTATCGGATTATCATGTTTGTTTCCTGATGCTCACAATCCTCAACAATTTTGGCAGAATCTAACTGAGCAAAAAGATTCAACATCATTTGTGACTGCTGAAGAGATGGGAGTAGATCCCATGACTTTTTATAATTCAGTCAAAGGACAACCAGAGAAAATTTATTCTCTTAAAGGAGGATTGATCCGTAACTTTCAATTTGATGCTAGTGAATATAATCTACCATCAGATTTTGTAGAAAGTTTAGATGATACTTTTAAATGGTCACTTTATGCAGCCAAACAAGCAATTGTACAAAGTGGTTATTGGGAAAAGCAATCTGTTTTATCTAAATGTGGGCTGATTTTGGGAACTTTATCTTTACCCACAAAGTTATCTAATCAATTATTATCACCTATTTATCGGCGAATAATAGATGGTGCGATCGCAAAACTTTTACAAAATCAAAACTTCCACTTAGCTGACTTATTAACATCAGCAAATATATCTCCACATAATGCGATGATTTCTGGCTTTCCAGCAGCTTTAATTGCTCAAGCCTTTGCTTTATCTAGTACTCACTTTTGTATAGATGCTGCCTGTTCCTCATCATTTTATGCAATTAAACTAGCATCTCATTACCTACAATCTGGTAAAGCTGACTTGATGTTAGCTGGAGCAATTAGTTGTGCAGATCCGTTATTTTTGCGAATGTTATTTTCTGGCATTCAAGGATATCCCGAAGATGATACTAGTTGTCCTTTAGATCAAAAATCACGAGGATTAATTACATCTGAAGGCATAGGAATGGTTATGCTAAAAAGATATAATGATGCTGTTAGAGATGGCGATAAAATTTTAGCTACAATTTGTGGTAATGGGCTTTCTAATGATGGTAAAGGTAAGCACTTACTCAGCCCTAATTCTCAAGGACAAATTGTAGCATTTGAACGAGCTTATACCGAAGCGCAAATTTCTCCTCAAACTATCGATTACATGGAGTGTCATGCAACCGGCACTTTATTAGGAGATACCACAGAATTTAACTCGATAGAAACCTTTTTTGGTCAACATCAAGCAGCACCCTTAGTAGGTTCTGTCAAAGCTAATGTAGGTCATTTACTCGTTGCTGCGGGAATGGTCAGCTTGACTAAAGCGATTTGCAGCATGTCTCATGACGTAATTCCACCAACTATTAACGTAACTCAACCTTTAGCTTCTGAAAATAATCCCATCTTTCCTCAAAACATTGTCACAACTGCAACCCCTTGGCCAAACACTAAGACAAAGAAATACGCAGCATTAAGCGCCTTTGGCTTCGGTGGTACAAACTCCCACCTAATTCTAGAACAAGAAAATTAAACAAAGGATTAAGCGTGAAACTGTGTATTTCTTCTTTGCGCCTTTGCGCCTACCGCAAGCGGAACGCCTAGCGGCGAATGCGTGAGATAAATCCATCCCTCCCACTTTATTCATAATGTTAAAACCCCAAAACAACACCTCTAACAAAATCGCTATCATCGGCATGGATGCCTTTTTTGGCGAATGCCAAGACCTAGATACCCTTGAACGCAGTATTTATGAAGGCAAACAGCATTTTATTCCCCTACCGCCTCAAAGATGGTATGGCATAGAACAACAAGAAGACCTACTCAAACAATACGGTTTATCAGAAGGCAAACCACCAATAGGAGCTTACATCAAAGATTTTGATATTGATACCTTAGCTTACAAAATCCCGCCCAACGAAGTAGAAAAACTCAATCCCCAACAACTATTATTACTAAAAGTAGTAGACCGCGCCCTCAAAGATGCCAACATTTCCAAAGGCAAAAACGTCGCTGTAATTATTGCTGCGGAGACAGAGTTATCTGTCCACAAACTACAACAACGATGGAACTTATCTTGGCAGATTAAAGATGGTTTGAATAATGCAAAAATTCCATTATCTGCCGATAAAACCACTCAACTGGAAACCATCGTTAAAGATAGTGTTCACCATCAAGTAGATGTCGGTGAATATCTCAGTTACATCGCCAATATCATGGCTAGCCGAATTTCCTCTTTATGGAATTTCAGTGGACCAGCATTCACCATGACTGCGGTAGAAACTTCCGCCTTCAAAGCCTTAGAAGTAGCACAAATGCTATTAATTTCTGGAGAAGCAGACGCAGTTGTTGTTGGTGCTGTCGATTTAGCCGGTGGCGTAGAAAATATCTTATTGCGAAACCAATGGTCAAAAATTAACACTGGTGCTAACACCTTAAGTTATGACCAAAAAGCCAACGGCTGGACAGTTGGTGAGGGTGCTGGTGCAATTGTTCTCAAGCGTCATCATACTGCAAAAGCAAACAGCGATCGCATCTATGCAGTTGTTGATGCTGTTAATTTAGGGTCAGTCTCTGCTACTGCTGAAGTCTGTAACCAAGCTTTCCAAATAGCTGGGATTCAACCTACCCAAGTGAAATATCTGGAAGTCTGCGGTAGTGGTGTTCCTCAGGAAGATGCAGCCGAAATCGCCGGATTAATGCAAGCTTATCCTGCTGTGGGCAATGATTTGTATTGTGCGATTGGCAGCGTCAAGGCCAATATTGGTCATACTCATGTAGCCTCTGGAATGGCTAGCCTCATCAAAACAGCTTTGTGTGTTTATCACAAATACATTCCTGGCACACCCAACTGGTCTGGTGTTAAAACACCGCAAATTTGGCAGGATAGCCCTTTTTATGTACCCACGGAATCTAGACCTTGGTTTCTCGGCACAGATGGTAAAACTAGAGTTGCCGCAGTCAATGGTATCGGATGTGATGGTACTTATGCTCATGTCATCTTGTCAGAAGCATCAGAGCCACAAAAGTACAGCAGTCAGTATTTAGAGCAAATGCCTTTTTATCTGCTTCCCATAGCAGCAGATGAACGCTCAGTTTTATTAGAAGAATTGGAGCATCTGCAAAAAATTATTGAAAATAGTTCTAATTTATCAATTACTGCTAGCCTGATTTTTGCTCCTTTTAAACAACATTTCCAAGCTAAGTACGCCTTAGTAATTACAGGACGCAACCAGAAAGAATTACTTAAAGAAATCGCATCTGCTCGTAAAGGTGTCAACATTGCTTTTGAGCGAGGTACAGATTGGCAAACGCCTGTTGGCAGTTATTTTACAGCAAATCCATTAGGAAAAGAGAAAGCGATCGCTTACGTTTATCCAGCAGCCGTCAATTCTTATCTCGGCATTGGTAAAAATCTCTTGCGGTTATTTCCTCAAGTCTACGATGACACGATATTTAGTAATCTTGCTAACCGTGCGACCAAAATTCATCAACTAATTTATCCTAGAAGCTTAAATAAGTTGTCAGCTAGGCAATTAGAAACTCTGGAAAAACAATTGCTAGATGATTCTCTGGCAATGTTTGAAGTAGAAATAGCCTATTCTCGACTAATTACAAAAATCATTCGAGATGATTTTCACATCAAACCTAAATATGTGTTTGGCTATAGTTTGGGTGAAACAAGTATGATGGTTGCCCAAGGAGTTTGGAGTAACTTTGAGGGTGGAAGTAATAGTTTTAATTCATCTCCTTTATTTGGAGATAAGTTATCTGGTCAAAAAAATGCCGTGCGTGAATATTGGGGTTTACCAAAAACATCTTCAGAGCAGAATTTTTGGGGTAATTATGTTTTGATGACCAGTCCATCCCAAGTCAGAGAATATCTTCAACATGAAAACCGTGTTTATTTAACTCAAATAAATACCTCAGAAGAAGTTTTAATTGCTGGTGAAATAACAGCTTGTCAGCGATTAATTAATAGTTTAGGTTGCAATGCTTTCCCGGCTCCTTTCGATCATGTTATTCATTGTGAAGCAATGCGATCGCAATACGAAGAATTAGTAAAACTTAACACTTTACCGACTCAAAATATTAGAGATATTGCGTTTTATTCTGCTGCTGAATATCAACCTATTATACTCAATGATGGTGCGATCGCTCGTAGTATTGCTACAGGTTTATCTCAACAATTAGATTTTCCCCGCCTAGTTAATCGTGTCTACGATGATGGAGCGAGAATATTTATTGAAACTGGTGCTGGGAGTGTTTGTTCTCGATGGATTGATAAAATTCTCGAAAATAAAGAACATCTCACAGTCTCGCTAAATCGTAGGGGTATAGATGATCATACTTCTATGATTAAAGCCTTAGCAAAACTTGTTAGCCATCGCGTCGATTTGGACTTATCGCCACTTTATAGTCTGGAAAAAGTAGTAATTAATCAAAATACAACAACTCTCAAAACGATTACTTTAGGTGGTAAATCAATTACAGCTACCATCTTGAGTGACGAAAATATTCAATTATTTCAAAAGACATCTGAAACAATTAACCATGATGACCAGTTTGAACAACAAGCTATGCTGAATTTGCCAGAGTTTAAAACCATTAACTCTTCTCACAACCCCGTCAATATTCACAAGAGATATCTGGAAAATAGTAAAAATTTAAAATCTTCCGAACCAACTGTAATTCAAAACAAAATGCCTCCACAGACTCCTCATCCTACAACTGACTTTAACTCTTTTTATCATCCAGTCAGTCTTTCAGACTTTAATAAGTCTCAATATTATCAATTAATTGCTAATAATGCCCGCATTAATCAAGCTCACGTTGCTTTCTTAAAAGCTAGACAAGAATCCAGCAAGCAACTAAGTGAAATTATTCTTTTACAATTATCTGCTGTTCACAATTTGCTTAATCAATAAATTGGTGAAAATTACCGTTTATCGAGCTAAAACATTATGCAAACTCTAGATTCTGTAATTCATCAACGCACTAATAATCTGAGCTTTTCTGGCTATACCTATCATCAAAACCATATTTGGCAACGAAATTTAGATGATATAGCTTTTGAGCAAGCAGCTATTAAAGATAAACTATTAGTTTTAGACAAACCTTGTTACATCGTCAAAGTTGCCGGAAAAATTGGTGTAACGAACGAGGGTTATTTATCTTCTGCGGACAATAGCACAACGGCACAGTTAGAACTACTAACATTTGTTCCTCCTATCCGCATTCAACAGTTAGGAGATGCAAACTTTCTCTCCTTTCATGGTGTCAAATATGCTTATATGACTGGGGCAATGGCTGGCGGTATTGCTTCCGAAGAAATGGTAATTGCTTTAGGTAAAGAAAAGATTTTAAGTTCTTTTGGGGCTGGCGGTTTACCTCCAGAACGTATAGAAGCCGCAATTCATCGCATTCAATCAGCTTTACCTCATGGCCCTTATGCTTTTAATTTAATTCACAGTCCTAATGATATGGCGATTGAACGCCGGGCTGTGGATTTATACTTAAAATATCAAGTCAGAACTGTAGAAGCTTCAGCATTTTTAGACTTAACTGCCAACATTGTTTATTATCGTGTTGCTGGCTTAAGTTTAAATGATGCCAATCAAATTGAAATCAAAAACAAAGTCATTGCTAAAGTTTCTCGTCGAGAAGTAGCAACTAAATTTCTGCAACCAGCACCAGAGAAATTCCTCAAAGAGCTTGTAGAACAAGGACTAATTACTCAGTTGCAAGCAAAGCTAGCAGCACAAGTACCAATGGCTGATGATGTTACCGTCGAGGCCGATTCTGGTGGTCATACAGATAACCGTCCTTTAGTTTGTTTACTGCCTTCTATTATTGCTTTACGCGATGAAATTCAAGCACAATATAATTATGAAATGCCTATTAGAGTAGGCGTAGCAGGAGGAATTTCTACACCACAATCAGCCTTAGCAGCTTTTATGATGGGTGCTGCTTATGTAATGACTGGCTCAATTAATCAATCTTGCATTGAAGCCGGAACTTCTACATATACTAAACAATTACTGGCTCAAGCCGAGATGGCTGATGTGATGATGGCTCCAGCCGCAGATATGTTTGAAATGGGTGTGAAACTTCAAGTATTAAAAAAAGGAACTCTCTTTCCTTTGCGCGCTCAAAAACTATTTGATTTATATAAAACTTATAACTCAATAGAAGATATTCCTAGCCAAGAAAAAGAGAAGTTAGAAAAACAAGTTTTCCGAAATAGTCTAGAGTTTGTATGGCAAGAAACAGCTAATTATTTGTCAAAACGCAATCCTGATAAATTAATTAAAGCTGCCAACAATTCTAAACTGAAAATGGCTTTAATTTTTCGTTGGTATCTGGGATTATCTTCCCGTTGGTCTAACTCTGGTGAAAAAGGTCGGGAAATTGATTATCAAATTTGGTGCGGCCCAGCAATAGGTAGTTTTAATGACTGGGTAAGAGGTTCTTATTTATCAGAACCAAACAATCGTCGAGTTGTTGATGTTGCTTATCACATTCTGACTGGGGCAGCATTTTTATATCGCATTCAAAGTTTGAAAATTCAAGGGCTACAAATTTCTGATTACTACAATCAGTATTTCCCAGTATCTCAAAACTAATCATGATAATTCATAACAGAAAGCTGGGTCGTCTTGAGCAAGCTATGGAAACCTTAAATAGCCAAGCTAAAACCTGGAATATAGTGACAATTAGTCGCATTAAAGGCGCACTCAGCAAAGAAGTTCTCAGACAATCGCTAGATAAAGTTCAGTGTCGTCATCCTCGTCTCAATTCTCACATTGTCCGTTCTCAAAATCGTCTTTACTTTCAAACTGAGGGAACAGCAAAGATTGCTTTACGTGTTGTGAAGAAGCTAAGTGATGAGCAATGGACAGAAGTTGTTGATGAGGAGATGAATGAAAAAATTGATAGTAGTAAATGTCTCATGCGAGTGGTACTAGTTCACTTTCAGAATCAGAAAAATATAAGTTATTTAATTACAACAGTACATCATGCGATCGCAGATGCTTTATCATGTATTCAACTTCACTCAGAAATTTTGACTAATTGTCAAAAAGTTGTATCTGGTGAAGAAATCAACTTAGTTAATTTATCTCCTCTTCCACCAATTGAAGAAATCATCCCTAAATGGACGAAAGGCTTAAAAAGCAAGATAAATAACGTACTATTTCTGTTACAGTTGGGATTTCAGAAGATTTGGTATCAACCAAAAACATTAGATTTAGAAAATTATGTACCTGTTGCACAACGCCGTTGTCACATTATTCACCGACAACTTGACCCAGATGTAACTCAAAAATTTATCAATCTTTGCCGACAAGAAAATACAACAGTACACAGTGCTTTATGCGCTGCCATGATATTTACAGTAGCGAGAAAAATTACTCAAGGTAACAAAAAAGATATCCAAGTCAGCTGTCTATCATATCTTGATTTGAGAAGACGTTTAAAACCGACAATTAGCGATGAACATTTGGCTGTATTAGCCGCGTCTATGATGGGATTTCACACCATTAAAACAAACACATCCTTTTGGGAATTAGCACGGAATGTCAAACAAAAACTAGAAGATGGTACACAACGCGGTGATATCTTCAAGATGATGTTAGTTGCCAAACATCTCATTGATTTTTGTTTCAGACAACCCAAACAAGTAGCTGCTACAGTTTCTGTCTCTAACATTGGCAAGGTTAGCATTCCTAAATTTTATGGCGAATTTGAACTAGAAGAAATTAGCTTTGCTGGCTCACATGCTTTATATGCAGGTGTGTTTATTATTCATGCTGCAACTTTTCAAGGCAAAATGTTGTTAAATTTTGTATTTTCTCAGCCTGCAATTAGTCAAGAAACAATAGAAGTTCTTGTGAATGAATTAATGTCTTTCATCAGGGAAATGTGTGACTTCAATTTGAATCTTTGCTTTACATGCAAAAGATATACTTCTTGCATAACTAAATAACTTATTTTAAGTTTTTCAGGATAACAAAATCATGAAAATAAATGTATTCATTTGCTGAATACAAAGTTATTATTTTGTGAATTTAGAGGTTTATAAATGAGCCAGTCTATTCCCGATTCAACTGTAAAACGCTCTTATACAGCAGAAGAAATTCAAGCTTGGTTAGTCTTTCATCTTTCGGAACTGCTGGGAGTTAAACCTGATGAGATAAATGTCACAGAGCCTTTAGAAAGTTACGGTTTGGATTCATCACAGGGTATGCTCTTGGCTATTAAAGCAAAAAAGTTGTTGGGATTTGAATTTTCTCCTCTACTGGTATGGCATTATCCCACTATCGAATTACTTTCTCAACGGTTAGCCGAAGAATCTCAAGATTTGGAGTCAGAAACTTTTGAAATTTAGTTTCAACTGAAAACTTGACAAAAAACAAACCAATTTTCAAGTTGCACTGATTGAGTTTATTGATTAAACAATACCAAAAAAAGATGGAAACAGCAGAGATTTTGTCTAATTTAAAACAACAAGGTGTACATATTTCAGTCGAAAATAAAACATTAAATATTCGTTCTCCTAAAGGAGTATTAACCCCAGAACTTCAAGCACAAATAGTTGCAAATAAGCCAGAAATTATTGAATTTTTGCGGCGCAATCTAGCTCATAGTTATGCTAATGTGCCAATTGCTCAAGGTTTAAGTTTACAAACTATTGGGCGTTTAATTGGAGAAGTAGGTGAGGAATTAAATCAAGATTCCAAACCACCGATTATTGACCCTAAGCTAATGGCTCAGAGGCTGACAGTTACTTTTAGACCTCTAGTTAAGGGATACAAAAATTTAGCAATTTTAGGTTTTAGAGCCGAACTAGAACAAAAATTACAGGAATACGGGGTCAATATTATCTCTTGGGAGCAAGCTACAAAAGAATTTAAATATGCAATCAATATACCGCTAACTAACTGGAAGCAAAGCATTAAAACTAGAGTAGTCAAAACTGGAGTTAATGCTGTAATTGATGTTGATAGACCAGCTTCTATCAGAAGTATTGCGGAAACATTTGCAGCCGAAAAGTTTTATCAATTATATTCTCGGTTTATTCTGCAAGACCGAAAAATATCTGTTTCAGGAATTGGACGATTAATCGGATGGGCTGAAGAATGTGCAGCTAAATATATTGAAGACCCAACAAATACTCAAGTTATTGTACTCACAGATTTAGATGAGGAGTTTATTAATTCGCAAACCCCTTATCAAAGAAAAATTAAAATTGGATTAAATACATTAGTCCGTACTTTTTCTGAAATTGTAATTGGAGTTTCTGCTACTAAGTTTTCGATTTTGAATATGAATCTATCTGATTCTATATTTTATAGAAGTGACATAGATAGGTTTGTTCTGAAATCACTTATTCCTAAAATTTACGTACCTATTTTACCTTTACCTCTGAGCAAATTTCAATTAGGAGTGTGTCACGTTCAAAAATCTACTTATGCTAAAAAATTAGTTGCTTTAAGCCATAAACTGGCAGACACAAATCTATTTCCTCCGGGTTCAAAGTTGAGTGAGGTAATTAAAAGAAAGTCTCATAGAGATATTGTCAACGTCATTGTTAATGGTAGAACGGGTGTTTCTTACGGCTTTGTTGCTTATGCAGAACCACCACAGTATATAGGTAAAGTTGAGATAACTGAACAGGAATGGGAAAGCTTGTCTTCTATTACAGAATTTAATATTGATCAAGTACGTCAAAATACCATAGGTCGCAGATATTTAAAAACTCAAATAGGAACAGAATATAAATTTAAGCAGATTCCTGATATCTGGGTTTTTAGCGCTCGCTCTGGTTCTAATAAAACAAATTTAAACCTTGAAAACGATGTCCTGAGAATTGGTTTGACAAACAGGTTATTATTACAGTTACCGCAGGAACTTGATTCGCAAGTAGCAGATATTAAGCCTTCTTATGATGTTTATGTAATGCTTGCTATTAGTCTTGCAGCTGCTTTATATACACCAAAATTAATTAAAAATGGTGCGCCAATTGTTCATTTCCACGGCTACCCAGTATTTGAGTGGTTTAAACCCCATGAATACTGCGTTGGAGTCCATAACCCTTCAGTACCTTGTGGAACTTATGAATCAGGAGTATTCAATTTTTTGGGTATTGCTAGTTTGGCAAATCAATCATCGAAAGACATGAACTTAATTAGTTTAGTAGAGCCAGATCATGGCACAAATTTTATCGCTCATGATTTAGATTATCTAGTCGAAAGATTAAAAACTGGATGTGCAGAAGGTCAAGTGGAACTTGGAGGCAAACATTTTGCTTCTTTGAAAGCAAAAGTAGGCGAATTAGAAATTTAATTCCCAATCATTCATTGTTATTAATGCTTCAGACTCTGATAAAAGTTTCATCACTAAGTGTTATGAACCTCTCTCAACAACAACTTCTAATATCAGGAATTGATGGATTTATCGGCTTACGTTCTGCCGAACTAGCTTTATCCCAAGGAATGAAAATCCGGGGGCTGCAACATTCCCCAGAGAAAACTCAAAAAGCACAAAAACTAGGTGTTGAGTTGCTTTTAGGAAATATCACTGATCCTGTGATTGCCCAAAAAGCTTGTCAAGAAATGGATATTGTTTTGCATACAGCCGCAGTTACTCAAGAAAGTGGTTCACTCGACTACTTTCGTGAAGTCAATGTTGAAGGCACTGTTAATCTGGCAAAAGCTGCCAAAAATGCTGGTGTAAAAACCTTTGTTTATCTTTCTAGCGTATTAGTCTATGGCTTTAATTATCCTGATGGCGTTACAGAAAAAGGGTCACTTTGTGGCGAAAATAATCCTTACTGCCAGACAACAATAGAAGCCGAAGAAATTCTTTTACAATTAAATGCTCCACCAGATTTTAACGTCATCATCATTAGAGCCGGAGATGTTTACGGTCCTGGAAGTATCCCGTGGATAGTTCGACCACTGCTGTTAATGCGTCAAAAATTATTTGCCTTAGCTAATGATGGTTTAGGAGTAATGAACCATGTATATGTGGACAATCTGATTGAAGGTATATTTTTAGCTATTGAAAAAGAAGCCTATGGAGAAGTATTTAATATTACTGATGGTCAAAAAACTTCTTGGAAAGAGTATTTTACACGCCTAGCTGAAATTGGAGGTTTACCAGAGCCAATTTCTCTGCCAGCTAGTATGCTTAAATCTGTACTTTGGCAGCAAAACTTGGCTAAGAAACTGGTGGGTAAGAAGGCTGATATTATGCCAGATTCTGTAGATTTTGTGACTCGTCCTTATGCTTATTCAATTGCTAAAGCCCAAAGCAGATTAAATTATCAACCAAAAATCGATTTAGAAGAAGGAATGCGCCGTACACAAGAATGGTTGCAAAAAACAGATATTCAAGAAATAATTTTGTAAATCTTGCTTTACTAGTACAGTATGACGGAAATAAGCAGACCCTACCCCTGCGGATTTTGCTTTAGCAGTACAAGTGAATCCTGCCTTCTTTGTTCATGATTCACCTATCAGTCAGATAATAATAAAACAAAGGTTTTATGGCAGTCTGAAAAATGGGCAAAGTTGGAAGGTGGTGGCAAAAATTCCTGTCTGCGCCAACTTTAGATGAAATTAGTGTTTTTTATCAGGCTTCGTCTCAAGAGACAAAGTGGCTAGCCAAAAGGCATCGCTTTTTGTGGCAAAGATTGCATCTATGGTTATGGCTAGCGCTGATTTGTTTGCTAACCTTCACTTTGCGAAATATTTACGACTTTTTTTTCCCTTTAAAAGAGTTACAGAGACTGTCACCATTACTTACAACTCAAGGACTGGCAATTAATCTAGCTATACTGCTGAGTTTAGTGATCTGTTTTTTCTTGCACAAAACTCAGTTTGGTCATCGTCGTCCAGGGTTATTATTTTTAGGGTCATCATGGTCAATTAGTTTAGCATCACAACTATTCGCCACTGTTAAAGGTTTTGCGCTACCTGATACCCTCGGTTGGTCACTGCTGTTTTTAAGTCAAGCTACCTTCATCCCAGTCCGCTGGACTCTGCATTTACTGTCTCAGATAGGTATTTTAATTTACTATTTTGGTGTGAATACAGCACTAGGATTAAAAACACCAATACCTGAACACCCGGAAATATATAATGTCACGTTCATTTTATACATTTTATGGTTTTGTATTATATGTGATTTGGGTGTTTACTTATACGATCGCCTGCAACGCTCTGAGTTTTACGCCCGTCAAGAAATGGAGTCTACCTACCAAAAACTAGAAGTTGCAGAAGCTAAATATCGAAGTATCTTTGAAAACGCTATTGAAGGAATTTTTCAAAGTAGTCCCGATGGACGTTATATTACAGCAAATCCGGCATTAGCACGTATTTATGGATATTCGTTTCCTGAAGAAGTCACAACAAACTTTACTGATATTGAACATCAATTGTATGTTGACCCCAAACGCCGTGCCGAATTTGTGCGCTTAATTGAACAAGATGGGATTGTTTCTCAGTTTGAGTCCCAAATTTATCGCCGAGATGGCAGTATTGTCTGGATTTCGGAAAAGGCTTACGCAGTCCGAGACGAACAGGGAAAACTGCTTTACTATGAAGGGTTAATTGAAGATATTACACAGCGTAAACAAGCAGAGGAAGCCTTAAGAGTATTTTTCCATGCTGTTTCCCATGATTTACGTAACCCTGTGTTAGGCACTTTAATGGTACTCAAGAATTTGCTCAATAGTAAAGAACAGGAATTTTCCTCAATTTTGGTGTCACGGTCGATTTTAGAACGGATGGTGCAAAGTAGCGATCGCCAACTCAATTTGATTAATTCGTTGATGGAAGCTCATCTAAGTGAAGTGCAAGGAATTGTCTTACAACGTCAACCTGTAAAATTGCATACTATAGTGGAATCTGCGATCGCAGATTTAGAGCCAATATTAACAGAAAATAAAACTACCCTGATAAATTCAGTCACAGCAGATTTACCACTAATAAACGCCGATCCTACCCAACTATGGCGAGTTTTTTCTAACTTAATTGTTAATGCTATTAAACATAATCCGCCTGAGTTGCTGTTAACACTCAATGCTACCGATGAAGGCGAAAAAATTTATTGTACTGTTAGTGATAACGGCGTAGGAATCACTCCAGAACAAAGGAAACAACTATTTAACCTTTACTTCCGGGTTGGTAACAACCGCAATTCTGTAGGTTTGGGATTAGGTTTGTATTTGTGTAAGCAAATCATTAACGCCCACGGCGGCGAAATTGGCATGAATAGTGAATTGGATGTAGGAGCAACATTTTGGTTTACGTTACCAATTAGTTCGTAGTGAGTTAGCGCGATCGCTAACGATTTTAGAGTAAACTAAAATTTATGTTTCCTAGTTTCTTACCTACCACAGTTGGGCAACTGACAGAACCTGCCTCGATCGCCCTAGCTCAAAATATTCAAACTCAAGCGATCGCCACTCCTTTGACTACTCAACCAATCACTACCACTTATGTTCATCAAGGAAGTGGTGAAATACCCATTTTATTAATTCACGGCTTTGACAGTTCTATATTAGAATTTCGTCGCCTTTTACCACTGCTAGCAGCAGATAATGAAACTTGGGCAGTTGATTTATTGGGTTTTGGGTTTACACATAGACTTGCAGAAATAAAATTTAGTCCCATTGCTATTAAAACTCATCTTTATTATTTCTGGAAAACTCTGATCAACCAACCCGTAATTTTAGTAGGTGTCTCAATGGGTGGTGCAGCAGCCATTGATTTTACATTTGCTTACCCAGAAGTAGTAAAAAAATTGGTATTAATAAACAGTGCTGGTTTGAAGGAAGGTTCACCTTTAAGTCGGTTGATGTTTCCTCCTTTGGATTATTTAGCTACTCAATTTTTGCGTAATCCTCAAGTCCGCGATCGCATTTCTCGTGTTGCTTACAAAAATCCTAGTCTGGTTTCGGTTGATGCTCTAGATTGTGGAGCGTTACATCTCCAAATGCCAAGTTGGCATCAAGCTTTGATTGCTTTCACTAAAAGCGGTGGTTATAGTGCTTTTAGATTTAAAAAACTCTCAGAAATTGTCCAACCAACACTGATTTTGTGGGGTGATACCGATAAGATATTAGGCACAGAAGATGCCAAAAGATTTAAAAGAGCAATTCTTAATAGTCAACTGATCTGGATTCAAGATTGCGGTCATCTTCCTCATTTAGAACAACCACAAATTACTGCTCAACATATTTTAGATTTTCGAGATGACCTATAAGTAGGTCGGCGTAAATAATTATTGTTGGAATAAGGCAGGGGGCAGGGGGCAGGGGGCAGGGGGCAGGGGGCAGGGAGCAGGGGGCAGGGGGAGAAAGAGTTTAAGCATTATTTACTTTTCGTTACATAGTTTGGTTTTATTGCACCGATTTACTTAGCAGGAAACAGGAAATATAGCAGTCCTAAATCGTTCGTGAATAACAAGATCCCCGACTTATTGAATAAGTCGGGGATCTGAGCCTCTCAATTTTGACAATACATCGGCAATGTCAGGCGATACACTGGCAATGTCAGGCAATACATCGGCAATGTTAGGCGATACATCGGCAATGTCAAGCGATACATCGGCAATGTCAAGCGATACATCGGCAATGTCAAGCGATACATTGGCAATGTCAAGCAATACATTGGCAATGTCAAGCAATACATTAGCAATGTCAGGCGATACATTAGCAATGTCAGGCAATACATTAGCAATGTTGATGCAGCAACTTGTGTGTACACTGTAGCCCATCGTGGGCAGAGGCTTTGAAACCTTTATTTTTTCGTTCAAAACTAGAAAAATTTCTGCCCCTCTCCGAGGCAAAGAGGGGTTGGGGAGAGGTTCATCTAACTCAAGTTGTATTCCACTACTGGCGCGACTTTAAACCTAGTTTGCACACCTTTTGCACAAACCGTATTGCAATGTAAGATATCGGCACTTTAATCAAATAAAAGCGTATAACTAAGTTTATGCAAACATCACTGCGATCGCGCCAACATCCCTTAATTCACCAGCTGGCAAATTGTATTGAGTCAGTTTGGCAAGAACACCTAGATCTATCACCTTATCAGGTTCCAGAAGATTTAGGTTACGTCGAGGGTTGCCTAGAAGGGGAACGGTTGGTTATTGAAAATCATTGCTACCAGACACCGCAGTTTCGCAAGCTGCATCTAGAACTAGCTCAGGTAGGCAATTCGCTGGATATTCTCCACTGTGTAATGTTTCCCAATCCCGAATATGCTCTACCGATTTTTGGGTCAGATTTGGTGGGAGGGAGAAGCGGTATTAATGCAGCAATTGTTGATTTGTCTCCGATTAATAAGGATCGATCATTACCAAAAATTTACCATACAAGGTTATCAGCTCTTTCGGCTATTCAGTTTTCTCAACCGCGTGCTTTGCCCCAATGGGGTGATATTTTCTCAGAATTTTGTTTGTTTGTGCGTCCGGTTGACACTCAAGAAGAAGCCGCTTTTTTACAGCGAGTCCGGGAATTTTTAATTTTGCATTGTCAAATTGCCAGTACCTCAACTCCTTTAACTTCTCATCTTGAAGTCGCCAGGGTGCTATCAGGGCAAAAATCCTACTGTACAAAACAGCAGCAGAATGACAAGACTCGACGGGTTTTAGAAAAATCTTTTGGATCAGAATGGACAGAACGCTATATGACTACCATGCTCTTTGATTGTGCGGCTTGATTATCAAATTGCTCACAAGCAGGGAATAGTAAAGAATAATTGGGGCAAGGTGCAGAAGGAAAAGTTTGGGATTTGTGTGATCATTCTTCTTTCCTACTCTCTTGCCTTTTTATTCTATGCATCGATAGTACTAACTGTTGAATGTAAGTAATACCATTTCACGAAATTATTGATATAAATTACTTTTCTTACTCCCCCTGCCCTCTGCTTCCCCTGCCTCCCCTGCTTCCTCTGCCTCCCCTGCTTCCTCTGCCTCCCCTGCTTCCCCTGCCTCCCCTGCTTCCTCTGCCTCCCCTGCTCCCTGCCCCCTGCCTCCCCTGCTTGCCCAAATGTATCAACTTTAAAGTAAAACGGTATAAAACCCTTACTACAAACATTGAATTTTTTACGTCGTTCTACTTATTTATCTGCCTATTACCACTATGCGGTAGTCAAATAATAAAGCCCACAGTTAATAACCAAGGGGTAAAGCGCTAATAAAACCAAGAGATATTTCTACAGATGACACAATCTCAACATACCATCACTTACTCACGCGTTATCCACCTTAGTCACATAATTGATCAAAGTGTTCCTCAATGGCCAGGCGACCCATCAATAGAATTTGACACCGTTGCAGAATTGTCACAAGATGGCTATTACTTACGTCGTTTTTCTTTGGGTGAACATAGCGCCACTCACATCAATGCCCCTAATAGTTTTCACAGTTATGGTGTAGGAATTGACCAATATTCACCTCAATCATTAGTTGTACCTGCAATAGTTATAGATATCTGTGAAACCACCACTATTTATCCTGACTATGCCCTCACTATTGCTGATATTCTGGCTTGGGAGGAAGAATACGGCACGATTTCTTCTGGTAGCGTAGTTCTACTTAATACTGGTTGGCAAAACAAGTGGTGGGATGAAGATGCATTTTTCAACCGAGATACTCAAGGAATTATGCATTTTCCAGGGTTTAACAGCGATGCTACCCAGTTCTTAGTTGATGAGCGACAAATTGGTGGCGTAGGAATTGATACTCATGGTGTTGACCCCGGACAGGATAACAGTTTCGCTACTAACCGTTTGGTATTGGAAAAACCACGCATTGTGCTAGAGAATCTCACAAATTTAGATCAGCTACCAGCTAAAGGTACTACCTTAGTCATCGGTATTTTGAGATTACGGGATGGTTCTGGTTCTCCTGCTGCTGTATTGGCCTTAGTGCCTTAATTTAACAATTATCAATTATCAGTTACCAGTCATATCGTGTTCGGGTAAAGACTTATCATTAAGACCGCAGGGGGCAGGGGGCAGGGGGAAAAGCAGTTTTCAGGTTTTTGCACAGATGCAGGATTCATAACTAATAAGCCGGACATGATATTAAAAACCAGTTGATAACTGTTCACTGTTTTAAGGTATTCTCTATACTTAATCGTAATAATTCAGACAACCGTAGCTACATCAAGGAAATTCTTATGACTAACACAGAACCAGTACAATTACCCCTTTGGGTAAAAGATCGGGAAGAAGTGATTGCAGTAGATAGTTCTGTTGAATGGCGTGAGACTAGACCTGATTATTCTCATACCAATCGATTCCTTGAACAAGAACGCCAGTGCAACCATGCCGAAGGTTCTCTCAATGCGATCGCTTATAATCTGGTGCGAACTTTTGAGATGGAAGCCACTCACAAAATTAATCCACAACAATGGCTTTCTGTGGTTACTGATAAGTTTCGCATGAGTACTAACGGTGGCAAACAATATACAGCACAAGATGTAATTGATGTCGGTACTTACAACCTCTTTTTAGGAGAGACAGAACACTATAGGTCAACAGAGGAAACCTTTGATTCTTCCTATAATCTTTTTCATACAGCTTTTCCAGAAGGATTTCATTGGGAATTAATCGAAGTTTTATCGCCTCCTCCTAATGTTGTCTTTAAGTGGAGACATTGGGGACAATTTAAAGGAAACTTTAAAAACTTTGCTCCTACAGGTGAAACCATAGAAATAATTGGATTAAGTGTCGCCCGTGTCACGGAAGAACTTAAGATTGAATCTGTAGAACATTTCTTTGATAACAGTGTTTTTCTCAACAAATTAACCGCTTCTGGATGTCCCTTTCATGCTTAAAGAATGTTCAAGTTAAATGCATGATAATTTTTAACAATGTAGCCAATACAGCAAGCAGCTGATAATTAATCTATTTGATAGTATCAGCTGCTCTCTATCTATTAATGAATAATCTTACATTTTACCGTGCTGCATTACTTCTTGTAGATGATGGCGAATCTCTTGTGCTTGTTCCATTTCAGATTGCCGCAGTTTTTGGAACAATTCTACGCAAGGTTGTGAGTTTGCTTCTTGGGCATCTTGAATGTAAGTTTCATAAGCTCTTACTGCTTCAGCTTTGTTATGCAAGACGGTGAGAAAATCATATTCTAAGTCACTGATAGGTTGCTGAGAATTTCCATTACTTTCAGCCATGAATTTACCCTGTTTAAAGTTTCCAATTAATTCTTACTTACCCTTATACAGTTATTCATCTCTCTTAAAGCGTAGAAAAAAACACAAAGGCTGCGTAAGCAGCCTTATACTAGTTCTATGTGCATTTTCATATAGAACTGGTATTACCCAAATACTGATCAAAGAAGGCAAGTACTTTATCCGGCTGATCAATAACGTATTGATAGCCACCAAAACGGTGATCTGTTTCAGGATATAAAGGCTCTACAGCGTTGGGCGTGGATGCTACCATATTGGCAACGTCAGCAATACTACCCCATTTGTCACCTGTACCTTGCACATAAAGCACGGGAATATCACGAGAGTTGGCTGCTTCATAAGCAGGTTCGATAAAAGCAGTACTTGGCCCGCCTGATAAACGATAAAGTATTTCCACCGATGATCCAAGTATTTGAGCGAGGGGGCCAAATTTATCGGCGCGATAACGTTGCCCAAAGACTGCCGAGGTATTTGGTTGCACAGCGACAGCGGCTTTAATATCTGTACTATGGGGAAGAGTGAATACTACAGTGTTGCCTCCCATAGAAAACCCAATAGTCCCGATGCGATTGGGATCTACTTCGTTGCGACTCTTGGCGTAGCGTATGGCTCCTAATAAATCACGCTTTTCTAACCAGCCAGAGGTTAGGGGAATCTTGGCACTACTTTGACCATGATTGCGGAGGTCAAACATCAACACATTATAGTTGCGATCGCGCAAGGCTTTAGCAAATGGCAATAAGTTAATTGGCTTACTCCCAGGCAAATCTCCTAAGAAGTCGTTGGCTTTCGTGCCGATGCGATTCCAAGGCCAGCCATGTACCATAATCACAGTTGCTGCCGGCATTTGAGTTGCTGGAATGAACCAGCCACTCAGCATGATGCCATCCTGAGCCGGAAACTCTACATCTTCGTAGCCTAACCCTAATTCTTGTTTTGGATTAGTCCAGAGTTGCTGCCGCTTAGGTTTAATTAGCAATCGTGCGGAATTTGCTACTACAAATACATACAATAATAAAACAATTACTATTAGCCAAATTAAGATATTCATTACACTGCTTTCCTCTCAAGTAATTATTTATTCAAGCCGAAATTTACCTTCAACCCATCCTGAGGAATCGGAAATAAATTACAATTCAATTCTAGATTTTGCGGTGGTAGTTCCCAGTTGTATTTACGTAGCAAATGCACAGCTATGACTTTGATTAGTACCGTGATTAAGTCTTCTCCAGGACAGCGGTGACTATCTGGAGCGCCGCCACCGTGCGGTACATAGCTGTTTTGGGGCAAAGCTGCAAACTTTTCTGGAGCAAAACGGCAGGGTTTGAATTGTTCCGGCTCAGGAAAAACTTGGGGCAGATGCATAGTAGTATGAATCCCGCCGACTGCACCCCAATCTTTGGGTATGCGGTAGTTTTGAAATTCACACTCCTGCTTAACTTTGGCGAAAAAAGTTGCAGCATTGATGGGATAAAAACGGCGAATTTCGTAAGCAAGTTTTTTGAGATACACCAAATTCTGTAATCGCTCCATATTCAAAGAGCCATCAGGAACCTGTGCATTAACTTCTTCTCTGGCAAGCATCATCATTTCTGGATGTTGAGCCAGAGTCATCGACAGAAAAGTTAAGGAGATATAAATGCCTCCATAAGCTGCGAAGAACAAATGCAGTACTTCACGGCGTAACTGTTCATCAGTAAGGCTGCTGCCATCTTCACGACGGGTTTGTAAAAGAATACCCAGCATATCTTGCTGAGGTTGCTGACGATGTTGAGCGATCGCTTTGTCAATTAAAGCCAGCAACTTATCTCGACTTTGTAGCGCTTTTCCGTAGCCATTCCAGCGTAAGTTAACGGGTACAGAGGTAAAACCTTTAACAAATGTTTCAATAATTTCCCCGACTGCCTCACTCGTTGGCCCTGGCACTCCCCCAGTAAACAAAGCATTAGTCAAAGAAGCGCTGAGTTTGCGGTATTCAGGTATCCAAGCAAAACTACCTAACTGTTCCCATTGCTTGAGGTAATAAGTAGCAACCTCTTCTATTAAAGGAATATATTTATCAAAAGCTTGGGGAGTAAAAGCCTGGAGAATCAGATTTTTGCGATCGCGATGTTTTTCACCATCCAATAACGGTAAAGATTCCCAATCCAGTAATTCTTGAATCGGCTGGGGATTAGCTTGCTCACGAGTAAAATATTTCTGGTCAAGAAAAAAGGTAAAAGCTTCCGGCCCAATAAAAGCAATAACAGGTTTACCGAATAAATGAGTTTTAAAAACAGAACCATACTTTTGCAAGCGATCGCGGTAGAATTTATGGTTATCCCAAGCTAGAGAGATAGTTTCTCCCAAGAAAGGCAAACCAAAAGAACCCGGTGGTAAATCTGCAATATTTTGATTATTCAAAGGATCTTGCGATCGTACCAACAAAGCTACCACAATTGCGATCGCTAAAATTACGCCCAAACTACGAGCCAATCCCTCTTGAAAAATCAAGATAACTAGAAAGCTTAAACCAACACAAATATTAATACCAATTCTTTCAATTTGTATCCATTTTGCAGAAGAATCAGTAAACCATGCTAAAGCGACATCTATTCCCCACCATAAGCCTAAAATTAACTTACCAGTAGCGATCGCAGTTCCACCAGCAACAAAAGTTTCTTTAACATTGCCAGAAATTACAAACACCTCATAAAATAAATGCACCAAATAAGCTACAAAGCTAAAACTCCACAGCAACAACCAATAATTGTTACTCTTAGCTAACTTTCCCAGCGAAATATATAAATAAATTGCCGGAATTAATAGCAAAGAGCTAGCCCAAAATGAATAAATTGCGCGATGTAAATTCAAATTTGGACTTAACTCCGCAGCCAGCAAAGCAACAATCAATATAATCCCAAAAGATAAAAAAGTATTAGTAAACTCTGCCAAAGAAACATTTATTTTAAACTTAACTATTCTCATTGCGTTCTTCTTTGCGCCTTTGCGCCTTTGCGCGAGATAAAAAAGATGTAATTCATTAACCTGAGATTAGCTATAACCTCTTGACTCTGTGTCTGTGCAATTAAAAATAAACCGCAGAGGCACAGAGATCACAGAAATTAAAGTGTCTTGAGATACTCCAATAAATCCTCCAAATCCCCCTGATTCCAACCAGCTTCTTGATAACCCCAAGGGTAATCATGCCCTTTGTTAGAATTACCCTGAACACGAGTATCTAATTTAAAGTAATGTTGATCATCAGCCTCAGTTGGTGAAATCAAACCAACATCAACCGGATCATAAAGATTTTCTCCCCGATAAAAAACCTCTCGACGAGGTTTGAGATTAATTAACTCCGCTAAAGTCAAAACACTGGCATTATGCAAATATGGCGCACGAGCAAAAACCGCTTCTATGGGAGCATTAATGTAACCTTTAGTATCTCCTAAAGGCCCTGGTCTGAGGTTTTCTCGTTTAGGCTTTAAAGGATGATTATCAGGAAAGAAACTTTCAACAGCATCCGGCAATTCTTGATAGTAACGATAGTTAACTCGTTCGGAGTCAGTTTTAATTTCCTCTATGGGCGTAATTAAACCCTGAAGTTCTCCTTTTACCCAAGTATCATCTTCCAAGTTGCGATATCCATGACAAGTAGCGCAACTTTGCATAAAGACAGCACGACCACGTTCTATTTTCTGTGGATCGAGCTGAATGCCTTGGTCTTTAAATACCTCAGTATATTTAGGCCCTTTTAAATCCAGCGTATATTCAATAGCTTGGGTGACATTATGCGAAATTTCTGGCACTACTAAGTTATTCGGAGTTGCTCCTGCCGCCACAGCAGCAAGTACACTACGACTAAGACGGTCTTTAACACTGCCATCATATTGCGCCCAGTCACGATTTTTTTGTTCGTACAACGACGGCAGTTTGGAATAAGACTTATCCAAAGCAGCAGGACGATCCATGACAAAGTGTACCAACTCTTTAAAAGGTTGGGTTCTGGCAGGGCCAATAGGTTCTAACTGAGAATTTCTTAAATCTTTGCCACTATAAGGGGCATCCCATTTGGGAAGTGTAGCTTGTATTTGACCTCTAGCAGTTGATAACCAAAAACTAACTACAGTTTTTTCTAAAATTCCTAGTGGTTTTTGGAACTTAGTTTCATAAGCTTCGGCAACATTTTCTACAGTCAAACGCTTTTCGTCCAGAATTGCTGTTTTGAAAGCATCCACCCAGGCAAACAAATCTAAGGAAGTACTTCCCATCCCTGTAACTATCACACCTTCATCTTCAGGAGATCTTTTAATTTGGGAGGTGTGACACAATGCACAGCTAAAGCCCACAAACTTTACAGGCGAAGGATTTCCCGATTGTGGTTGAAAGTTGGAAGTACTAAAACCCACTGGCAATCCTTCATTCTCTCCGGGTTTGCTATGGATAAAACCGAATTGCTCAACCCAATCCCCGGCTTCTTTGCCTGCTGGCTGAAATTGATCGGGAAATATATCAGGTAAGACTTGCATAACTGGTAAAGGCGCTAACTCAGTACCAATACTGCCGTGGATAAATGCTTCTTGAGGAGTTCTGAATACAGGTTTCGCCCAAGTTGATTCGATGTACAAAAACCCGAAAGTCGCTACCAGCAAGATAGAGATCAGGGATATGGCGGCAACCCTAATAACTTTGAGCATATCTTCCTTTGATGTAAGACTCCTATTTGATTTTTTGGTGTTACATAATGGCGGTATGAATTTTTCTCACGCAAAGGCGCAAAGGCGCAAAGGTTAAGAGTTGTTTTTCAAGTTCACTCAATTCAGCTCCTTGTTCCCTGCCTCTACGAATTATTCACCAAATCAAGTTACCTGTGATTGCCCCAAATTTCATCGTGCTGGGCTTGGCGACGGAACAAAGCCGGATCGTAGTATTTTTGGTAGTACTCCAACTCTAGGTGGCTGAACTGAAGCCAGATGCCAGGAACAAAGAAGGCATCAATGTGAGCTGGAAAACGACCGTAGGTTTCATAGATATAGTTGCAGATATCTTTGGTGTACTGAATCGTTTCTGGGGAGTGGGGTGCAGCATCTCTTAAGAAGGCTTCAGCAGTTGACCTGGATTTATAGGAACGGGCAAAGACATCTTTGTCTCCGTAGGCTCCTTGGCTGCCGTACTTTTCTTCAATGACGCGATCAACGGCTTCATCCATAGACTGAATATATGGTGGACAAAGACCTTCCAATACGCCATCAATACCTACAGGATTGGGTTGGGTAGCGGGTGGTGGGGCCCAAATACTTTTCTTGGGAGTTGGTGGTTCCATGTGAAATCCTAGACCGTACCATTCTTTGGCCGGGTTGTGTTCTAGAATGTAAGGCTGGAAGACTGAGCCATGTACCCAGCCCCCAACACCCATTGCCTGACCAATAAGCATTAAATTTTGCAAAATAAAGAAACATTCATGCTCAGTCCGCATTGTTTGGGCGAGTCCCAAGGGAACGGTGTTGTTGGGATTGACAAAACCACCTTTGACTCGTTCAATGCCACCAATGGGTTGATAAGGAATTTTGGGACTTAGCCCTAAGTGCATTCCTACCCATGCTGCCCAATCTGATAAACTTTTAGGGCGAAACTTTTGCCAGTCGTCAATAAATAAAGGTTTTTGACCCTCTGGTTCCGAAAGCAAGATCAGTAGGACATTAATATATTGACGAGTGCAATCGACAACCGGGAAAAACAGGGTTGTGCCGGGAAGGTTAGAAATTTGTTTGTTCCAGCCCAGATAGTAAGGATAAATCCGGGGAAAATCAAGCCGACGATCGCTTATTTGATGTTTGGCAGCTGCCGCAGTTTTTAACCAATGTTCTTCTGACCAATCTTCCCATTTGGTAGGTAAATCACCAAGGGCTGCTAAGGCTTCACGACCCTTGAGTTTTTTGATCAACCAAATACCTTCGTCGTTGATCATGAAAAATGAGGTGGCTTGGGAATTATCGGCGCTACTGGCAGAACGACCAACAATATTAAGGAAAGGTGTTCCCAATTCTTTGCCACCTTCTGGTTTATCTAGAGGGCCATCATGGGTTGTAATCCCAGTCATCCCCGTAGCCACAATTAAAATCGCTTCTTCTAAGGGAGTCAGAGGATCTGGCTGATTTTGGCTGGTATAGCTGAGTTCTCCGGCCATTACAGAAGCACCACGAGCTAATCTGCGTGTGCGTCGTTCTGCGATCGCTTCCATGAGAGGATAGCGAAATAGTTCTTTTAAGCCAGATGCTAGAGGTTCAGTCAGTAGTTGATTAATTTCGGTCATATTTTTTGAGTTCTGTTTGGTAGTGCTACGCGGGTCAGTTGTTAGTCGTTAGGCATCATGTAAAAATAAGTTGTACAAATTTAATCTGAAACAAGCTGTTAGCTTTACTTCCACATCAAAAGTGTTCAGGTTATTTTTGCTAGACTCCTTAGTTGTCTTGTCAGTTATTGTTCTTGTTTCTCCGTTCCGGTTGTTGAGCGTAGTCGAAACACTGTTCCTCTACTTCCCCTTGTGGGTTGAGTTTTTATTTGTTTCTACTTATTCAGGACTCTTGGGCGAGTATCCAAGACTCTCTACCCTCCGATCACTGAGCGACTTGCCTTGAGCGAAGTCGAAAGGAGTCGAAGTGAAAACTAGTTGAACTTTTCTAGTTCCGCTAGGATAGTCGGAAAAATGTCTCTGGCGGCGTTTTTACCCATGAAGCAATCCATGTGTGCATAATCTGGGATGACGTGGCGTACGTACAAATCACTACCATTTTTTTCACACAATAATTTGTAAGTAATTGCTGAACCCTCTGGTAAGAAGAAGGCGTTATCTGCACCGTGAATCAGGGCGATGGGAATGGCTAACCGTTTTAGATGAGGTAAGTAAACATCTTTACCGTCCTTGTCTACTATATGTCCTTCGCGCAAAATCAAAGATATATGTCGGAAGAAAGTCAGATTACCAGGGCCGAAGATCTCATGAATGGCATCGTGAGTGGCTTCGTTGAGTTGGGCAATTTTGTACACTTCTCCATACATAAAGAGAATACGCCGATCAACAGGATTGTTGTAGGGTTCTTTGGTGGGATATAACCTTAAAACCGCGTCGTAAAGTTTATCTTGCCAATTGGCATGAGTATCGAAGTCTGGGTTAAGAGTATCTACACCTAAGACTGTCAAAAATGAAGCTAAACGTAAACCAGCTCTGACTTCATTGAGAGTTGCGGCTCTAGGATGGGTCGTTAATTGAGAACAAACGGCAGAACGTACTCCTTGCAGACCTGCTAACATCGCCATCTGGAAGGACATAGAACCAACGCAATGCCCTACGACTTGGACTGTTGGCGCTCCAGTGATGGTACGTACTTGCTCGACTGCTGCTGGCCAATCGTAAAGGGCAATTTCATCTGCTGAAAACTGAGTTGTAGCCGAGGGTAAATCGGCACTGGCTCGATAATCGAATAACCAGACATCATAACCTTGAGCATACAAGAACTCTGGCAGGTTGGTTTCTACGGTGTCAATAGAAAATGCCAAGGTAGAAGTTCCAAACCCTGGGGCTAGCATAACTGGGCCTTTGGTTCCACCTTGATACCGAATCAGTCGCAGTTGAACTCCATCGCTAGTGTTGAAAAAATGTACCTGGGGCGCTGACATCCGCAAAGGACGTTTTTGGCGCGGTGGTGCATCTGGATCAAATATTTTGGAAGGAGCAAAGATGCCACCGTAAACGTTAAACAAAACCCCGGCAAAAAAGCTACCGAAGCGGGCAGTTTCTTCCAGCTTTTGCTGAGGACTGGTGGTGTTAGTAACTTGCAATGTAGACATTTGATGCAAGAAGTCTGCTGGGAGAATCTTTAAAATTCCCTGTCCCATCACTGGACTGCTCTGACTGTCGCCGTCATGCACAGTGATATATAAGGTAGTAGTGTCTGTCCACAGATCAAAACCTGGATCGTTGTGTACGACTTTGAAACCTTCAAAGTAATAAACTTGACCATCTTCAGCAGTCATTTTCATCCGATAAACCATACGGCGCGTATTGACGCTGTCTGGGTCAACGATGAATAAATTAAATTCGCCATCGGTAACTGTCAGAGGTTGGGGCGATAAAGCTGGTGCGGTGACAGTGCCAAACATTTTGGCTTTGTGACTTTCATCTGTAAGCATCTTGTCCAAGTCGTCGGAAGTCACGGTGAGGGTAAATTCAAACTTGGAATTATTCTGTTTACCCTGCTGAGATGCTTTTTGATAGTCGTTGTTTGTGACTGCTGTAGAAAAGTAGCCGCGCATGGTTTCGGTGAATTGAATCCCTGCTTTGGCTGGTGTGGTTGTGGTTGTTGTCATTGGACACCTCGATTGTTAATAAATTAGGACTTACGCAAAATACCTCTCTAACTCTTATTCCTCCGTGTCCTCTGCGTCTGTGTGGTTCGACTCTTCCGCAACTAGTGCTTAAGTCCTATGAAAATCTCGCGCAAAGGCGCAAAGACGCAAAGGAAAATTTATAAAATCATCCCGCATTTATGCAACGCAGATGCCGTATTTGGGTAGCAAGTCGTGGGTAATGTAAAAGTGATGAGATTCTAAAGCGTCGTGAAATTTTTTCCAGTTACTTGTCAAAAAGCTGGGGTGATAGGGATACTTTTCATTTCCTCCATCTACTGCCTTTTCGGTACCGAGGGCGAAAAATTTCCAGGAATCTTTGCCCTTGGGGATATAGTTGATATCGGCTTTGCCAAAGCTGAATTTACCTTCAGCGATCGCATTTAACCATTTCTGGTGACGCACGTTACCTTTGTCATCTGTGATATTCTCCAGCATTAGGGCGATTAAGGTTTTATCTGGTTCTGGCAATCCCGGTACAACAGCATCTGGATCGCCTATTAAATATCGCTGCATGGCTTTACACATATTGTCTGCGGCTGCTAGAAAGTCTTGAGGATTGTTTCTAGTAATTTGCTCACCCCTACCGTTAAAGTAACCCCAGCGTAAAAATGGCTTGTCAGGATTAGTTAGCACAGAACCATGTCCTAAGGGTAAAGCTTCACTGATGAAGTAATTCTGGAGACGATCTATCAGCTTGCGATCGGGTTTACCATGTTCATCTAGAAGATTTTTGGCTTCATTCACTCGATGATTAACTCCGGCAAACCCTTGATGCGCCCAGGTATCAACGTAGACGTGCATAGTGATACCTAAACGATGCAGACCATAGGGTGTATGACGATGTTCTATACACTCCCTGACCATTTCTTGAGCCACATAGCTATTAGGACGACAGATTAATTTGTTGATAAAGCTGCCTTGGGGATCTTCTCCTGCTGGTAGTCCGCCGTTACCTGGCAGAAAATGAAACGGAATCCAAACGCGATAATTTGCTAGTTCTTCAAAGTTGCGATAGTCCAGCATCTTGTGGGCTGAACTAATGCGGCTAAATAATGCGCCATTCTCAAACCGGATCAATCCGTCGTTGGTGGCATCATCTACGTACTGGGTACTGTAGGCGATGATATTAGCGTTTTCATGCTCAAATCCAGCTAATCTTGCTGCAACGTAGGTGACACCATGATGAAAGTCGATTTGCATATTTAGTCAGTGGTCAGTGGTCAGTGGTCAGTGGTCGGTAGCTAGTGGTTAACGATCAACGGTCAGTAGCCAGTGGTCGGTGGTTAGTAACAACTGATAACTAACAACTGACCATCTAAACGTAGACTTCTGATAATGTGCCAGCAAAGAAACGACTAAAGCGATCAAGTGCTTGTAGGCGTTCTGTGGAATTGGCGGCGTTGGTGACTTTTAGGGTAGTCATTTGTTTGATGAAATCGACGGGCTGAATTTTGAGAATGCCTTTACCCAAGATGGGACTGTTGTTACTGTCGCCGTCATAAATGGTGGTGAAAAGAGTGGTGGTGTCAGACCATATATCAAAGCCTCGGTCATCGTGAATTTGTTTGAAGCCCTCGAAGTAGTAGGTCTGCCCTGCTTCTGTGGTCAGGTGCATTCGATAGCGCATCTGTCGGGTTTTGTTTTGTCCTGCTTTTTGGACAAACAGATTGAAATTACCGTTATTGACTGTTAATGGGTCTGCTGCTAAAGCTGGAGCTGTGACTGTACCAACTATCCGGGCTGGGTGGTTGGGGTCGTTGAGTAGGTGTTCTAAGTCGTCGGCAATGACTGTGAGGGTAAATTGCAGGGGAGAGTTATCTTT
Source organism: Halotia branconii CENA392 (assembly GCF_029953635.1). Taxonomy (NCBI): domain Bacteria; kingdom Bacillati; phylum Cyanobacteriota; class Cyanophyceae; order Nostocales; family Nodulariaceae; genus Halotia; species Halotia branconii. The sequence continues at coordinate 226,396 of NZ_CP124543.1, read as the reverse complement.
TTTACCTTGCTGTAATGCACGTTGGTAATCGTCATCTTTGACTTGAGTTGAAAAGTAACCACGCATGGTTTCGGTGAACTGAATCCCTAGTTTGGCGGGTGCAGTTGGGGTTGAATCACTGGGCATTGAAGGCAGATTGTAGTTAATTGTCCAACCCCGGTCTTGAGCAATTAGGGCGCAACAACGCTCTGCCACGGCAGAAATTGTTAGTAGTGGATTTACGCCTAGAGTACGGGGAATTACTGAACCATCGGAAATATAGAGGTTTTCGTAAACGGCTGTACCTTGGTTGCTAGAAAATACTTGTCCTTTATGATTGACTACACCGTGTTCGGCGTTTTCTGCCATGATGCAGCCACCTAGAGGATGAACGGTAACTAAATCATGACCAAATAAGTTAGTCCAAATGGGGTTGGGAATTTGTGTCCCGCCTAAGGGACGCGTTGCTTCTGTGAGGCGATCGTTGACTCGCTGAAAGATTGGTTGTTTGCCGACATTTTCCCAGCGAATCCGCAGACGGTCATTTTCTAAGTACATCTGTCCGGCGGCATCATCGTGAGTCATTACTAGATAAGTCTGGGTGTTGCGGACTGCACCTGTGTAAGCACCGTGGGCTAAACTTTCGCCTTCGCGTAATTTTTCTTTGAAGCGATCGCCTAAGCCGTCGTCGGTGTCTTTTCCTAAGACTCTGCCGGCTGAAGCAAAGGTTTCTGGTAAGAAGGAAGCTAATGCACCCGGAATTGAACCTTCTTCTATAACCATGCCGTTATCTAGCCGTGGTTGTTCGCGCATGTCGATAATGCCGCTAATACAAGGGCCAACGGGTTGATCGAGGGAACGATTACCAAAGCCAACGCCGTTAATATTGTGTTCGGTGTTGTAGCCGAAGGCCAGTACGTCACCATTGCCTGTAAAGTTATGTCCTAGTTGGGAAGATATTGCTAAACCTGTTTGTTGCGATCGCAATAAAATTTCTGTAGAACCAAGAGTCCCAGCCGCTAAGACAACAATATCGGCACTGACAAACATGGTTGGAGCATCAAACTTTTCTTGTCCGGCGTTGAGTAGTTGGAAGTGAACCAACCAGCGATCGCCTTGACGCTCAATTTGTCGCACGGATACTTGTATATAAATTTCTGCACCGTGGTTTTTAGCATCAGGCAGGTAATTCATCAACACAGTATTTTTGGCTTTATTATTACAGCCTGAGACACAATCACCGCAGAGATTACAAGCTTTTTGTTCTACACCTACATGATTCACTTTATCTTCAAAAGTTACATTGATAGGTGGCCGATAAAAATTTTCGTTCAAATATTCAGCAGATTTTTCTAAGGCTTGTAATTTTGGCAAAGGCGGAAAATCTTCGGGATATGAGTTAGGTTTGAGCATTTCTTCCGCACGGCGATAACCCTCTGCTATTAGAGTCTCTACATCATCACGCAGTTCTTGAGGCCAACGCTGGTCTGTAAACACACGAGGTTCAGCTTGTAATGAAACATTAGCATTAACAAGAGATGTACCACCCAATCCACAACCAACAAAGACGTTAATATCTCGGTTGACGTGAAAATCGTACAAGCCTGTACGCGAACCAATGCGTTTATTAGGTAAATCTACTTGGATTTCTCTTACAGCTTGGGTGTCAGTATTAGGATATTCACCCGGTTGAAATTCTTTGCCTCGTTCTAGTACACATACTTCCTGTCCAGCTCTTGCGAGGCGTGAAGCAGCAATACCGCCACCATAGCCAGAACCAATAATCACAACTGTATAGTGGTTTTTTAAGTTTTCAATAGGGCTTGATAAACGAGTCATAATATCAATCCTGGAAAATTGTGGACATAGCAAAATAGGCTTTACCTACATTCAAAATGAGGGTAAAAGCTAATTAAACAAATAAGGTGAGGTTTTAGTAATCCTACTGTTGTTGTACTTCAACAGCATTCAAGGCGGTTCCGTAAATACCGCAGAGAAAACCACATGTCTGATAATTTTTTATGAAAAATTAAAGTTTGAAAACAGAATGATCTGATATTGCCAAAAAAAACTTTAGCAATACTCAACCTAGAGTTATCGGATAATGATCAGGGATTTATGTAAGTTCACAAATTTCTTTAATCCCTTAAGTTTTTAGTAACTCTATTGTAAGGGTTGCTGCGAGTTAAAAAAGCAAAAAAATATTAAAATTGCACTGGGCAATGTGATACAGAAATTGAAAATATTAGCGTAACATCACAGAGAATTTTTGGCTAGAAAAAGTTAACTTTTATTACTTACTATTCATCTCTCTGGCTATTTTGACAACCATTTTTCTGGGTGTAAATCTTACAGCTTCAGCAAGTAACTTATTTCTCACACCAGGGACAACAACAGTTTTATTTGCCATTAAGCCACGGTAGCTAATCTTAGCTACGGTTTCAGCATCCATAACTTTTTGACTCGTAACCAACTTCGATTCTTCCATCGCTGCTCTTTCTTGGAAACCAGATGCTGTAGTTCCCGGACAAACTACGGTTACTGTTACACCTGTACCTTCTAATTCATTAGCGATCGCTTCTGAAAATGATAATACATAAGCTTTTGTCGCAAAATAAACTGCCATTAAAGGCCCTGGTTGAAAGGCTGCACCTGAAGAAACATTTAATATCTTCCCAGAACCTTGCTTGACCATATCTTTGAGAAATAATTTAGTTAAATGGGTGAGGCTAACCACATTTAGCTGTAGCATTTGCAATTCTGTTACAATATCTGTTTCATAAAAGAATCCATACGCCCCAAATCCGGCATTATTGACCAGCACATCAACTTTAATACCTGCTTGTTGTACTTTTGTAAAAATTTCTGCCGGAGCCGTTGGTATTGATAAATCCTTAACAATAATTTCAACTTTAATACCTGATTTCCTGGTAAATTCCTGAGCAACTTGAATTAACTTTTCTTCATTTCTAGCAATTAATACTAAGTTATAGCCATCGTTAGCAAATAACTTGGCTAGTTCATATCCTATTCCCCCAGATGCCCCAGTAATTAAAGCGGTTTTTTCCCTGTTTACGTGAGGTGTTGTATTCATAAATCAAGATATTGTGTTGAATTTATGAATCTCTTATACCGTAAAAATGCGTTAATTGCTGTTTTGTAAAGTAAATATAAGAACTTGTAGTAGCTGAGATGCGATCGCAGCTTACTTTACTATATCAATGTTCTGCGTCTATCGCGCTTGCGCTGCGCTTCTGTGCGAGACGCTTTGCGAACGCGCACCACGCAAGTAATTTCACCAAATCAAACCGGATTCCTATAGTTTATTTTAGATTATTAAAGTTAGGCTACTCTGAAGATAGATGGTAGCAAACTAGGAGCTAACCACAAAGCATAACCAATAAATCCAAATAGCAATGTAATTAAAGTAGTGATTACGTAGCTAATGCAAATCAGTAAACCATCTGCTTCGATAGTGGCAACTGCCAAAAGTAAAATACCTACAGTAGGTATAGGGTTGGTAAAGGGAATTGGTGAAATTAATAATATTGCTAACCAAGAGATACAAAGCCCATTAATTCGCCAAGTTAAAGGATTATTGGCTATTTTCTTGAGTCGGGGACGGGCAATTTTCTCTAAAATTTTGGTGAGACGTTGCAGGTTTTGTAACAATAACTGAGCAAAAGGACGAGGAAATTTGTAACGGGCAATTCTTCGAGGTAGCCAAGGCGATCGCCTACCCAAAACCATCTGTACTGACAACAGCAAACAAGCCCCGCCAAAAGGCCCTGTTAATCCCGGCGGCATAGGAAGTAAAAAAGGCAAAACTAATAATGCAATGACTAAACTAAAACCCCGTTCAGAAGTTTCTGCCAAAATTTGGCCTAAAGTCAATTGCTGTTCGGTTAAGCGTTGCAGCAAAGATTTAATTTCTTGAGAAAATCTCAAATTCATTTGGCGTGAGTTGATGTGAGTTGCCACAATACCCACCTATCATTCAATATACAAAATATAAGTATTCATATAAATGCACCACCGCTATTCTTGATCATATCAAATTATTATTTACCGCAGACATCGCTTAATTAAAAAGTCATAAATTATACATTTAAAAATTAAAAAGTTTCAACTGGTGGCACTATAATAGTTACGGCATTTGGTACAACCCGAAAACTAGCAGGTGTGTATGTCGTAATTTCACCATCGGTATTGATTGGACGTGGTTTGCGAGTAATGATCTCAATATTCTGTCCTTGAATGGCACGGACACCCCGCCGATAAATGTGCCGCCCTTCTCGCATGGCTGGAAATAACGATATGATTTGCCACCAGTGTTTTATTTCTAAGCTATATAAATCTAATCTTTGATCGTCGATTGTCGCATAATGAACCACTGCCATACCGCCACCATAGTAGCGCCCATTACCCACGGCGATTTGTATAGTTTTCACATGTAAAGATTTACCATTAATACGAATTTCTGCACTAAAAGGCCGAGACTCCCAAATCACTTGTAATGCGGTAGCAGCGTAGGCTAATATTCCCCAACGGCGCTTAACTTCTTTGGTAAGCCGCTGGGTAATCTTGACACTCAGTCCTAAACTAGCAACATTAAAAAAGTATTTGCCATTTACTAATCCTAAGTCAATGCGTCGCAGATCTCCATAGGCAATTACTTTACAAGCTTCGTTTAAAGAGTTAGGAATACCTAAAGTCCTTGCTAAATCATTAGCAGTTCCCAAAGGTAAAATTCCTAAAGGTAATTGAGCCTCAACTAAACTATCTACTGCGGCATTAAGTGTGCCATCACCACCGCCAATAATTACCAAGTCAACTTCATGTTGATAACGGAGTATAGTTTCAGAAATATTTGTGGGATTTTCGATTGATTCTTCGATTAAATTAAAGCCAAGTTGCTGAAGACAATTAATTGCTTCTGAGAGACGCTTTTCTCCTTGACGAGCATGACGATTTATTAATAGTAATGCGCGGGAACTTACGGGTAGCGCCCTTTGTAATCGATACGTCCAATTTTCCGCGTCCATATACTGTGCTTACAGTTAATTAACAAAAAGTGTTGAAGCTGTGATGAAATTTACCAATAGTTTTGTTTATCAACGTTGACTATTGCGTGATATTTATTACTTTTTAACTTATTTATTTTTGCTAGCGATCGCTGATTTTAATACGCAGAGAATAATGTCTTGGATATTTGAATTTTCACCCAGGGATTTATTCTAATATTATAGTGCTAATCAAAAGCTAGAGGTTTGCAGTTATAAGTATATATTTGTAGATAAAATTTCTACATATAGTAATAATAGTTACAAATATTTAAATTTACATTACTGGTACAGTGAATATTTCTGTCAACCCCTGATGTGTCAGATTGAATATTGTCCACAAGTTTTAAAAGATAATTGATATTAACTATTAATTTTTATTAAAAGGGCAAGAAACTCCAGCCCTTCATGGGTGAATAAATCAGTAATCAGTTAACAGTGATAACTGATTACTTCTTCCCCATGCCCCATGCCCAATGCCCCATGAATGGAGTTTTTCATCTAATAATACTGTGAGAGTATTTTTAATAATTCCTAATTGCTGTTTTCTTGCAGTTTTTCTTGCAATTTCTCATATTTTTGGGTTTGAATATCGGCAGCAGAAGAATTTTTCTTCATATCTAAAGTTGGTACTACCACAGCAGGAGGATTTGACCGTTTTGATTCTGTAGGTGGTGATGCTGGTATGATTACAGGCTTTGATTGCCTTACAGGTTGGGGCGAGGTGGATTCTTTCGCAGAAGAAGGTGAAGTATTTTCTGATGATGGTGTGGGTGAGGAAGTACGACGAGAGGAACGAATTGTTCGTAGTCTTTCTACTAATGATGGTGTAGAAGAAACTGAGGGTTGCTTTGAATCGCGGCTTGATGCTTCTCCTGAATTAGATTGTGATGATTTTTCTGGAGAATTGTTGCTACTTGTATTTTTAGATTTTTCTTGTCTCTCAGAAAAATTACGCCTACGCCGCCTAGAAGTTGGAGTAGAGGCAGATTCATTTGGAGAAACATTTTGAGTATCTTGTGTAGGATTATTTTCTTGTGTGGAATTACTTTCTTGGACAGGTACGGGCTTTTGTTCAACAGACTCTACTTGGCGCTGTTCAAACAAAGGTTTTGAGGGTGACTGTGGTTCAGAACGAGAAAGCAATGTGGTAATACCAAACCCTGCTATAGCAGCTGTAAGGGCTATACCTGTACCCAGGAATACTTGAGACTTTCCTAATTTATTGCTAGCTGGTGTCGAATTTTTCGGCTGTGATTTTCCTTTAACACGACTTTGAATATTTCTTTTAGATAAATTTTGGCGTTGCTGTTCAGCAGACAAATTGATAGTTGCTACTGAGTGAGTGGGTACTACTTGGGGTGTAACATTAAGTCCATTTCCAGGTAGTAATTTTAGCCAGTCAGCGACAGTTGCCGGACGAAAGCGAGAGTCTACAGACATACCACGCATAACGGCTTGATTGACTGCTGCACTCAAATGAGGTTGTAATTCGCGGGGAGAGGACATTTTTTCGCGATCGCGCAACAAGGCTGGCAAGGGAACTTGTGCCGTCAACAAAGTATACAATGTTGCTGCCAAGCCATAAACATCTGTGGCGGGTGTGCGCGGTGCTTGGGTTAAGTACTGTTCTAGTGGAGAATAACCCTCAGAAACCATACCAGTATGAGTTTGCCTCACACTACCGTTAAATTCTCTAGCAATACCAAAATCAATTAATACTACTTCTTGAGTCCCTTGACGGAGGATGATATTATCCGGTTTGACATCTCGGTGTAGCAGACCATTATTATGTACTACCTGTAATGCTGCTCCGATTTGACGGATATAATGTATTGCTGTTGCTTCTGGCAAAGGTATCGCTGGTAATACAAAAGCATCTCCTAAGGTTTCGCCAGGAATATATTCCATCACCATGTAAGGTAATCCATCTTCCACAAAAAAGTCACTAACTCGGACAATATTGGGATGGATACAAGTTGCTAATCGTCTGGCTTCATCTTGGAATTGACGCTCAAACTTGGCAAAATCAGGATGTTGTCGTAGCTTTTCATTAATGGTTTTCATCACTACATCTTGGCCTAAGTAGTGATGAGTAGCCTTAAACGTAATGCCAAAACCACCGCGCCCTATTTCTTGGATTAGGGTGTACTTTCCACCCTGCAAAATTGTGCCTGTTAACATAGAGAGTTTTGAGTCCTGATTCCTGAGTGAGCAGATAAGTACTAATTCCTAAGTTTTCAGTGACTTCCAAACAATAAAGCTGTTCTAGATATTTTATTAGGCTTGTGTGCCTATTTTTAGAGACGATTTATTTTTTGGATCTCCCGAAGTCGAAAAAACCTCCTCCTAATCGCAATAGCTCTGTCTTTTTCATAATACAGTAGGGCAACAGCAATGCCCATTTGATGTTAAATCAAGCTGTCAATACCTTTCTTTTCAAGATACTGACTTTTGCTGTCTGCGATCGCCCGATTTTTAAAGTAGCCGCTACAAATACCAGAGAATTTATTTTTTGGCATTTTTTAATGCGGTTTTTTATCTAAAAGTAGAATCAAATTATACTTAGTTTAATAACTGGACTTTACAGTTAGTAGTTACTAATGCTACAACAAATTTAGGTCAGTATTTTAATTTTTCAAGCCAAATACTGGTCAAAAGGCTTTGGTGCATCTAAGTTAGCCAAATAAATATCTACGTGTAAACTTGTGAGGTAACTAATGCACCCCATTAAAATTTGCGTGTTTATTCTTAGTACACTACTAGCCAATTGTTCATATCAAATTCTGCAACCTAACTCATCTTTAGTAAAATCTCCCCCGAACACAATTCAAACAGCTAGTCCGACTTTGTTGGTCAAGGCAAGTTACCTTTCACCTTTAGAACAACAGGTAATAGCAGAAATGACTAAGGTGCGGACAAATCCTCAAGCATACATTCCCATCCTGGAAAATTATAAAAAGCGCTTCCAGGGCAAGCATGTCAAATTATCTAGCACTACCTATTTGGTAACTCAAGAAGGTGTAAAACCAGTTAATGAGGCGATTGCCTTTCTGCGGTCAGTTCGTCCTGTAGGTGCATTAGGTGCATCTAAGGGTATGTCTTTGGGTGCTAAAGATCATGTCAAAGACCAAGGGCCAAAAGGTGCAACAGGTCACTATGGTAGTGACGGCAGCGATCCTTTTAATCGCATCAACCGTTATGGAAAATGGCAAACCACCGCCGGCGAAAACATCAGTTATGGGCCAAAGACTGCCCAAGATATCGTCATGCAATTAATTGTTGATGATGGAGTACCATCACGCGGTCATCGCAAAAATATCTTTAACAGTGCTTTCAAAGTTGCTGGGGTTGCTTACGGAACTCACAAAGTCTATAGAACAATCTGTGTGATTACTTACGCTGGTGGATATCAGGAAAGATAAAGTTTTTGGGCATTGGGCATAGGGCATGGGGCATGGGGCATGGTGAGACAGTGCTGTGTCTCTACAAGGATTTTGGGTAATGCTTTCCGAAAACTTTTATTCAGTCTGTGGAGCTAAATATATAATAATTTTTCGCTCCTAAGCTGTGAGATTTTTGATGCAAAAACTACAATTTTGGAAATTTTGGCCGGAAGTGACTCCAAAAGGTGCTGAAAAGTTGGCACGGCAAAATACTATCTCAGTGTTAGAACAACAAGTGATAGTAGAAATGAATCAAGTGCGGACAAATCCTGCTGCATATCTGCCAATTCTAGAAAACTATAAAAAGCGCTTCCAAGGCAAAAAAGTCAAAGTCTCTGACTTTATTTATTTACAAACTCAAGAAGGAATAAAAGCAGTTGATGAGGCGATCGCTTTTCTCAATTCAACCCATCCTGTGCCAGCATTAAGCTTATCTCCAGGTATGTCTTCGGGTGCGAGAGATCACGTTAAAGACCAAGGTGCAAAAGGAACTACAGGTCATAATGGTGGAGATGGCAGCGATCCGTTTACTCGCATTAGCCGTTATGGCAAATGGGAAATTACTGCTGGCGAAAATATCAGCTATGGTTCTAGTACAGCTCAAGATATTGTCATGCAATTAATTATTGATGATGGAGTACCATCACGCGGTCATCGCCATAATATTTTTAACCCCGCTTTTAAAGTCGCAGGAGTTGCTTTTGGGATTCATAGCACATACAGGCAGATGTGCGTGATTACTTATGCTGGAGGATATACAGAAAAATTATAATTGTTTTGTTGTTGGTTTGTATTGATTACCAACAGCTGCGATCGCCTAAGTCTTCAAAAAACCTCAGATAATGGCTTATTCATCCACAAAAGCTGCTAACTTGAATGTCTACATCCAAGGTCAAGGATTCCCTATTTTAGGCATACATGGTCATCCTGGTTCTGGTCGTAATCTTTCGGTTTTTACCAATCACTTGTCAAAGCGTTACAAGACTTTTGCCCCAGATTTGCGCGGTTATGGCAAAAGTCGCTTTAATGGCAAATTTGAGATGTACGACCATCTAACCGACTTAGAGGCGCTGCTAGACCGTTTTGAGATTGAAAAATGTTTGTTATTAGGCTGGTCACTTGGTGGTATTTTAGCGATGGAATTGGCATTGCGCTTGCCACAGCGTGTAACTGGTCTAATTTTAGTAGCGACAGCGGCTAGACCTCGTGGGAGTCATCCTCCAATTAGTTTACAAGATAATATTTACACTGGCGTTGCCGCTCTATTGAACGTTATTCAACCAAGTTGGCAGTGGAATATAGAAACCTTTGGCAAGCGATCGCTTTTTCGTTATCTAATTCAACAACATACACCCACTGCTTACGACTACATCGCCAAAGAAGCAGTACAGGCTTATTGGCAAACCTCCACTACTGCAACTTCTGCCCTTTCCACAGCCTTAAGATCTAGTTACAACAGACTTACAGAACTAAAGCAAATTCACTGTCCTAGTTTGGTACTTGCTGGTGAGCAAGACCGTCACATTACAGCGCAGTCGAGCCTAGAAACTGCTCAACATCTTCAAAATAGTCAGTGGCATTGTTATCCCAACACAGCCCATCTTTTCCCCTGGGAGATTCCCCAGCAGGTACTGGGAGATATTAATTGTTGGCTATCATTACATCCACAAGTAGTTGGTCAATAACTAAATAGTCCAATGATGACCTCGAACTGCTGCGGCGATGAGCAAGTCTAATTCGGATACGTCTGATGCTGACATTGCGTTGTAAAGTCGCGCTTCACACTCGCAGATTTGAGTTTCGGTTTCTGAATCCATGTTTCTCATTACAGTCCTAACTACCGATCGCTCAACCAACAATTTTAATACTTCTATATCGGGTTCATTTGATAGCCATCTTCTCTGTGTCAGTAGTTTAGCTGTACGCGACCAAGCAGGTACAATCGCTGCCTAACGTTCCGGCTGAGCGGCTGCAAGTACCCTCGAACTCAGCACCATAGACTCTCAACCGTCCGCTGCATTTGAATTGTTAGCCCTCGTCGGGACTATTGCAATTCCCCAACTTGTCTGAGAGCTTCGTCATAAACCTGCTGACTCAAACGAAATTTAGCCACAGTTCGCAAGGCATCAAGCTGTTCTTGCAAGTTAACAATCACTCCTTGCCGTTTCGCCCAAATTAAAAGACCCAACGTACCAAGTATCTGTAAATTCATGCGTCGTGCAACTTGTCGCGCTTTCTTTTCATCCAGCAATAGTGCTTCTAAAGACTGCTCAAGCAATAATGCAATCGCTTCTGCTTCGCCCTTATCCAAATCTTGCTGTAGCAATGATATCAGAGTCTTGTTCTCCACCTCCTGAACAGTGAGCCAAACGTTTAAGCCTACTGCAACTTCTACCGCCCCTGCCCGCCCTGCCCCAGTCTCCACAATTTCATACCAGACTGCTTGTGGAATAACCCTGTTTTGTCACTTTGGGAGAAGCCAATCTTTGAAAGCCTTTCAGAGTTATAATCTTCAGGGTTAGGCTACAAATTTTAGTTACTGTTAGAAAATAAAGGCTCAAAGCTTTATTCAATCAAAGTTTCAGAATCTTGCTTCGATTATTGTTTTCCGAGAGTGACACAAGAGGGATAAGAATTCCGTCTGTAAATCTCTGCGTCAGTATAGACAATTGACCAATGCTGCTCAGAGCAATCAAAACAGAAGAGTTACTGATGGCTCTCAATCTAAATGCTCCAAAGTATTTAAGTCATTTTCCAGTTCTTCTAAATCGTAATTACGCTCAATTGCCTCATCTCCAAGTAGTGAGTGAAACTCCCATTTTGTCATTTGTGCTAACTCCCGTGCTTTCCCAAAAGAGAGCAACCCTTTTTGGTATAAACGAACTGCTAACGGGACTTAAGGAAAAATCAAGCCCAAATAAAGCCGAAACTGGCTTTATGAGCGGCAAATACGTCACGATTAACAGTCAACCACTCAATAAATCGGAAAGAAATAGCAGTTCTAAAGGCTTCTAAAGCCTCAGTAAAAGTGTTCAACGGTTTAGTTGCCCACCTACGTCTAAAACCACCAGTCAACTGATGCCAAAGGACAAAAGTATAGGCACAAAATACCAAGATAAAATGTCGCATGAGACTGGTTTTATCTCGGACTTGATATTCTTTCAATCCTAAAAAACCCTTGGCTTCTCTATAAAAGACCTCTACCCAATTGCGTTGAGAATAGGTGTTTACTATCCATTCTGAAGTTACAACAGATGTAGAAACATTGGTAATAAAGTAGTCGATATCTGTGGCATCAGAAAAAGTAGCAGCATTCATGAAGATAGCTATACTTCGTTTACCTTCCAGACGTGATATCTCTACTTCAAAAGTTGCTACCCATACTTTTCTAGGTTTATCTAAATTGAGTTGAATTTCGCTAAAAGCCTCTTGGGGTATAGACTTTGCTAACTCATCTATCCTAATTGTTCGTTGATTATTCTCTTGCTCACTAATTGTGACTTTCCGATTTTTGGCTATTCCTCCTAAATACTTTAATTTGCGATTTTCTAGTTCTAATAGGAATGATGTATTGTTACCATATCCGGCATCTACAATCACTATTCCTGGTTGATATCCTCGCTCTCTTGTTTGGTCTATTAACTTAATTGCTATCTCTGTTTTTTTCTCAAATAGAGGGTCTTGTTTTCCTTCGGGTAATGAATCAGCGTGTTGATATAACTCTATATCTAATGGTAGGCTTTTTCTCCCATCATATAAATGAGTTGTTACCACCACTATTCCATTATCTGTCTTGCCAATTTCTCCGATATATTGTCTTCCCACACCTTCGGTAAAGTTACCACTTTTCCTATGCCCTGAATCATCAATTATCAAGCTAAATCCTCTACTGATTTTAGTCTGACTACACTTGTTCATTACCTCTAAGCGTCGTTCATTCACCTTTGTGGCCGACCAAGGGGAATCTGTCAAAAAGTGGTGTAATCGGTGGTAATTTACTCCTACGGCATTTTCTGCGAGCTGCAACAAGTTTTTCCGTTCGCTTTCTCCTAACAACCCCCCTAAATAATGTCTAAACTCCCTTTTTTGCGCTTTATGACCAAATACATCGTCAAACCTTTGACACCATTTTTCAAAGCATGGGGGCATAGCTGTGGGAGTTGTCTCTTTCATGGGGGTTAATTTGACGTAAAACCTATACTAATTCTGCATTATAGCCTTTTTTAGTCTCTTTTTTTGCCTAAGTCCCGCTAATTCCCGTTGTAGACGAGAGAGGCGTTCTGAAGGTGGAAGCTGAAGAGATTCCGCGACATCGTTTGAAATCTCAAGTAATAGTCTGCTCATCCTCTCCTCTATTGCGTTAATGACGATTCTAGGTAAATTATCACAATCTTGCCATGATGCCTTCCTCGACTTGAGATCGAACTTGAGCTTTATAGATCTCTTTGCCACGTCGAACAAATTCTTCTTTGCTATAGCGGAGTTGGCGAATTGTTATTGGGTTTGCATTATTTCAATATTATCCCTATATTTTATCTCAAACCATGAAGCCAGTGTTTGTTTGAAACAACGGTGGCGAAGAAAAGCTGTTGGATTTCTTGTGTCAATCTAGCCTACGATTGACCGTACTGCTTTAACAAGAAAGGGTAAGCAAAAATTGCCCAACTTAAAGCTATAGCTGACAGAGAAACTCCTAGCAAAATTACAACTGTCATAAACCTATTGAAATATGCTTGTAAATCTCTCTTGGTAATTCCTAAAATTACAGACGGTACTCCCAAAAGAAGACCTAAAAAGTAACCTAAGAACGCATAAATTAAAATTACATCCCAAAAACTATGAGTAGGTTCAACAGAAATTACTGATGGAGCTACTAATGCTCCCAGAAAAGCTGCTATCAAACCCACAAACACAGGTCTCCACCTAAAAACTTTTCCAAATTCAGTAATAGGTGCAAAAAGTGCAGTTAAAAAAGCTAGAAAAGCTAGAATGGAAGCCCGCGAAGAAATCTGTGCCAAATCACGTTCATGAACAATTGATGGTAGATTGATAACTCCTAAACCTAGGCACACCCAAAACAAGAAAGACCATCGTATCCACATCCAAGGATCTGCCGTAAATGGTGATTAAACTCGTGGTGAAACTGATGTATATGATTGCGACTCCTGTTTAGGAACTAGCAGTTGTAACCACTCTTCCACAGATTGAGGCCGATCTGCCCTAAGTCAGTGGTCAAAAATCAAAAAAACAAGGGAGTAGAAACCATCACCTTTGCTCCCCTGTCTCTTATTTGACTCTCTTGCCTTACTTACATCAGACCGCTAAAGACAGGCTTTACTTTGCGGTCAATCCTTTCCCCCAAGTCTTCAGCAATTGTGAGAGTCCCTGGTTTGCAGCGCTTAACATTTACAATTATTCCCTGTGCGCCTTCTGCTTCTAAATCTTCTACGTAGCCTTTAAGTGCCACTTTCGCATCAGCAGAACTTAAAAATGGCCCAAAATAGTAGGTACAACGCGGATTTTGCGTTACTATTTCCACCCACCAAGCTAAGCCGAGACTGTTAAATGTGTTAATCAAAGATTCTTTCAGGTTATCCCAAATTGTTTTCATAGTTGTTGCTGATTGATCAACGTGGTACTAAATTTTAAACAACGATATTTTACTTTTACATTTCTTTATACTCTTTTCCTCTTAATTTTTAAAGAGGTTTTTGTAATTTATCTAGGTACAACGTGTTTAGCGATCGCTGGCGATAAATCTCATAAAGCGCCATACCTGCGGCTACTGAAGCGTTCAGGCTAGGGGTCTTACCCATCAGGGGGATTGATACCAGTACATCGCAGGAGCGTTGTGTCAACAGACTCAGACCTTCACCTTCAGAGCCAATTACCAAAGCGATCGGGCCACTGAACTTGACTGCATGTAGAGGTTCACTGCCAGCAGCGGCAGTACCATAAATCCAAAAACCAGCCTCTTTCAATTCTTCTAAGGCGCGGCTGAGGTTGACTACTCTGGCGACAGTAAAATTTTCTAAAGCACCTGCTGCCACTTTGACAACGGTAGAAGTGATTCCTGATGCCCTTCTTTGAGGTATGACTAATCCCTGAGCGCCTATAGCTTCGGCGGTGCGAATAATTGCACCTAAGTTATGGGGATCAGTGATGCCATCAGCTACTACAATTACAGGGTCAGTTACTGATTTTGTTTGTTCAATCAAATCTGGCAATTCAATGTAGGTATAGGGAGCTATTTGTGCTGCTATACCTTGGTGATTAGCACCGTTGGTAATTTGGTCTAAGCGCTTTGGTTCTACTTCGTCAATGACTGTGCCATTGTCTTTAGCTTGGAGAATCAAATGATGAAAACGGGGATCATAGCGTAGGCGAGGAGTAACCCAAATGCGATTCAGTTCTCGCTCACTTTCTAAAGCACTCAAAACGGGATGACGACCATAAATCAAGTCGTTATCTTCTGTGTGTTTTAGAGATGGAGATGGATGAGAAAAATCGCGGTGTGGGCGTGGGCTATTGGATAGAGAATTACTATCCCCTTTTTTATGTTTAGGACTAGGAGTGTGAATCGAATTAGCGATGACACGCTTAGTCTTAATTTTCAGCGGTTGCCCACGGTTTGGTTCGCCAGAAGTCTTGATTTTTCTTGGTTTATTTTGCATATCAGTTTTGGGTATAGCTTGTGGGTGGGCTTCCAGATTCCTTGAATTTACCGGATCTCAACTGTTGAATTTCCTTTCATAAGATGGAGTTGCCCACTATTTCTCTAAGTGAAGTTTTTGCAACAGTTCGGTTAAGCGTTGGGAATCGGTGAGATAAAGATAGCCAATTAAAGTTTCTAGACTAGTTGCCTGTTGATAGATATCGGGATCAACTCGTTTTGGGCGTTTTGTGGCAGCGTTACGACCTCGTCGGACAATTTCTAATTCTGTTTTTGTGAGATCAGGGATTAGCGATCGCAAATGAAGTGCCTGGGTTTCGGCTCTTACCTGTGCTACTACCAAATGATGGTAGGTGTCTGTCCGCTGTAATGGCAGTAGATAGAACATCCTAACATACAATTCATAAATTGCATCTCCTAAATACGCTAAGGCAGCAGGAGAAATTTGTTGTAATTGTGTCTGGGAAATCTCTTGTGGTAATTGGGCTGTAGTTGCCAAGAATGCTTGGGTCAAAGATGAATTTAGCTGAGGGGCTTCATCTTGTTGTCCATCTAATAGCTTTTCCTCCTTTGACTTCACAAGTTAATCATTCCTGAATGGGCTAAATTCAAAAGGCAGTAAAAATATTTACTCTTTTTTGGATATGCCATGCTGGTATATCTAGCATAATCAACACTATCAAAATTAATGATTAAATTTTATCTTTTTTAATTGAACTTGTACTGAAAACTCATCTTTATATAGGACTCCTATTTGATTTTTGAACACGATTCAGTGCATATCTATCCCTTCTTAACTGTTCCCTGTTTCCTGTTTCCTGTTCCCTACCTACACAAATAAATTCACCGAATCAAACCGGATTACTATAGTATTAGGACTTACGCAATAACTCTCTGAAACTCCTATTTCTTTGTGTCCTCTGCGGTTATATTTTCCGTTACCTATGCGTTAGTCATAAATAGTCTCCTTTATTTGACAAGTAGTCATTTAAAATATCAAATATTTGATAGACTAAAAATACAAATTATTTAGTTATACATGCCTAAAAACCCTGCTATCTTTCAGTATAGCTAAAGGCTACAAAGTTTTTTTGTGTATATCTATCCTTTATTTTGACATATTGAGATATACTTATTTTCTTGGCAATATGCTGACATTTTAGATCTGCTGGCTTTTGTCCCTCTCTCACAAGGAGAGAGGTTGTTTGCCAGCGTCTCTAAAAATTAAGCTATCCAGATCAAGCATTCGGATAGCTAAATTGAACTCTCTAATCAAACGATCAATACTACTTGATATTTTCTAGCGCTGCGTCAACTGAAGTTTGCAGCGAAAGAAACTTCTCTAAGCGAACAAGTTTGACTGTCTGAGTTACTCTTGCATTAGTGACAATTTGCAAAGTGCCATCTGCGGTTTGAGCTTGTTTGGCTAGCTGCACGAGCGCGCCCAAGCCAGAGCTATCAACAAAGTCGATTTGTGAGAGATCCAAGATAATGTGCTTTGGTCCCTCATCAATTTTGTTACCGAGTACTTTGCGAAATGTCGGTTCAGAAAATGCATCTAACAAACCTGTGAGGCGGAATAGCTGACAGTTATCCCGGACTTCACGAGTGCCTCTTAGGCTCACGGTTAGATTAAGTGGCTCAGCAATAATTCCCTCCTCATCATTAAAGTGAACGCTCAAGTATAGATGGTTTTTGTGCAAATTGTCTAGAACCTGCTGGAGTAGGCGAGGTAGGGGAAGCAGGGGAAGAAGCAGAGGGGCAGGGAGCAGGGAGCAGGGGAGGCAGGGGAAGCAGGGGAAGCAGAGGGAGAAAATAACCTATGTCCCATACCCTATGCTCTATGCCCTATAGTCGCTTGACGTGCTGTTTGCATTGCTTGGACAAATTGTTCAAACAAGTAATCAGCATCGTGAGGGCCGGGACTGGCTTCTGGGTGATATTGTACGGAAAATATCGGCAGAGATTTGTGACGTACCCCAGCAACGGTGCGATCGTTGAGGTTAAGGTGACTGATTTCTACAACTGTCTCAGGTAATGAATCTGGGTTGATCGCAAAGCTATGGTTTTGGCTAGTAATTTCTATCCTTTGTTGTAAACCCGCAGGTTGATTGAGACCGCGATGACCAAATTTTAATTTAAAGGTTTCTGCTCCAAGGGCATGACCTAAAATTTGATGTCCCATACAAATGCCAAAAATGGGTTTTTGACTTTGCAGCAATGCTTTGGTAGTTGCAATTCCCTCAGTAACTGCCGCAGGGTCGCCTGGCCCGTTGGAAAGAAAAACACCATCTGGATTGTAATTGAGAATTTCTTCTGGTGGTGTATCAGCAGGAACAACTATCACCCGACAGCCATAACTTGCTAAACGACGCAATATATTACGTTTTACGCCAAAGTCAAGGGCAACAACGGTAAAAGATTCTCCGATATTTGCCGCCGATTCTGAGTTAAATTCCCAAGCTGGGATTGTAGGATCTGACCATTCATAAACTTTGGAGGTTGTGACTTCACGTACCAAATTCAATCCTGCCATGTTGGGAGCTGCTTGTACCTGCTCTAATAACTCCATCTCATCTAGAATCGTGGTGGAAATGCCGCCGTTCATCGCTCCAAACATGCGAATTTTGCGAGTGAGAGCGCGGGTATCAATTCCATAGATACCTGGTATTTGGTATTGTTTCAGATAGTCAGGCAAGGATTGTGTTGATCTCCAGTTACTTGGTTTGTAACAAATATTACAAGCGATCGCACCTTTGGCTTGCGGTTGAGCCGATTCTTCGTCTTCAGGATTAACGCCAGTGTTGCCTAATTCAGGATAGGTAAAAATCACAATTTGACCGCAGTAACTAGGGTCAGTTAATACTTCTTGATATCCTGTCATGCCAGTATTAAAGACCACTTCTCCGATTGTGGTTCCCGTCGCACCGAAAGACCAACCGCGATAAGTGGTTCCATCTGCCAGGACAAGTAGAGCAGGGATTGTATCAGACAAAGGCATAAGCTAAAAGATTGGGGCATTGGGCATTGGGCATGGGGCATGGAGAAGAGGAATTGGGGCAGGGTGCGGGGTGCAGAGGGGATCAAAGAAGAATTGGAGACAAGGAGAATTGGGAAAGATAATGTCTCCCGCAGTCGTTCCACTTGGTGAGGCAGCCCGCAGAAAGTTGTTCCAACAAAGACCGCGCTGCTTTTCTTGTCTTGCCATCCCCTTGTCTCCCTGTCTCCCTGTCTTCCTCTGCTTCCCTTGCTTCCCCTGCCTCCCCTGCTTTCTCTAGTTCTTGACAGTTGACATTTAGCGGTCAACAGTTAAGAATGAACAGTCTTTGATCCCCACTTTAGTCAATACTGCGAATGTAATTATCCCATGAGTTAAGAAATTTCGCGTTCTTAAGGGAATTAATTAAAAATTAAAAAGATAAAATTTTGAAAGGGGAATCGGTGGCAAAAGTAGATTTGCAGTCCCTTGGGCAGTTTAAATCGAAGTTAATTATGCTTCAGTCTTTTTTATCTCGTGCAGCCCTGATTTTGATTTCAAGTGTTTTAGCGGTTCTGGGTGTTGCTTGTAGTCAAGAAAAACAAACTGGTGCGATTCTTCGCAATCAACAGTCGGTAGTGACTGACAATCAGGTAACGCCGTCTCCTGGAGAACCAACAGCACCAGTCATTCCAGAACCAGAAGACTTGCCACCGTCGGTAATGGAACCCAGTTCTTTTGAACTAGGTTTAGATAAAGCTGCGGGTGCTTTAAGTATCAGCCAATCTGCTCAATCCCCAGATGATTGGAACTTAGTGGCGAGTCAGTTTCAAGATGCGATCGCCTTAATGAAAAAAGTCCGGCGACAAAGCTCGGAATTTGCGATCGCTCAAGCTAAAATCTCAGAATACCAGCTTCAAGTGAAGTATGCTCTACGCAAAGCTGCTCCCAGCCCTCCACCAGTAGCTAAAGCTAATCCCCCAAAAATAGTAGTTGCTGTTCCCCAAGTAAAAACTTCACCCCAGGTTCCCATACCAGTACCCCCACCTGTACGAGTCAAATTGCCACCAACTAGACCGATTTTTTCCTCATCAGAAATACTTCCTTCAGAAAAAGAAGTATTTGTTGCCCCAATTAGAAGGCGAGTTGGGGGAACGCCAATTGTCACAGTTACCTTTAATGGACAGCAACAATTTGACATGATTGTAGATACAGGAGCCAGTGGAACTGTAATTACTCAACAAATGGCTAATGCTTTGGGGATAGTACCAGTCGGAAAAGCCAAGGCTAACACCGCCAGTTCTAAAGCTGTAGAGTTTCCTGTGGGTTATGTTGATTCGATGGCAGTCGGTGGCGTAAGAGTAAATAAAGTGCCAGTAGCGATCGCTGGCTTAGAATTAGAAACTGGATTATTAGGACATGACTTTTTTGGTAACTACGATGTCACCATTAAACGTAACGTTGTAGAATTTCGCCCACAGTCGCGATCACAAATCAATCCTTCAGAAACTGGACTAATTGCTCCAATTTTGCCCAAGGAGTACCGTTCTGTAGGATCTCCCTAGCTACATTAATACCTTGGGCGTGATCTAATAATGGGATAACACCCGCTACTTGCAGCGCCAAAGAGGCATTTAAAGCGACTGCATCTTGTTGTGCCTGAGTACCCTTACCTTGCAGTACTGCTTTGAGAATTGCGGCGTTTTCTGAGACATCTCCACCCCGCAGCGCACCGATGGGAGCAGGTGTTATATCTAAATCCAGAGGATCAAGAGTAGTTACTTGCACTTCACCTCCAGATAACACCGCCAAGTCTGTAACATCTCCTAGCCCAGCTTCGTCAAGTCTTTCACGTCCATGTAAAACAATTGCTTTTTGTTTACCCAAATTGTGTAATGCTTGGGCAACAGTTGCCAAAAGTTTAGGAGTAAATAGCCCCACAACTTGCCCAGTGGGATACAACGGATTGACTAATGGCCCAAGCAAATTAAATACCGTTCGGATCTTTAGAGTTCGGCGTAACGAAGCCACTGCCTTCAATGCTGGATGCCAACCAGGGGCAAATAAGAAAGTGATCCCCACTTGTGATAGTGCTGCTTGCACTTTTTCGCTAGAGGCATTCAGGTTTACACCCAAGGCTTCTAAAACATCTGCACTTCCTGTCAGACTTGATGCGGAACGATTACCATGTTTGGCAACGGGTACGCCATAAGCGGCGGCGACAAAGGCAATGGCTGTAGAAATATTAAAAGTTGATGAACCATCGCCACCAGTGCCACAGGTATCTATGACTGTACTGAGTTGTGAGTTATCAGTTCTCAGGGGTGAGCATTGTGATTGTAATACCTCAGCCATTCCAGTTAATTCATCAGCAGAAACGCCTCTAAAGTTCAGTGCTGTTAAAATTGCTCCTGATAATTCTGGGGGAACTGCTTCACTTAGCCATCCTTGCATCAATTCGGTTGCTTGAGTGCGGGATAAGGATTGGCCATCAATTAATTGTTGCAGGAGGATATACCATTGTTGAGTAGGAATTGGCGAGGTTGTCATAGCTCCGGTTGAAGTGTGTTGTGAGTCTGGGAGCTATCCTACCGAAAAATGGGAACAAGAAATGAATCTGCCTCACGCAAAGGCGCAAAGGCGCAAAGGAAGAGAAGGTATTTCAGGTAGATGTCTTAGTGACTACATTTGCTCTAGTTGCTTTCGCAGTGATTCTAGTTCTAAGTTAACAACGGTGCTTGAACTAGAAGTAGTAGTTTCTTTGAGACTTTCTAAGGCAAGTTTATATCGTTTTAACCATTTATAAACTTCGATTTGAGCTTGCGCGTAGTCTCGTTGAGCAGTTTCTAAAGTTAAGCTGGCGCTAGTTGCTGCTACACGTAACTTTTCTAGAGCCTTCTGCCCTGATTGATCTGGATCGTAGAGTGTCATAAGCTGATCTAGGAAACCTCATTATCCAGAGCTTAGGCTCAGTTAAACTATTACGTCTTCGTAAAATTTACTTAAGCCTTAAATTTTGCTTTTAATACTATGTCAGAAAAGTCCTAATATACTCTCTCATTAACTTGTAGCGAATTAAATTAGGTAAAACTCTGCGTTACTTTGCGTCCCTCTGCGTTGAAAAACGTATCGTAAAGTTCATAGCCAGTAAAGGTATTGTAATAAAAGTGATTCCTGGATAAAACAAAAATTTATATGACCTCAGTTTATCCTCACAAAAAAGCCAAAGCTCTTAAACCTACTAGCCGCCGCCCTGCTAAAGAACTTTGTAGCGAATGCGGATTGTGCGATACATATTATATTCATTATGTCAAGGAAGCTTGTGCTTTTATTAATCAGCAAATAGGCGAACTTGAAGAACAAACTCACAGGCGATCGCGCGATCTCGATAACGCCAATGAACTCTACTTTGGTGTTCATCAAGACATGATGGCGGCGCGAAAACAGCAGCCCATCGAAGGCGCACAATGGACGGGTATTGTTAGCAGCATCGCCATTGAAATGCTGAATCGCGGTTTAGTAGAAGGTGTTGTCTGTGTCCAAAACACCAAAGAAGACCGCTTTCAACCCATGCCTGTGATTGCTCTTACCCCAGAAGAAATACTAGCAGCACGAGTAAATAAACCAACACTTTCACCCAACCTTTCTATTTTGGAACAGATAGAACAATCGGGAATGAAGCGATTATTGGTAATTGGTGTTGGTTGCCAAATTCAAGCTTTGCGAGCCGTAGAAAAACAACTGGGTTTAGAAAAACTATATGTTTTAGGTACACCTTGCGTAGATAATGTTACCCGCGACGGACTGCAAAAATTCTTAGAAACCACCAGTCGATCGCCTGATACTGTTGTACATTACGAATTTATGCAAGATTTTCGGGTTCACTTCAAACATGAAGACGGATCAACAGAAACCGTACCTTTCTTTGGTTTGAAAACTAACAAACTTAAAGATGTCTTTGCTCCTTCCTGCATGAGTTGCTTTGATTACGTTAACTCCTTGGCAGATTTAGTCGTTGGTTATATGGGCGCACCCTTTGGCTGGCAGTGGATTGTAGTCAGAAATGATACTGGTAAAGAAATGCTGGACTTGGTGCAAGACCAGTTAGATACTCAGCCAGTGATGTCTCAAGGAAATCGTCAAGAAGCTGTACAGCAAAGTATTCCTGCTTATGATAAGGGTGTGACTTTGCCGATGTGGGCGGCGAAACTCATGGGTGTGGTGATTGAAAGAATTGGGCCGAAGGGTTTGGAGTATGCGCGGTTTTCGATTGATTCGCACTTTACTAGGAATTATTTGTATGTGAAGCGGAATCATCCCAAGAAGTTGGAGGGGCATGTGCCGGAGTATGCTAAGCGGATTGTGGGGCAGTATAAGTTGCCGGAAGAATAGCTCACGCAAAGGCGCGAAGGCGCAAAGTTAAAGATGAATGAAAATGAAATTGCGAAGATGGTTGTTGATGCTGCATACAAGATTCACGTAAGTTTGGGACCTGGATTATTGGAGTCTGTGTATCAGGCTGTTTTGGAATATGAGTTACGGAAACGAGGATTGCAGGTGGAGGCAGAGCGACCCATACCTGTTGTTTATGAAGATGTACATTTGGAGGTAGGTTTTCGTGCAGACCTTATTGTTGAAGACAAGGTGATTATCGAACTCAAATCAGTAGAAGCAGTTCATCCAGTACACAAGAAACAACTATTAACGTATCTTAGTCTTGCTAACAAACGCCTTGGCTTGCTGATCAATTTTGGAGCTTTGCTGATCAAAGACGGTATCTCACGAGTTGTCAATAACTTATAAAAAATCTCACACTAATCCTTTGCGCCTTTGCGTCTTTGCGTGAGCTTTTTCTTAAGCTTCTCCCACAGCATCCATCGCCGCCTCCAAGGCGATCGCAATATGAGTCCAGTGAGTCCCGCCTTGGCAATAAACCACATAAGGCTCACGCAAAGGGCCATCCGCAGAAAACTCCAAAGTACTACCCTCAATAAATGTCCCACCAGCCATGACTACTTGGCTCTCGTACCCCGGCATATCATCGGGAACGGGGTCTAAATAAGAACCAACAGGAGAATGCTGTTGTATGGCTTTACAGAAAGCAATTAGCTTGGCAGCAGAACCAAGTTTAATCGCCTGAATCACATCCCCACGAGGAGCAAGGGGCGCAGGATTTACGGGATAACCTAGTTTGTCAAAAACATAACCGGTTAGGTAAGTTCCCTTCATCGCCTCTCCTACCATCTGTGGGGCTAAAAACAACCCTTGAAATAACAACCGATTTTGATCAAAGGTCGCACCGCCGTAACTACCGATACCAGGAGCAGTTAGACGACAAGCGGCCGCTTCTACTAAATCGGCGCGACCGGCGACATATCCACCAGCGTTGACGATCGTACCGCCAGGATTTTTGATCAGCGATCCCGCCATCAAGTCAGCACCTACATTGGTGGGTTCTTTGGTTTCGATAAATTCGCCGTAGCAGTTATCTACAAAGCAAACTGTGTTGGGGTTTTGCTGTTTAACTATGTGGATAATTTTTTCTATGTCGGCAATTGATAAACTTGATCGCCAAGAATAGCCGCAAGAGCGTTGAATTAACACTAAACGGGTGTTATCAGCCACGTTAGTATTTAAAGCTTGCCAATCTATCTTTCCGTCCGTAGTTAGCTCTAATTGGCGGTAATTTATGCCAAACTCGATTAGGGAGCCTTGTCCTTGACCCCTTAAACCAATGACTTCTTCGAGCGTATCGTAGGGAGAACCGACCACTGCTAACATCTCATCTCCAGGACGGAGTACACCAAATAAAGCACAAGCGATCGCATGAGTTCCCGAAACAAACTGCACTCGCACGGCCGCTGCTTCTGCGCCCATAACTTCGGCGAAAACTTTATCTAAAGTTTCTCGTCCTAAATCATCGTGGCCGTAACCACTGACACCAGCAAAATGATGTGCGCCTACACGGTGATTACGAAAAGCATTTAGGACTCGTTTCAGATTATGCTTGACCTGTGCGTCAATTCCAGAAAAAATTTCTAACAGTGCCTGTTCTGCTTGCCGCAGCTGCTCCAAGCTGTTCATTAGTTCCTCTTTCACAAAAAAATTATAGATATACGCGATTTTCAAATCGCGCAGATTAAGCTGGACAATTCCAATTCGGGTTACTGCATGACTATTGCTACTTCGACTAAACCTCAAATCAACTGGGTGAATACCCTATTTTTCCTTGGTCTACACATCGGCGCTTTGTTTGCTTTTGTTCCTGGTAACTTTAGCTGGTCAGCAGTTGGTGTGGCTTTGTTGCTTTACTGGATAAGTGGTGGTCTAGGCATTACCTTAGGATTTCATCGCCTTGTCACCCATCGCAGTTTTCAGACTCCCAAATGGCTGGAGTATTTCTTGGTTTTTTGCGGGACATTGGCCTGTCAAGGAGGGCCAATTGAGTGGATCGGGACACATCGCATTCATCATGTACATTCTGATACTGACCCTGATCCCCATGATTCCAATAAAGGCTTTTGGTGGAGTCATATCGGTTGGTTAATTTATCACTCTCCCTCTCATGCTGATGTTCCTCGCTTCACCAAAGACATTGCCGAAGACCCAGTTTATCAGTTTTTACAGAAATATTTTATTTTGATCCAGGTAGCTCTGGGTTTATTGCTAATGTTTCTAGGTGGCTGGCCTTTTGTGGTTTGGGGCATCTTTGTTCGTATTGTCTGGGTTTATCACTGCACTTGGTTAGTAAATAGCGCTACCCATAAATTTGGCTATCGCAGTCACCAAACGAGCGATCGCTCCACTAATTGTTGGTGGGTAGCTGTATTAGTTTTCGGCGAAGGCTGGCATAATAATCACCATGCCTTTCAATACTCAGCTCGTCACGGGCTGCAATGGTGGGAAATCGATTTGACTTGGATGACAATTCAATTGCTACAAGTACTCGGTTTAGCTACTAATGTGAAACTTGCCGGCACAAAGCAATAAGTCAATAGTTGAAACTCAACGGTCAAGAGTTATAACTTTTGACTGTTGACTTTTGACTTTTGGTAAATTTGTTACGGGTGCGCTTGGGTAGGTTAGGTTGCTATAATCCGAGACGCTAATATTACGAAACTTTGCGGCAAGTTACTAAAAAAGTGACTTGGTAGTGGGGTGTGTTGTTTTTCAGGTGTTCATGACTACATCAATAATTAACAGCCAGCAGCTAAGTGAAGACCTTAGTGATTCCAACCTAAGGCTTAAAGATATTATCAAAACGCTGCCACGGGAATGTTTTCAGCAAAACCGTCGCAAAGCTTGGACTCAAGTTTTGTTCAGTGTTTTTATGGTTGGTTTAGGCTACTATATTCTGGCGATCGCTCCTTGGTTTCTCTTGCCCTTTGCCTGGATTTTGACTGGCACTGCTTTAACAGGTTTTTTTGTCATTGCTCATGATTGTGGTCATCGATCATTCGCCAAACGTCGTTGGGTAAATGATTTGGTGGGGCATTTTTTCATGATGCCGTTAATTTACCCTTTTCATAGTTGGCGGATTAAGCACAATTATCACCATACTCATACCAACAAGCTGGATGAGGATAACGCTTGGCATCCCATTAGACCAGAAGTTTTTGAAAGTTGGGATAAAAGTAGGCAATTTGCCTTTGAAGGGTTTATGCGTAAACGCCTCTGGTGGGTAGGTTCCATTGGACATTGGGCTGTTGTGCATTTTGATTGGCGGAACTTCAAAACGAAAGACCAATCAAGTATCAAGCTTTCTGTGGCTGTTGTCGTGATTTTTGCTGCGATCGCCTTTCCTTTACTCATTGCTACAACTGGTATTTGGGGATTTGTCAAGTTTTGGCTTGTACCCTGGCTGGTCTACCATTTTTGGATGAGTACTTTTACTATTGTTCACCATACTGCCTCAGATGTGCCTTTTGTGGCAGCGAATAAATGGAACGAGGCTTTAGCACAGCTATCTGGTACTATTCACTGCGATTATCCCCGGTGGATAGAAATCCTCTGCCACGACATCAATGTTCATGTCCCACATCACCTTTCTACTGCAATTCCTTCTTATAATTTGCGGCTAGCATATAGCAGCATTAAAGAAAATTGGCAGCCTTATTTGCATGATGAATGTCAGTTTTCTTGGTCTTTAATGAAGCAAATTGTAGACCAATGTCAACTGTACACAACTGATGTTGGTTATAAGTCTTTCAATGAATATTATGCAGAACGATAACTAAGGATAAAGTGCAAGTATAACAACTCTACCCACAAGGGGATAGAGTTTTGTCAGTAGTCAATAGCAAAGCGAAAAGTGCGGTTTTGGGTTCTACCCAAGAGGAGCAACTTTTCAAGACAGAGAAAAGTCGAGCCAGTCTCGTGGGCGGTTCCACCGACTTGAGAGAACTGGCATTGTGCGTCCGGGTTTCCCGGCGCAGAACTTTTCAAGACAGCGAAAACAACTTGTTAAAAGCAACAAAAGCAATTAAACCTGTGATGGGTGAATACTTCCGCAAATCTGAAGAACCGATTTGTAAGTCCTTATGGCGCTCATGTTTTAGTTGTCATTTTGTCTCAGATACTGGCAGCAAGGTTTACTACACATCCAATAAAAAGTTAGCAAAAAATTAATGCAAAGCTGGATTTTGTGGTAAGACTGTCATGATTTTTTTATAAATTGTGCCGATATCTGCGACACAATTTTAGGCGTAGTTTCAGATATTTGATGTTGAACTTCGAGATATATCTAGCTACGCCTTTTTTGAGAGTTATTTCAACTTTAAATCAAGTCAAATGTTATTTACGTGAGCGGTTTTTATGACACAGACACAACCAAAAATAACTTTTACTAAAAACTACGGTTTTAGAAAAGAACTAAACAAACGAGTTGATGCTTATTTTCAGTCTAGGAACATTCCTACTAGAGATAATCCCGCGATGTACCTCAAAACGGTAATGATTTTGGGATGGGTAATTGCTGCGTGGACATTTACTCTTTTTGGCCCGCCACAAATTTGGCTCAAAGTAATTAGCTGTGTTGTCTTAGGGTTAGGTATTGCTGGTGTCGGTTTTAGTATAGGTCATGATGCTAATCATGGCGGTTATTCTCGTAAAAAATGGGTAAATAATACTATAGGTTCGCTCTACGACATAATTGGCTTATCTAGTTATTTATGGAAATTTAGGCATAATTATTTACATCATACTTTCACCAATATATTAGAGCATGATGTAGAAATACACGGTGATGGATTAGTGCGGATGACTCCCTACATGGAGCATAAATGGTATCATTCATTTCAACACATATTCATTTTATTTATATATACAGTAATCCCAATTTATTGGTCGATTGCTGATATTCATCTAATTTTGTTTAAGCGCAAATATCATTCCCATGCAATCCCTACACCTAAACCACTAGAGATGCTTATCTTGTTCGGTGGGAAAGTTATTTGGTTAGGGCTTTTCTTAGGAATACCCTTAGCAGTAGGTTATACTCCTATTCAAACTATTGTGGGATTTCTCATTACTTACATGACTTATGGGCTAGTGATTTGCATAGTTTTCATGCTGGCTCATGTTCTAGAACCAGCAGAGTTTATTCAACCTGATGCTGAAACAAATCAAATAGATGATGAATGGGCTATTTTTCAAATCAGAACAACTGTTGATTTTGCTCCTAAGAATCAATTTTTAAACTGGTATCTTGGCGGACTTAATTATCAAGTCATACACCATTTATTTCCCCAGGTTTGCCATATCCATTATCCAAAAATAGCTCTAATATTAGCAGAAGTATGTGAAGAATTTGAGGTCAAGTACAATGTTTATCCAACATTTATATCAGCACTGGCTTCTAATTTTTCTTGGCTAAAACGTATGGGAGAGGCAAATACAGATTATTCAGCTATGTCTCTGGTAGAGAATTTACCTCGTTAAGCCAAAAAATGCCATCCCTTGAAGGGGTGGCATATTAAACAAAATTTCCTAACGTAAACTTTGTTTGTAAATAATTAAAGTTAAGATAACTGTATTGTGAACTATATCTGAAAAGTTGTATGGCTCTCACCATTAAAGATGTAGAAAGATTACAACAAAAGCTACAAGGAGATGAGCAGGACTACCAAATAGAACTGCAAGAAGGCAATATTTTAGTTATGGGACCATCGGATATAGAGTCTAGCGAAATTGGAGCTGAGTTAATCAGACTATTAGGTAATTGGATAAAACCCCGTAAGCTTGGACGCATATTTGACTCAAGTGGTGGGTTTATTATGCCAAATACTGATTTACGCGCTCCTGATGTTTCTTTTGTGGCTGCGACTAGACTAAAACGTCCTGTTAGAGATTTTGGTCAGTTAGTACCTGATTTGATTGTAGAAATAAAATCTAAATCAGATAGAATTTCTAAATTGGAAGATAAAGTCAAATTATTTTTAGAGTTAGGCGCAAGAGTAGGAATATTAATTAATCCAGATGAGTTAACTGTGAGCGTATATCGCCCCAATGGTAAGATTGAAGTTTTAGCGGGTGACGATAAATTAACTATTATTGAGTTATTTCCTGGTTGGGAAATTGCAATTTCTGAATTATGGCCGCCTGTATTTGAGTAAGTTTTTGTAATTTTATAGGCTGAGATCCCCGGCTTATTTAAGAAGTCGGGGATCTTGTTGTTCAGTCAAAATAACATTGTTAGCTGACAGCAAAGTTTGTATATGGTCGAACTTTAGGATGACGAAAACCAAGTATAATATCCTGTGTAGGAACACCTGCTGCTATTAAATCATTTGCAATACCTTCTTCTGTATCATCATATTGAATCCAAATTTTGTGATCAATTAAGTCTATATGAACAGGTGTTGTATGTAGATATTTATCATTACTCCAACCAATGTCTAAAACTAAATAACTTCCTCTCTCATCATCAAATAATAATCGTGAATCATAACCATCAGGTATAGAAGCGCGATATTTTGCTATTTCTGTTAATATTTTTTTGATAATTTTTTGATATTTTAATTTCTTATCCATTTTACTATCTCTTCGACTACATCATCAAATACAATCAATTTGATAATTTGGTTTTTAATTAAAATCTGTCCTAATTCTATAGTAAACACATTATTAAAAACTGGTCGAGAAACTGCTAGATATAAATCTCGTTTTTCTCCAATCTCATTAAGTATTTGTCTGTATAAAACATACTGTCCTAACGCCTGTTCCAAATCTTTAACATCTGATTCACCCACAAAACTCTTGACTTCTACAACTATTTTTTCTGTTCCTTTCTCCGCACTAATTAAACGTTCCGCACCTAAGTCAGTAGATAAACGTTTATTACCTATTTGGAGAGGAAAGGGATCATGTGTAATTGTCCAACCTGCTTTTTGTAAAGCAAGTTTAACTGTATTGTGATAGATATCTCGTCTTGACATACTAAACGTCAGAATCGGGATTTTTGGATTTAAGGATTAGACTTATAATTTTGGTAAGTAACAGATTTACTCACTGTATTATCTTTACTAGCTAGTAACTTAAGATACCTTAATTATAGAATTATCGCCTGTAATCCTAAAACCGACCATTTCCCTGAACAATATGTTTAACTGTCGTTAGAGTTTCTAAACTAATAAATCCCCGGCGGTGGCCTTTTTGATTAGACATACCCAAAAATACTGAGTCTCCCCGCGAGGGATTGCGGGAAAACCGTGGGGAAGTGTTGATGTATGTAGAAGCGCTGTTCACTCCTAAAGCAAACTGGCGACTTTCCTGGTAAGATTCAGTGACGATGCAGTCAGCATGACCGCTGCTGTGTTGATTAATCCAGGCGATCGCTTCTTCTAAACTATCCACTAATTTAAAAGCTATTGTCTTGGTTAAATAAGCGGTTCCCCATTCGCCTTCTTTAGCTAAATGCAATTGGGGAAACGCCTCTACTAATTCTTCGTCGCCTTTGATTTCAAAACCTTTTTCTTTCAAGCTGTTCCACAGAACTGCTAAAGACGAGGGCATGGCTTGGCGATGAATTAGGACTTTTTCGATGGCATTAACTGGATCTGGTTCACTTTGATGGCTATCGGTAATCATCCAACGTACTATCTCTAAACTCGCATTGAGCGACCAGTAAAGGTAACAATTGCCCATCGCTGACTTTAAAACTGGGTAGCTTGCTTGCCGCATTACTTGCTGTACCAAGCTAGAACGCCCGTAGGGAATCACTAAGCTGAGATACTGGTCTTGAGTAACTAAATCCCGAATGGAAGCACCATGTTCGGCCGTGATGATTTCTATACAGCCTGGCGGTAGATTAACTTCAGCGATCGCACTTTGTAATACTTCAGCAATTACCGTGTTGGAATGGCTAGCCTCAGCACCGCCTTTGAGAATGATACTGTTACCAGTTTTAATACAAAACCCCGCCGCGATCGCTCCTAAATCAGGAAATGCCTCATAAATAAATCCAATCACTCCCAAAGGCATTAACTGAGTGTAACTTTGGGAGTCTTCTAGTTGATAATCAGCATTCCTGACTCGTCGCAGTGGATCTGATAGTTCTCCTAACCGTTGGAGAATTTCCACTGTTGTTTCTAGCCGAGTGGGAGTCAACTTTAGCCAATCCAAAATCAACTCTGGCACTGCCATTTCTTTGCTGGCTTCTAGATCCAAAGTGTTGGCTTCTAAAATGTCGTCAAATGAGCGCTCAATCGCCTCAGCCATCGCCAACACAGCACGACTACGGTCTGCTCCCTTTGTGAACCCCAACTTTAGGGAAGCTTGATAAGCGCGTTTAGCGCTAGTAATTGGTTCAGGGTAATCATCTAAAACTTCAAGGGTCATTGAATTAACGTCTGTAGGTAAGCCAGACCATGAGTGCTGGCAGAACAGCCAACAGCACTGCCACCATCGCCCAAGCAATAATGCTGGAACCATTCGCTAATCGTAATGCTAATGGCAACCATATAATCACTAGCACGAAAAGAATGCCCAATGCTATAGGTAGATAGCTTTCTCCTAGCCGTGGTTGGACTACATGCCAACTATTTCCCGTCCAGCGCCAAGCTCGCTTGTAGGGATAGGTGGTAGAAAGCTGTTCTAGGACATGACCATTATCTTCTACTACAAAGATTTGCTGACAGCGATCGCAACCAAATGCTTCTGTCAGGGTAATAGGAATCAACTGCCCCCGGCGACGGCAGGGACAGGGATATTCCGTGTTGAAGTCGATTTTTTCAGGTTTTTGAGATTGCACAAGCGTTCTAATAACTTGAGCGTGTTTTTACTGGCTGTGAGAATCCATTCCCCCGGAAATGCCTGGGTGGCTTCTGCGTGATCAACTGTTTATCAACATAGCGAGTCGAGACGAATACTGCCATAATTACAAACAGAAAATGTATCTAACTAATACTTTCATATTTTTCTCTTCAGGTATATAGAGGTTCTCGGTTGTATGCAATACACTCCAGTCAGGAAAAGGGGCTAGCAATTAGGGTATAGGGGCTAGAATAGTGTATTTCATTCATCAGAAAACTGCTATAGATACATTTGACCAAAGGAGATGTTTGGCATCTTGTTTAAAAATTTACTGGTCTTCATTTGTAAATTCAAAGGTAATATAGTTACTTTTTTGAACATTGATTATGCTTGTATATCTGCTACAACTTTAAGTCTACGTGGCGATAACTCTGAAAACAACCAGTATTGAACTTTCAACATTACCCCAGATTTTCCTACGAATCACTGGGGTCACTATTATTGTTTTCTTGTGA
The DNA here is from genome assembly GCF_029953635.1 of Halotia branconii CENA392. NCBI lineage: Bacteria > Bacillati > Cyanobacteriota > Cyanophyceae > Nostocales > Nodulariaceae > Halotia > Halotia branconii. The sequence continues at coordinate 194,492 of NZ_CP124543.1, read as the reverse complement.
TCACGCTTTGATCGGGATCACTTCTGTCAATTCCTGATAATTATCTTTGAGTGTTGCTGCTAGTTGCGATTTCCGCAACACAAACATTTTTAAAGAGCCATAATTGTCTCTACATTAATCCATTTTCAGACTTGTTCCTTATACAGCTACAATATTCAATTTGCATCTAATTATACAGCTGTATAACTAGTTACCTTGACGTTGTAGTATAACTTTTTTAATGCGGCGCTCCATACCCTAAACCAAATTAGTCGACTACACTTTCAAAAATTGTAACCAAACTCAATACTTTTGCCTTGTCTTATGTAAGCTGGGTTGAGCATTCGCGTAGCATCCCCTAGGCAAGCAAAACCTAACGTATTTGTTGGGTTCCCCTGCAAGTTCGCTAAAAGCGTTCTCGTAAGATTAGACCCTTCGGGTATACGTACCTCAAACCAACTTACGAATCAAGGCTTTTTTCATTTTGGCGGAGGTATTGCAAACTACCATAGAGTTTGGAACAGATTAAAATTAAGATTCACATCTTTTAACAAGCGGGTAACGCGATTCGAACGCGCGACATTCACCTTGGCAAGGTGACGCTCTACCACTGAGCTATACCCGCATTTGCTACTTATCTATGATCTCAAATCTATCTCTATTTGTCAACTCTTGCATTTAATTATTTTGGTTCCTCAGTAGTTAGTATGCTAAGTTGACATAGCGAAATCTCGAAAAGGTAGATATATAAGGTAAATCATCTTATTAACGAAGATAATCGCTTTATATTGCCTCTTTACCCTGTTCCCCGTTCCCTGTTAAGAGTTCCCTCTTAGTCAGCTGCGAATTTAGCATAACAAGTACGGTAGAGCCATTATTTTAGTCAATAGTCCGTAATCAAGAGTCAAAAAATTTTGGACTACGGACTATTGGTTAATTTCAGTCTATTTCTTCTGAGTTTGCAGTTAAATTACCAACACTAGCACCCTGGAAAGAAGCCGGCAACGATTGAGGATTATGTGAATATGGCTCTGCTAGATTAGAACGCAATTGTCGCATGAGACTAGCCATTTCTAGGGCATTTAGAGCATAATCCCAGCCATGATTACCTTTAATACCTGCCCGTTCTAAGGCTTGCTGCATAGTGTCTACTGTCAAAATACCAAAAATTACAGGAACTCCGGTCTGAAAACTAGCAGAGGCAATTCCTTTGGCAGCTTCAGAGGATACTAAATCGAAGTGGGGTGTTTGCCCTCTAATTACAGCACCAAGACAAATTACAGCATCATAACGATGGGAAAGTGCTAATTGGCGAGCCACAATTGGCACTTCAAAACTTCCAGGAACCCAAACGTAGTCCACTTGATTACCGTGGGGATTGGGGTCTACGCCGTGGCGTTTCAGGCAATCTTGACATCCCTCTAACAGTTTTCCGGTAACAAGGTCATTAAATCGACCAATAACCACTGCAAAACGCAAAGGTTCTGTTTGAGTAAAAGTTCCCTCGAAAACCGCCATGACTGCCTCTAAATCAACTATACTCTTGCCACTATACATTTGTTCTTTAAACATAGAAGAGCAAGAAAGCACAATCAGGCAAAAAGGACAAGGAAAATTTATCCATTGAGTTTTCACCTGTGATTTTGGCTTTCCTGCTCTCATATTCCCTATGCTATTTGCTTGCATTAGGGCGAAGCCGTTGCTTAAACAACAAAAAAGTTTAACAGACCAACTAAAAGCACCAAAGCAATCCAAGCCGCAGAACCAAGCCAGAGCAGCTTTTTAGATTCAACCCAGTTTTGCGGAGTTGCATAAGCAACAGGAACGCCAACAACCAGAACAAAAGACAAAGCTACCAGAGCTATCAAAGCAAATTGGAATATTATCGTCATTTTTGTTTCTCCCAAGACAGCGAAATAGTGATATGTTCTACCTACAATGTAGGTTTCTCAGTGACTCCCGGTAAAACGTGGGAAGTTGACTGAGCTTTGATTGAAGTTTTCTGTGATGTTCCACAGAAGACACTTTAATTTTTTATTCCTTATTTGTAAGCTAGCAGAAATTGCGTCACTATAGTTATTAGTCAGTTGTCAGTTGTCAGTTGTCGGTTGTTAGTTGTTATTTCTGAGCGCTAATCATAAAGGGATTTGCCAGTTACTCATTTGGGAAACCAAAACTATCACGCTGGCTCACCACTGACCACACTTCGACTACGCGGTAATCGAGTTTCGACTACGCTCAACTGCCGCGAAGTTGAAACTCGATTACCGCGCAGCGCCGCACTGAGCCTGTCGAAGTGTCGAAACTTAGTGCATCGCTGACCACTGACCACTGACTACTAACAACTGACAATTATGGATTTAATTCTTTGTCACACAACAGCTGACTTTGACGCACTAGGAGCAGCGGTAGGATTAACATGTTTGCTTCCAGGAAGTAAGATTGTGCTGACTGGTGGTTCTCACCCACCCGTGCGGGATTTTTTAGCGTTGCATCGAGATGAGTATCCGTTAATTGAACGGCGTTCGGTGAATCCGCATAAGATTCGTTCTCTAACAATTGTAGATACACAACAGCGCGATCGCCTGGGCAAAGCTGCTGAGTGGTTAGATTTGCCTTATCTGCAAGAAATCATCGTTTATGACCATCACCTCGGACAAAAACAGGATATTCCCGCTACCCAATCTTATATTTCTCCAGTGGGAGCCACTACCACTTTAATGGTGGAAAAATTGCAACAACAGCAAATTTCCCTCACTCCTTCTCAAGCAACGGTGATGGCCTTGGGTATTCATGTAGATACTGGCTCGTTAACTTATGATAGTGCAACACCACGGGATGCTCTGGCTTTGGCTTGGCTAATGCAGCAAGGCGCTAGTTTGTCGGTAGTTTCTACTTATCGAGATCCTGGGTTATCTCCCCAATTGCAGCAACTATTAACAGAGGCAATAGAAAACTTACAATCTTTTGATTTACATGGATATACCATTGCTTGGGTAACTCTCAAAACCAATGATTTTGTACCGGGTTTATCTAGTCTGGCTTCACAATTAATTGAACTGACCGAAATTGATGCTTTACTCTTGGCCAACGAACATCATTTAGGAGATGATGATTCACGCTTAACTATAATTGGGCGATCGCAAATTCCTGGTGTTAATCTCAATTCATTATTTCAACCCCTAGGTGGTGGCGGTCATTCTCAAGCAACTTCAGTAAATTTACGCAAAGTCGATTCTCAGGCAATCTTAAAACAACTCCTAGACGGCATCAAAGCCTCAATCCCTCATCCCCTCACAGCGCGGGATTTAATGTCTTCACCCGTCCGTACTATTCGCCCGGAAACCACAATTGCAGAGGCGCAACGGATTTTATTACGGTATGGACACTCTGGCTTGTCTGTAGTCGATGTCCAAGGACAACTAGTAGGGGTTATTTCGCGGCGGGATATTGATATTGCCCTGCACCACGGCTTTAGTCATGCGCCAGTCAAAGGATACATGACAACAAATGTCAAAACTATTACACCGAATACAACACTGCCACAAATTGAGTCGTTGATGGTAACTTACGATATTGGACGTTTGCCAGTATTAGAAAATGAAAAGTTGGTAGGTATTGTTACTCGCACTGATGTATTACGAGAATTACATCAAGCAGATGAAAACAGAGGCAGAGGAACAGAGAGACACAAAAGTACACGAAGAGAAGATAATATTAACCTGCCTCAATTAAAAAATAAGCTTGCTCCTCAACTGTGGCAATTGCTTAGCACTGCATCACAGGCAGCAGAACAACGGGGTTGGCATCTTTACTTAGTGGGGGGTGCAGTGCGAGACTTGCTGTTAGCTGAATCAGCAGCAGGCACTTTGATGATTACAGATATTGATTTGGTAGTTGATGGCTTTCATCAAGCAGCAGATGTTGGCGCTGGTGTGGAATTAGCCAAAGCACTCCAACAAATTTATGCATCAGCCCGTTTAGACATTCATGGGGCTTTTCAAACCGCTGCTTTGTTATGGCACAAAGATCCAGAATTAGACTCTTTATGGGTAGATATTGCCACAGCTAGGACAGAATTTTACCCTTATCCAGCAGCAAATCCCGAAGTTGAGGCGAGTTCCATTCGCCAAGATTTATATCGTCGAGACTTTACTATCAACGCTCTTGCTTTACGTCTCACCTCTCCTCGTGCAGGTGAATTACTCGATTTTTTTGGTGGTTTACTAGACTTACAAGCTAAGCAAATTCGAGTTTTACACGCCAACAGCTTTATCGAAGATCCTACCCGCATTTATCGCGGTGTACGCTTTGCTGTGCGCTTCGGGTTTGAGATTGAATCACAAACACAAGAGTTTATTCGTTATGCCATCAATAGTGGTGTTTACGATCGCACTTCCCAAACAAATAGTAAAACCCCAGCACTACAAACTAGACTTAAAACGGAATTAAAACATATTTTAGAAGCCCCTTACTGGCAACTGGCTTTGCAATTACTCGATAATTTAGGGGCGTTGCAGTGTATTCACCCTACCCTAACGCTAGATGACTCACTTGTGCGACAACTGCGTTTGCTAGAACGCTGTCTGCGACGATTTGATCCCCAACAAAGTCTGAACCATTGGCAAATGCGACTAGAAGCATTAATTGCCCACTTAGCACCAGAATTTCGGGAAAAAGTAGCAAAAAATTTACAATTGCAAGAAGATAGTATTAAACGCTTGCAAAATTTGGCTTCAGCCCAAACTGATGTACAGAAATCTTTACCTCAGTGTCAACGTTCTAGTCAAATAATCCAGCTGCTGAGACAACACGATTTACCAATGCTGATTTTAATTGCCTTACAAAGTTCACGCCTGATTAGACAGCAAATATGGCATTATTTCACAGTTTTGGCAAATGTGCAGCCTATTCTCAATGGTAACGACCTCAAAAAATTAGGTTACCAACCTGGTCCACAATATCGACAAATTTTAGATGATTTACTTATTGCTACTGTAGATAAAGTGGTTCAAGATAAAACAGCAGCAGCAGAATTTTTAAACAAATATTATCCCCAATAAAGTAAAGTGAGTTCGACGGATAGAAAAGCCCAAAAAGTTTGTTAGGTATGAATTTGCTGGAAGTAGGCAGGTAAAGTGCAATCGCTACGCCCGCCACAGGCATCGCTAGCTGACGGCAAGATTGAAATGGGCATATTACGGTTAAGATGCGTTTGCCCAGCTTTTCCCCTCATACCATTTCACGAAATTATTGATACAAATTACTTTTCTTACTCCCCCTGCCCTCTGCTTCCCCTGCCTCCCCTGCTTCCTCTGCCTCCCCTGCTCCCTGCCCTCTGCCCTCTGCCTCCCCTGCTCCCTGCCCCCTGCCTTCCCTGCTTGCCCAAATGTATCAACTTTAAAGTGAAACGGTATTACCCTTTTCCCCTTACCCTTCTTCTCAATGCCCCATAGGATAGACTGAGCAAAGAAGGCAACTATCGGCATCTTAATCATGACTAATCGCCTTGCTGAAGCTAAGAGTCTCTATCTCCGCAAACACGCCGAAAACCCGATTGACTGGTGGTCTTGGTGTGATGAAGCTCTCGCAACTGCAAAAGCACAAAATAAACCTATCTTTCTCTCCATTGGTTATTCTAGTTGCCACTGGTGTACTGTCATGGAAGGCGAAGCTTTCTCCAATTTGGCTATTGCCGAGTACATGAATGCTAATTTCTTGCCCATCAAAGTAGACAGAGAAGAAAGACCCGACCTCGACAGTATTTACATGCAGTCTTTGCAAATGATGAGTGGTCAAGGGGGTTGGCCTTTAAATGTTTTTCTTTCTCCAGATGATTTAGTACCGTTTTATGCTGGTACTTATTTTCCAGTTGATCCGCGTTATGGTCGTCCTGGTTTTTTGCAAGTGCTGCAAGCTCTTCGCCGCTACTACTATACAGAAAAAGATGACTTGCGCCAACGCAAAGCCCTGATTATTGAGTCGCTATTAACTTCTGCGGTATTGCAAAATGGTACTACTCAAGCAGCTCAAACAAATGAATTACTCAAACAAGGCTGGAAAACCAGCACGAGCGTAATTACTCCAAACCAACAGGGTAATAGCTTTCCGATGATTCCCTATGCAGAATTGGCACTGCGGGGAACTCGGTTTTTGTTTCCTGGCTCTGATTGGGAACGGGAATTTCAGAATGATGGCAAGCAAATTTGTACTCAACGAGGACTAGATTTAGCCTTGGGAGGCATTTATGATCATGTCGGCGGTGGTTTTCATCGCTATACTGTTGACGCTACTTGGACAGTGCCTCACTTTGAAAAGATGCTCTATGACAATGGTCAGATTGTTGAGTATCTAGCAAATTTGTGGAGTGCTGGAGTTCAAGAGCCAGCTTTCAAGCGAGCAGTTGTGGGTACTGTTGAATGGCTGCAACGAGAGATGACTGCCCCGGAAGGTTACTTTTATGCTGCTCAAGATGCCGATAGTTTTATTAACTCTACCGCAATAGAACCAGAAGAAGGAGCATTTTATGTCTGGAGTTACAGCGAACTAGCACAACTATTAACGCCAGAAGAACTAACGGAACTACAACAAAAGTTTACAGTAACTGCTAATGGCAACTTTGAAGGCAAGAATGTTCTGCAAAGACGTGATTCGGGAGAATTAAGTGCAGCGCTAGAAATTGCATTGGGTAAGTTGTTCACTGCTCGTTATGGTGATGCACCAAATTCACTGAAGACTTTCCCTGCTGCTAGTAACAATCAAGAAGCAAAAACTCACAACTGGCCTGGGCGTATTCCCTCGGTGACAGATACAAAAATGATTGTGGCTTGGAATAGCTTGATGATTTCCGCGTTAGCAAGGGCGGCTGGGGTATTTCAAGAACCTTTGTATTTGGAAATAGCCGCAAGGGCAGCAACTTTCATCTTGGAACAGCAATTTATAGATGGGCGTTTCCAGCGACTGAATTATCAAGGTCAAGCGACTGTACTAGCGCAGTCGGAAGATTATGCTTTATTTATTAAAGCGTTGTTGGATTTATACGCTTGTTGTCCTGAGCAAAAACACTGGTTAGAAAAAGCGATCGCTCTCCAAGATGAATTTGATCAATTCCTTTGGAGTGTAGAATTAGGTGGCTACTACAATACCTCCAGTGATGCCAGTCAAGATTTAATCGTGCGGGAACGCAGCTATGCAGATAATGCTACACCATCAGCTAACGGCGTTGCGATCGCTAATTTAGTCCGTCTAGCTTTACTCACCGATAATTTACATTATTTAGACTTAGCTGAACAAGGTTTAAAAGCTTTTAGCAGTGTCATGAGTAACGCTCCCCAAGCATGTCCTAGCTTGTTCACCGCCTTAGATTGGTATCGTAACTCTACCTTAATTCGTAGCACCATTGAGCAAATTAAATCTCTCATTCCTCAATATTTACCTGTGGCGGCGTTTAGTATCGTCTCAAATTTACCAGAAGGAAGCATTGCCTTAGTTTGTCAAGGTTTGAAATGTCTTGCACCTGCAACAAGTTATGAGCAAATGTTACAGCAAGTGCAGCAAAGTCAAACTAGAGGGTGACTTTAAATACTGAACATATAATTTATGAGTAAACAGCCTGTACTGAAAAACATCAGCCCCATGATTCCGGCTGGCAATGACTTAGAAAAATCTATCGCCTTCTATGAACAACAGCTTGGCTTTAAATTAATTCACAAAGAAGGCAACCCAATTACTATGGCGGTTGTCAAGCGCGACTCAGCAGAAATTTTTCTTCTAAAAAATGACGATCAACATCTTGCAGAATGGACAACCTTTCGCATTCAAGTTGATGGTATTGAGCAACTATATCAGGAATTTCAGGTACATGGAGGACACATGATTCATCCGAACGGTCAGCTACAAACAAAACCTTGGGGAATGAAGGAGTTTGCAATTATTGATGTAGCTGGTGTGTGCATTACTTTTTGTGAACCAGAAAACTGATAAAGTCTATCTATTATATAAAGCGAAATGGCAATGAAAAGCGAACAAGAAAGACAAGAAATAGTTAAATCTATCAACGTGTTGTTAAACCAAGCATACGACAGTGTTTTAGATGAAATACTCGCGTATTTACAAATAATTGATGATATGGAAGATGAAGAAGACTTGCAAGCTATTAAAGAAGCTAGAGAAGATAGACGTATCAATGGTGCTGTGTCTTGGAATGAATATAAAGGATATAACAAAGAAACGGCTTAATGTATCAAATTGAATTGACAAAAAGTGCTACAAAACAACTAAATAAACTACCAAGTAATATTAAAGAACGCATCGATGCCAGAATTTTAGATTTGGCTATAGAACCGCGTCCAGATAAAGTTAAAAAAATAAAAGGTAATGAAAATTCTTATCGAATCCGAGTAGGAGATTACCGCATAATATATGAAATATATGATGATATTTTACTAATAAGTGTAGTTAGAGTAGGGCATAGAAGTAAAATTTATAAAGACGAAACTTGATAAACAAAAGGCTGTTTATAAATTGGTGCGTTAAGCATTAATTAGAACGGGGTAAAAAATTCAATGTTTGTAGTGAGTTAGCGCGGTCTTGGGGGTTTCCACGCCACTTGCTACAAGTCGGCGGCACTTCCTTCAAGTCGGCAAAGCCGCCCAACGGAGTGCCTTGGAAACCCGCCCAACGCAGTGGCTCCCCATGAGCGACTAACGTTAGCGCAGCGTAAAGCCTGCGGCATAGCTTCGCTTAGAGCGAGTCTTCGAGCGTCACCCGTAGGGTAAAGACTTTAGTCCTAAAAAAAGGGCTAAAGCCCTTACTAAGAGCTAATTTTAGCCAATGTTACATTAGTTAACATAGTTTGATTTATTCTCACCGACTTACTTATTTTGAATTTTTCAAGTTCATACCTCAATTCAGCAACGCCGAAGCACAAATGACAAATGACTCACAACTGCTATCCGCCATTGTCTTAGCTGGTGGTAAAAGTTCACGTATGGGACAGGATAAAGCTTTGCTTCCTGTTCACGGAGTACCTTTATTGCAGCGAGTTTGTCGAATTGCGGCGGGTTGTGCTGACACTGTTTATATTGTTACTCCCTGGATAGAACGCTATCAACACTTAACATTACCTCATTGTCAGTTTATTCGAGAAATGCCGTTGTCTGGTGAAACTGGCAATGAACCTTTAAATCACGGGCCTTTGGTAGGGTTTGCTCAAGGACTAGTACAAGTAAAAACAGACTGGGTGTTGTTACTAGCTTGCGATTTACCCAAGTTGCGGCTTGAAGTGTTGCAAACATGGGCAGCAGAACTTGATAATGTGGAAGGTGAAGCGATCGCAGCTTTAACTCGTTCTCATCAAGGCTGGGAACCTCTGTGTGGTTTCTATCGCCGTCGCTGTTTACCCCAACTTTTAGAGTTTATCAACCAAGGGGGGCGATCGTTTCAGCAATGGCTAAAGCTACATCCAGTCAAGGTTTTACCCTTGCCAACACCAGAAATACTGTTTAATTGTAATACACCAGAAGACTGGGCTTTAATTTGATAAGAGGCAGGGGGCATGGGGCATTGGGCATGGGGCATTGGGCATTGGGCATGGGGGATGAAGAAAAATTACCTCTTTCTCCCTGCTCCCTGCTCCCTGCCCCCCTGCTTCTTATGCTGCCCCCTGCTTTTTCATTTTATCTTTGCTTTTTAGTACTTTTGTACTATAATAGATTTAGCGTCCACAAAGCCTATTGCAGTACAAAACGGCTGTGTGACAGTCTTCTGGAAGATGGATTCAAGGGTTAGTCCGATGATTAAACATTACATTCTCAACCTCAACCCAACTGCCAAGCATGAATGGGATAGATGCATCTTACGTGACCCTCTGACTGCAAAACGCCCAGATATTGCCAAGTTAATTTCTGAAGCGGTTGCTGCTGACACAGGCAGTTATTTAGTAAGTGTAAATATTGAAGTTCAGGTATTGGAACAAGCCGCCGTACCTCAAGCCGAACAGCTTTCGCTTTCATTTCCAGATGTGGCTATTTCGTCGTCGCAACTGAGGGAAGTAGCGTAGTTGACCTTTTTTTGATAGGAATATTAATTTGATGATGCAACTGAGTCATTTTCCGGCTGCAATCACCCAAGCTGCCCAACGGATGAATGAAATAGACTCTCAATTAATGGCAGTTCAGCAGCAGATTAACCGATTTGAAGGTAATGCAGACCGCGCCGCAGCTTTTGATATAGATTTAAAAAACGATGCTCAACGCAAGGCGCGTCGTTTTGAAGTGCTGCTTGTGAATCACGAATACCAACAAGCAATAGATATGCAGATGCGATTGACTGTTGAGAAAGCAAACGCATTTGCTCATCTGGAATATCTGCGTAACCAGTTTAGTGTAGCAAAATTAGAAGCAAGATTAGCGATCGCTCAACAACTAACCGATTTTGAATCTAAGGAATTAGTTGGTTTGTAGAGACGCGATTAATCGCTTTAATAGTTTGGCAATGACATCATTGATAACTGTTACATCAAAACGTTGACTAGCAAGAGTTCTGGCATGACTTGCTATTCTTGCAGTCATCTCTGGTTCTTGAACACATGTATGAATTACTTGTGCCAATTCTTGAGGTTCTTTTGGTGTCACCAGAAAACCATTAATTCCATCTTCGACTAATTCTATTGCGCCTCCAGCTTTAGCTGCAACCACAGGTTTGCCACATAGCATCGCCTCCACAATGACTCTACCAAAGGGTTCTGGGGAGGTTGATGTGTGTGCTACCAAGTCACAAGCTGCCATTAACTGAGGAATATCAACACGAAATCCTAAAAATTTGACGCGCTTTTCTAGACCTAATATAGCAATTTGTTGGTGTAATTGTTTAACATAATCTTGTTCACCAAATAAAGCATCACCGACTAAAATTGCTGTCACATTTTCAGGACATTGAGCAAGTGCAGAAATTAAAATATGCTGACCTTTCCAAGGTGCAAGTCGGCTGAAGTGTCCAACTACAAATTTTTCTGCTATCCCTAAATCTTGCCGCAATTGTTTAATTTCAGACTCGCAAGTTTGATAAATTTGTGGTTCAAAGCCGTTATAGACAATAGTAGTTAATTCTGGTCGTCCTCCGGCTTGCACAAAAGCTTTTTGACTCGCTTGAGAATTGGCAATTACTAATGATGCAAATTTATTAGCTAAATTAACTGCAACACGCAGATTAATTTGGCTAAAATGTTCTGTAGAAAGAATATCATGTAAATGATAAACCAAAGGACGACGAGCCAGAAAGCTAGCTAATGCCCCAATAACTAAAGCTTTTTGGGTATTGGCATAAATAATATCGTATTTTTTAGCTCTTTGGATAACTTTAGCTAGCAGTGGCGCGAGTTGTCCCAGACTTCCTAAGGCTTGGACTAAATTGCTTTGTTTGCGGACTGAAATAGGTTGAGTGGCGAGAACTTCAACTGGGATGTGATGCTGCTTTAATAGAGTTTTAAAAGATCCATCGGCAAACAATCCTACCATACTGCGATCGCGATATGGTTTAGCAATATCTATTAAACATAATTCTGCACCGCCTGGCTTACCACTTTGGTCTAAAAATAAAATTTTCATAACTTATAAATTAGGCATTATCAAATAACAATTCTTCATTTCATCATTGCAAAAGAACATGCCGTACTTGCTGGGCTATTTTATCCCAGTCAAAATTATTAACAGCGTACTGACGACACATTTGACGTGAAGGTATTGGTAGTTGTCCTAATAACACTTGTTCTAATTTTTCGGCAATAGCTGAAACTTCAGTTGTCGCAGTAATTAAATTGGGTGAAAAGGGTTGTAAAATTTCTGGCATTCCCCCAACTGGAGTACATAAAACCGGAGTACCACAGGCTAGAGACTCTACTATTGCTAATCCAAAACCTTCAAAAGATTGGCTGGGCATAATAGTTAATTCTGCTGCTTGATAAGCTATTGGTAGCTGTTCGTCAGGGAGAAAACCTAAAAATTTTACATAATCGTTTAATCCTAATTCTTTAACTTGTTGTTCTAGTGCAGTTTGTATATGACCCCGACCTGCAATTGCCAACCAAACATCAGGAACTTTTGGTTTAATTTTGGCTATTGCCTGTAATAATTTGTCTACTCCGACTCGATGTACTAAACGGCGGGATGTAAATAATATACGCCGATTTTCAGGCCAACCTAACTGTTGACAAGCCTCTTGAGAAGATAAGTTTGGTTGGAACCAATTAATATTAACTCCGCCAGGAATGACATGAATTTTGCTCCACGGAATTTGATAGTTTTGGTTTAAAATTTTACCAAATGCTTTACTTAGAACAATAAAGCGATCGCAGCGATTATAAGTGTTTTGTTCTACGAGGCTACGCTTCAAAAAAATACCGAATTTATGATTAAAATTTTCTTGTTTACTTTCCCAAGCCCAAGGGCCATGAAAATTAAAAGTAACAGGTACTCCCTTGGGTAGAAGATCTAAAATAGGAAAACTATATAATGCAAAATGCAAATTAATAGCATCTGGTTTTCCGACTCTAGTTTTTTTAAAGTTATGGCGAATAGACCAAAATCTCTGCCAAATTGCATCATCTGGAGAAGCCAAATTAGTTAGTTTTATGGGCAAATTTAATTCCGCTTCTGGTAGACCGACTCCACATAATTCGATCTGGTCTTGATTTGCTGCTAAACTATGAGTCAACTCATAAATATACCTTTCTAATCCTCCAGGCGTTTGAGGAAACCAGCCTAACCCAAGAGCGAGGATAGATGCAGATTTTAAATTAAAATTACCTTTTTTATCTTCCACTTACTTGCCTCCTATGATGTATTGAGCGTGCGTGTATTTACTTTCATACCAAGCTCAACCGTCTTTTAAATTCAGCAGTAAATTGATGCTGCTAGTAGTTATATTCTGTTATTCTCTACTGCATCCGTAATGTTTACGTGACACTGTAGGCGTAAATAATTATCGTTGGGATAAGGCAGGGGGCAAGGAGAAAAGAGTTTGAGGATTGTTTACTTTTCTTTATGTTTATGCAACCTAGGCTATAAATAAAGGTTTTTATATTTTAGTATTTTTTTATACTAAAATCAGACGTTATCTTATACCAATTCTGGCGTTGCATAAGTGCGGGATGATTTTTATCACGCAGAGGCGCAGAGAGAATAAGGAGTTTTAGATCTCAATACATAAATTTCATCCCTTGATTCAGTAATGCCAGTTATTTAAGTGTTTTTTATGTTGCTAGAAAATAATATCAAAGGTTATGTTAACTGTTGCCTGCTAACGTCGCTCAATTTGGCTTGTAATTCTGCCCACTTCACACCTGCTAGGCTGGGGAGAACAATATGAGCAGAGCCTACGCGTTCAGATGGGCCGAGTCCTACCGTCCACATCTTAGCTGCTAGTGCGGCTTCAATCCCTGCTGCTGCATCTTCAAAAACTACACATTGTTGTGGTGCTAATTTGAGTTGATTGGCAGCATATAAAAATAAATCAGGTGCTGGTTTGGGTTGCTGTACACTATAACCATCCGCGATCGCATCTACTTGATCGGCAATACCCAATCGTTCTACAACCATGCGGGCATTTTTACTGGCTGAACCAATGGCTGTTTTAATTCCATTTTGCCGTAATTCGTCTAATAAAGCGATCGCTCCTGGTAATAAATCTTTGGGTGAGATGGTTTGAATCAGTTCTATGTAGTAATTATTTTTACGCTCCATCATTTCTTCAATTTCTGCTTCTGAATATTGTCTATTCCCTAAAATCATCATCAGTGAAGCACGACGGGATATTCCTCTTAACGGTTCGTTAGCTTGGCGATTAAAGGGGATGCCTTCTTCATCGGCTAGCTGCTGCCAAGCTAGATAATGATATTCTGCTGTATCAGTTAATACACCATCTAAATCGAAAATCACTCCGCGAATGTCGGGGTTATGCAGAGATGGAGAATTAGCAGGTGAAGCAAATAAGATAAATTCTCTGTTTTTTTCCTCTTGGGTAGTCTGTTGAGAACGCAGATCAAATTCATGCCATTGGCCGCGCCAATGTAACTTAAACTTGAGGCGTGTCCAGCCAGGGGGAAGGTGAGGGTTAGCTACGGGTTTACTGTCTGTAAATTGAATCCCACCAAATCCAAAAACTACAGTCTGCCAAATTCCACCAGCACTAGCCCCGTGAATCCCGTCAGCGGTGTTACCTCGGCTATCTTCGAGATCTACCATTACCGCTTGCATGAACCGTTTATAAGCTAACTCTGATTGACCTAAATCTGAGGCTAAGATGGCATGAATTGCCGGGCCAAGAGAGGAACCATAAGTAATATCAGTACGGGGTGCATAGTAATCCCAATTCGCTTGCAAAGCTTTTTGGTTGTAGGGATAATCTGCTGATTCCCGCATTAAATATAAAAGCATCAATACATCTGGTTGCTTGAGTACTTGCCGTTCGTTAGTTTCTTCAATACCTAAAATGGCTTGAATTGAACGTTGGCGAGGTTCGTAGTCTTCTAAGTTGATGTCTTCTAGTTGAAAAAATCCTTCACACTGCTCAATTAGTCCTGTTGCAGAGTTGTATGGAATCCAGATTTTGTTGATAATATCTTGCCAATGCGATCGCATCTCTAAGGTGAGTGGCAATTTTTCTGCTAATTCAGCAGCTCGTTCGGGAAAGTTTTGATGCAGCCAATCATAGACTAACAGGGCTTTTTCTAAATGCCACTGCACCATCCGGTTAGTAAAAGTGTTGTTATGTACTAACTCGTGATATTCGTCCGCCCCAATTACCCCGCGAATTTCATAACGTTGTTCTTGAGAATTAAATTCAACTCGACTACCCCAAAAAACAGCAGTATCTAAAACAATCTCTGCACCACAATCTCGCATCCACTGATCATCACCAGTGACTTGCCAATAATACCAAATAGCGTAGGTAATATCTGCACTAATATGAATCTCGCGATCGCGACACCAAATCCGCACATCTTCACCGTAAAAATCATTGGGAAGTGACCAACGTGGTGTAACTTCATCTCCGGTTACAGCACTTTCCCAAGCATACATCGCTCCTTGATATCCCGAATGAATTGCCTTGCGTCGCGCTCCATCTAAGGTGTAATAACGGTAACTGAGTAAGTTGCGGGCTAAATCTGGTTGGGTAAAAGTAAAAAAGGGTAGGATAAAAATTTCTGTATCCCAAAAGACATGACCGCGATAGCCAAAACCTGAAAGAGTTTTAGCCGGAATACTTACTTTGTCACCATGCCTTGGGGCAGCAATTAGCAACTGAAAAAGATTGTAGCGGACAGCAAAAGCCGCTGTGCTATCTCCCTCAATCACGATGTCGCTGTATTGCCAAACTTCCTCCCATGCTTGGGCGTTGGCATTGAGTAATGTTGTGTAATCTGGCAGATGTGCGAGTTTTTCTTGAGCTGCTAGAACTGGTGCATCTATTTCCCGCGAGGTAAAAACTGTAACCAGTTTTTCCACTGTTACAGTCTGCTGTGATGTAGCGAAAAAAGAACCACTCAAGGTAGGATAACCCGGTGCAGTGCTGACTTGTAACGAAGCTTCAGCCCCAGATATTGTCATCTTAGCTGCCATGCCAATATCAATCCGAGACTTGCGGGTGCGGCTGTGGAACCAGATTCCTTGATCTGTTTTGCCTTGGTCTAAATCTTCCCAGTGATTAAAACCCTGATTTTCAGGATAGCCATTGATACTAGCTTGAACTTCAATCACTCCATCAAAATTTAAAGGTGTCAATCGGCAGCGCTGCCCTAACACATGCTGATCGGCTAGACTAGCAAAACGTTCAAAATGGATGTCTATGGTGTTACCGCTGGGACTACGCCAACGCAAAGAACGGCTAACAATGCCTTGACGTAAATCAAGCTGGCGATCATACTGCAATATTTCGCCTTGGTTGAGGCGGAAGCGTTCGTCATTAATTATTACCACTAATGGTAGCCAGTCGGGGCAGTTGGCAAGTTCTGTATATACTACAGGAACATCATTATAAACCCCGTGGATAAAAGTGGCTGGCAAAGCCCGAATATAGCCTTCCTCAAAACTTCCCCTTGTTCCTAAAAAGCCGTTACCGATTGTGAAGAGGGTTTCTCTAGAGTGCAGCTGCTCAGGATCAAACTGGGTTTCAATTAATATCCAGTCTGTATAAATAAAATGACGAGCCGGACTTTTTGTATTCATTGTGAATGTCTTGGCTAAAATTCAACTTCCGAAAAATTTTATTCAATCTTGGTAGTTTTTCATCTAGCTAAAAGCAGAGAAAAAATCAGAATTTAAGATGCTTTTCTAAAATCTTTTCTGCTCTAGGTTTATAAATGAGATGAAATAAGGTTTCCATATAGCGGTCTCTAGATTCATTGTTTTCTGGAGCAATAAAGTTCCAGAAACTAAACATCTTAGCTAGCGATAGCAATTGACTGGTATGTGACTGCCAATTATAACTGTTACGTATTCGCTGGCTCATCTCCTCGGAGATTTCATTCCAGTGTTCGGGATGAGTATCACATTGATCCAAGAAGTTCAAAATTTTATTTGCTGTTTCTTCTAAATCGGTGGGATTGAGATGAAATCCATTTTCTTGATCTGCAATAATTTCTAAAGCACCACCAAATTTAGAAGCAAAAGTTGGTAAACCAGAAATCATTGCTTCTAAAATGCTGCGTCCGAAGGCTTCAAAACGGGCAAAATGAACGTAAATTCCTTGGCGATCGCCTATTACTCGGTAAGCTTCACCAATATAATTGCTAGGAAGGCGCATTCCTAACCAGCGAATATTGCCGTCGAGATGATATTGATTGATAATGTCGTGAAGTCTTTGAATTTCGCGGGTGTCTTCTGGATTTGTTGCTGCATCTGGATGTAATTTACTAGTTACAATAATTAGGTTACAGCGTTCTTGCAAAGCTTGACTTCTCCCAAAACATTCAGCCAAACCTGTAAGATTTTTAATAAAAGTAATTGGCAGAATAGCAAAAATTGGTCGCTTATTCGGGTTATTTAACTTACCGAAAATATGAGGA
This sequence comes from Halotia branconii CENA392, assembly GCF_029953635.1. Classification (NCBI taxonomy): domain Bacteria; kingdom Bacillati; phylum Cyanobacteriota; class Cyanophyceae; order Nostocales; family Nodulariaceae; genus Halotia; species Halotia branconii. Next base: position 177,451 of record NZ_CP124543.1, on the reverse strand, counting down.
TCTTCACGATGAAAGAGTAGATCTATAACTTGGGCGCTGAGGCTAGGATCTCTATCTTCTTTTTGAGTGTAGGGAAAGAAGTTTTTATCATCTACTCCCGGTGGAACCATGTTGAATTTAGGACTAAATAAATCAATGCCATCAATTACATGATATAGCTGAGGCATCGTAAAACACTTATAAGACTCGTATTGACCCATTGAATCCGGTGTGCCGACAATTTCTTGGTAGGATGAAGTAATGATAAAATCAGCGGCATTCATGCTGATTATATCAGCAGTATATTGGGCTGAAAAATGGTATTGATCTTCTAAGTCTTGCCAATATAAATTACTAAATAAATATTTCGGTTTTTCTAAAGAGTGGGCAATATTGCATTGAGTAACTTTTAGGCTGCGGGATAATAAAGAGGCTACTAAATTGCCGTCGCTATAGTTACCAATAATTAGACTAGGACAACCTTGAAATTCAGCTAGTAGTTCTTTTTCTGCATCTTCAGCAAATGTTTCTAAATATGGCCAAATATCAAATTTAGAAATCCAGTTGTTAGTAATTTCAGGATTAAATTCCCTAAAAGGAACGCGTAATATCCAAGCGTTTTCAGTATTTTGGACTTTTTCTAAGCGCAGGTTACATTCTGTTCCCTCACAATTAGGAATCAGCCGAGTCAAAATAATTACATGGGGTTTAATACCTAGCAAATCAAGACCAGCAAGTTTGATTTCTGCTTGTAGTTTATTTTCTAAGCTTCTAGCTTGTTCCAGGACATAAATAACTTGACCTAATGTTTCATCTCGTCCCAAAACATCTTGTTGGCCAACCCAGCCGTGTATAGAAATCAGCACAACTCGAAAAACAGCAGGAATACGAGATACAAACGCTTCCAAAATTGCAGGTTGGGGAGTATCAATCAGTCGCTCGAAAAGTTCTAAGGTTTCGCTGACTCGCGCCGCAGTATTACCCCAACCCGCTTCAAAGCCAAGTTCTTGCAGATCAACGCGAAACTTTTCGTAAGATTCATTAGGCGATCGCTGACTTAAGAATTTTAGTGCTTGCTTAAGTCGTTTGGCTAGCTGAGTACCTGAAGAAATGCGATCGCTGATTAGTAAAGGAATATTATTATAGTGTAATCGATGTAACGCTTTAAACAAAGCCTCTACCCAATACTCAGGATTAGTCAATAATTGATTACATAAGTAATGGTTGAGAAAGGCTAAACCCTGACCAATATTTCTGGGGTCGTCGATTGTCGGAGAACCTTGATAAAAAGGATGGAGGTCGATTTCGAGAATGTGAGGTTGGTAACGGTTGACGAGGCGATCGCTCACATCTAAAAATGCTTGTGGTGTCATGAGATCAAACCCAGTAAAATCAGGTCTTAACCGCCATACCTGTTGACTACCAATCCTCGGTCGGACGACAAACCACGTACTTTCTGCTTCCAGAATTATTTCATGGGTGTAGTTAATTAATTTACCAATTGCCGAAGAGTAGTAAAAGTAGGCAGGTTTTTGATATTGCTGACAATAGTCGGCAAAAACATGTAAGATTTCGTTTCTGAGGAAGTAAAACTTATCTAAGACTCTTAAAGCATCAATTAACTGATGCAGAGCAGTTTTTTCATCACTACCAAAGACCGCTTGAACTAGTTCATGCATGACGAACTCCCAAACTTTAGCTGAGTTATAACCTCATTTGTTCCTCTTCAACACCAACGGTTATATCTAATACCAATTCGTAATTCGTAATACTCGCCAAAGGCGAGAAGCAAGCTACGTAATTCGTAATTCAAGATTTAATCTGCGTTTCCGGCTTTAAATTAGTTGCCGAATTTTAGATAATTGGTATAAATGAGCTGTGTGAGGTATATTTTCCTTGTCTTTTATAGTAAATAAGCACAAAAGTCCTTCGCTTCTGGCTGTGGGATGAAATATCGATGAGATGTGATTCGTTTCAGGGCATAGATGTAAAAGGGCTTGTCGTCAGACATCGCTTTGTACTAATTAACGTAAGACTGACGCAATAACTCTCTAACACTCCCAATACTTTTCGGTTAAAGGGCAATACAGAAAAAAGAAAAGTAGGTTGGGTTAAGGGACTTCCAAGGAATAAAATGACCAATTATAATAATGATAATCATTCTAAGGGGGGAAGGAGAAGCAGCCGCAGGCTGCTTCTCCTTCCCCCCTATTCGTAGTAAATTCAATTTGGAGGGAATTTTGTGGGTGGACAGGAGTGTTGCTCGAATTAACTGATTCAGTCAAAAAAGTATTCAAGGAAACAGCAAACCAACTCAAAGGTGCAGCAAGGCGGCGTTTTCAAGCACAAATTGTCATGGAATTAGGTTACGGAGGACAATTACTGGCTCAAAAAGAATTGGGCTGGGATAGAAATACTATTCGTAAAGGAATTAAAGAACTAACCAGTGGGATTAGTTGTATAGATAATTATTCAGCTAGGGGTAGATGGAAAGTAGAAGAGCATTTACCAAACCTGTTAGAAGATATCAAAAAATTAGTTGATTTCCAAAGCCAAACAGATCCAAGTTTTAAAAGCCAAAGGCTGTATACACGCCTAACTGCTAGTCAGGTCAGAAAGCTATTAATTGATAAATTTGGTTATACGGATGAACAGTTACCTACTGAAGAAACAATGAGAGTTAAATTGAATGATTTAGGTTATAGACTCAAGCGAGTAGCAAAAGTTTTACCTCAAAAAAAATTCCAGAAACAGACGCAATCTTTGAACAATTAGCAATAGTTAATCAATCCGCCCTGGATGATCCAAGTATCTTACGTCTCAGTCTGGATGCCAAAGCCCGTGTAGATATTGGCTACTTTGACAGAGGAGGTAAAAACCGAGTTGTCACAGAAACAGAAGACCATAATTTTCATCCAAAAACTACCGTAACTCCTTACGGCATCTTCCTTCCAGAATTAGACGAACTATTTTTATACTTTACAGAGTCTAATGTAACGAGTGATTTTATTGTAGACGTTCTAGAAGATTTTTGGAAGAGTGAGAGTTGGCGATTTTCCTCAATAAAAACCCTGATTATTAACCAGGATAATGGGACAGATAATAATTCTAGACGTACCCAGTTTATGAAACGTATCGTTGAGTTTGTTCATGAATATCAACTGAATATACGTTTAGCCTACTATCCACCCTATCACAGCAAATATAATCCCATCGAGCGAGTATGGGGGATATTAGAAAATTCTTGGAATGGCAGTATTTTAGATGAAGTTGCAACCGCTTTAAAATTTGCTCAAAACATGACGTGGAAAGGTAAGAATCCTGTGGTTAAGTTAGTGACTCAAACTTATGAAACTGGGGTTACTCTTACTAAGGAGGCTATGTCTGCTGTTGAAAAACAAATAGAAAGACTCACTAACTCGGAACATGAAAAATTTCCCGATTTAGGCAAATGGTTTGTTGATATTTGTTGTGGCAGCACTTAATTTTCACTCTTCAGTTTTTAAATCTAAAAACATGAATATTAATTATGATATTGCACTGAAATTATTTACAGAGTGCAGATGCAGACTTTTCCTTCTGTGTTTGAGGGGGTAAGAGGTGGTTGCCGACGGCAACCACCTCTTACCCTTTCAGAATGATTATCATTATCTCTTAAAGATTAACTTATGATTTTTGCTGATTAATTTATTTCTTGGAAGTCCCTAAGCGCAGCGCAACCCAACCTACCATTCTTTATTTCTTTGTGTTCTTTGTGTTCTTTGTGGTAGCCTCCGGCAAGCCCTTCGGTCTACGTTTTTAAAGCGTACTTTTATACAAAACTAGTATTAGAGTAAAAAATATCTAATTAGCAGCACAAGATACGCTAGTAAGTGCTGAGTTATGTAGTGTTGCAGTTGGTACTTGAGCCACTAAAACCACATTTCCATTAGCATCTACAATCCACCCTTGGGCTTCTACAATTTCATTAGTCTGTGAGTAATTTTTCGGTTGAAGCTGCTCTTGATTAACCGTCCTATTTTGTAGAGCATTAGCACGATTATCTATATCTGGCTCCAGTGTAATCCAGTCTGCTAGAACCGTTTCAGCCGTCAGCGGCTCTATCGGATTCGATGGTATTCCTCCACGCCCTGAAACAGTAAATTTACCCTTTGCCAGTTTTCCACCACCATTACAACCAGCAGCAACTTGTGTAGAATTATCAACCACATTTACAGGTAATTCTACTAATCCTTTACTAGGGTCAACATCTAGAGAGTTAATTTGTATAATGCCATTCAATGAAGGATTTCCAGAAAACGCCGTGATATCGTTGGTTAAAAGGTTACTTGGGTCTAGTTGTTCTGGGTCTTCAGTGTTTAACTCCCTTACTAAGTCTGCACGAGTGCGCGGCACAAACCCAAAGATCCTTTTAGCGTCGATTGTAATTTTACCACCAGAGCCAGAATTAGCGTTAGCGGTGATATCGTTATTTCCTAAAGGAGGGGCGAGGATGAAGCCGTTAGGTGCTTTGATAGTGATGTTACCACCGTTTCCATCACTGCCAGCATTAGCGGATATTTGACTGTTGCGGCGCATAAGCAATAAGTCTCGCACCTTTAATTTAATATTGCCACCTTGCCCTGCTTGACTATTGGTTTCGATTACTCCTTGATTTTCCAAAAAGATTGAGCGAGCCGTAACACTTAAGTCACCTGCCCCTCCTGGATTAGGTATATTACCTTCACTGCTTGAACTTATTCTAGCCCCGTCTCGAACAGTTAATTTTCCTGTGGTTATCGTTAAATTTCCAGCATCTCCAACACCTTGAGTTGAAGTAGATAATAAATTAAAGAATCTACCAGTTGAAGGGTCTCCAATCAACTCTACAGATTCAAAAGCTTTTACAGTCAGATTTCCTCCTTTTCCAGTAGCTGGTATAGCTTCACCAGAAGCTAACAAGGTTCCTGCGGACTGTGTTGTTACCTTTGCCGGTCCTTGGATACGTAATTTGTTAGTTGTAATCGTTATATTGCCAGCGTTTCCAGCAAGAGGAGCTATACTGGACAACTCACTAGAAATAATACGACCATTACCAGGAGAACTAAAACCCAACAGTTCTACGGAATCTGAAGCGTTTACGGTTAATTCTCCTACCGGAACCGAATCAATACTATCAGTACTATTAATGACTACTTGTGCCCCATCCCGGACAATTAACTTCCCAGTAGTGATAGTCAAGTTTCCAGCCTCACCTATACTGCGATTTCTGGCTCTCAAGGATGTATTACGATCATTTAGTTCTACAGACTCAGAGGTATTTACAGTTAAAATTCCTCCTAATTCTGAATTAGAAGTATTAGTTGAAATAATTGAACCCTTATCAAGTAACAAGCGCTTGGCTTGCACCTGAATAGTACCGCCACGCTCACCACTACTATCTACATAAGATCGAACTTCAGCATAAGATGGAATTTCAGTTCGCTGTGTCAATTTAATATCTTGAAATTTTTGAACATTTTCGTATCCCAAGATTAGACCTTGTTTATCATTTATTTCTAAATTAACTAAACTATTACCAGCAACACTTCCTAGCTCAATTCTTCCTGAAGGTGCTGTTAAGTTTCCGCCCTCAAACGTTATATCCCCACCTACAAGTGCTAATGTTTTACTTGGCTTCACTTGTATACCAACATTTCCACCAAAACCATTTGTTGTACCATCTGAACTTCTTGCTTGAGATTGATTGCGGATAGGTTTAGCAACTGCCCCAAATTGTAAGCCGATAGGTACACTTACTGTTAGTAAGGGTGTGGTTGTGGGAGATACAGCACTAAATTTGCTACCATCGCCAAAGTTGAGACTACTTGCAGTGGTTGCTATAAATGAACCACCAATATTTAAAGAAGCATTAGCTCCAAAAGTAATCCCATTAGGATTAATTATAAATAGATTAGTTGTGCCATTAACTTTAAGAATGCCGTCAATATGAGAACCGGAATTACCTGTTATCCTACTAATGATATTTTGAACATTTCCACTATGCTTAAATTCAACCGTATAATTTTGCGGAACAGAAAATTCTCTAAAACTATGAAATAAATTTTTGCCATCAGGGGATAAAGTGCCTCCTTCAATAGTTATAGTATTTGTTTCTGTTCTCTTTTGAGAATTATTAGGTAAAGTCCCATCTGGATCAATTTGGGCAATAGCAGAGTTTGCATAAAAAACAATTACACTAATAGTTATCAATCCTAGATAATTATGCGATTTTTGCAAATAATTCATAACTAATGTTAAGGAGAGGTACAGTTTTTAAAGCTTAGATAACACGAAAATGCAAATTTATCATGAAACAGTCATTTTGATCAATTTTTATATACAAATTAAATACACAAATTAAGCCTTGAAAGTAAGTAACAGCGGTTGAATATCATTGATTTTTTATGGTTAGTAAGAGTTAGATAAAAACATTTAATTTAACTAAGAAAAGTTTGTATAGCAATCCCCAATGATACGTGAGAATTAAGAAAGAGTGTAATTTTTGTAAAACAATGACTTTTTTCTAAAAATTTTCTCACGGATGATTATGGATTGCTAAATTTCTGTTCAATAAATTAGTGAAACTAATCAGAACTTACGCAACGATTATGATTTTACATTATTACGTTCGCTCTTAGCGTTTCCGCAGGGGGTACAAAGCGTAGACGCGTTAGCGGCTTCTCGAAGAGTAGTAATCGCAAAGGTTTAGTTTTCGTCACCAGGGCGTGAGTTCTACTAATAACAGAATATTAAGGTTTGCATATTGTTACCGAGCAACCATCAACATCGCAATTTGGGTCCCAATACGTCATACATCCTACTAACTGAAGTTCCCTATTTTGAATTGTTTTTGTGAATTTGGTAATTGTTTGATTTTCTCTATTATCATCAACTTGAATGTCATTTAACTCAATACTACACTCAAATCTTATAACTGCTTGTTTTGATAAATTAGATTTTTCCAGCAATTTCTCAAAATTAGAGTTATTTATCAGCTCACGAAATTTTTGTCCAATTTCATTTTCTAAGTTTAATAAATCCTGAATTAACATAGTTACTGAATGTGATTTTTGAAAATCAGAATCCATATTTTTTTCTCCACTTTCTCTCTGAGCAATCTCATCTTGCAACTGTTCTAAATTCTCAGAAGTATTGATTTGCTGTATCTTTTGAGATTCCATGATTTTTGCCTTTTTTGCTAGTTACTATTTGTATTAACTAAGTAGAACCACGAGAGAAAGGACTCTTAGCAAAAAAATTAAGTTCCTCTAACCCTCACACATATAAACCTCACCTTGCCTTGTAATAATTACGCAATGTGTAACAAAACTTCATATTATTCCTTGAGTTTGAGCGCTGTGTATGCGTTCTTTTAATTTCCGCAAGTTGTATTAAATAACTTAAAGTCAGCTGATTCCTACTCCTGCGCCGAAATGGTTTACCAAAAGGCGGCGGGAAGCCCACTTCTTCTCTTTCAGAGACGAGTCTCGCGAACAAGGAGTGTCCGGGATAGTCGCCGTCAAGTGTCAGTAGTCAGTGGTGAGCCAGCGCGGTCTTGGGGGTTGCCCCCATGAGCGACTGGCGAACCCCGAAGGGGTCAGTAGCAAAAACAACTGACTACTGACTACTGACTACTGACCACTGACACGAAATCCCGCCCCTTCCAGGGGTGGAATGAGCTTAACTAATCTAAAATGAAGCTATGAAATTTCTGATATCCACCACCAAAATACTGTTCATATTTGCAACTCAGTAGAGGCATTTGCACAATAGCAAAGACATATTATACATGATCAATTTTGTTGCAATTCTTACAGGTGGAGGAGTAGCGCAAAGTGGAAAATTTTGCAATCTTTAATCCTAATTCCACTTGGCGTATAGTCATAATCTGTCCGCACCCAACAAGAACGCAAAACACCTAATTTATGGTTCAAGAGCTTGAAAGAAAACGTCAAAGTACGCAGTTCCCGGAAACTGCGCCAGCTGCTAATCCAGTATTTTTTAGAACTTACAGCCGCCGCACAAAGGCAGGGCTAAGAGAAACATGGGATGAGGTTTGCGATCGCACCCTCCAAGGCATAATCGATTTAGGCAAGTTACGCCCAGAAGAAATTGCCATCTTAGAGAACATGCAACGCAATCTTAAGGCTCTCCCTAGTGGACGCTGGCTGTGGGTTGGTGGCACTGACTGGATAGCCAAACCTAAAAACTTTTCTGGGGCTTATAACTGCACATCTACCAACCTAGAAGACTGGAATGCCTTCGGGTTAATGATGGATTTGGCGATGATGGGTTGTGGTACGGGAGCCATTATAGAACCGCAGTATATTAATCAATTACCTGCTATCCGTAATTACTTAAATGTGACGGTAAGTGGAGAAATTGGTAGCACATCTCCAGAATTACGCCATGAATATACCCAAACCAATATAGAAGGTCACAAGGTTACTATCCGTGTGGGAGATAGCCGTGAAGGCTGGGTGGAATCTTATCAAAGCTTGCTAGAACTCTCTACAGATGAACGATTTTCTACAGAAGTAAAAATAGTCGTTGATTTAAGTGATGTCCGTCAAGCCGGAGAAACTCTAAACGGCTTTGGAGGAGTTGCAAATCCCGTTAAATTGCCTGGACTTTATCAAAGTTGTGCATCCATTCTCAATAAAGCTGTAGGAAGACAATTAAACTCAGTTGAATGCTGTTTATTAATTGATCAAGCTGCTGTAACCATAGTTGCCGGTAACATTAGAAGAAGCGCAGGGATACGTCAGTTTATTTCTGACGACCAACTAGGAGCTACTGCTAAAGATAATTTATGGCAGCAAGATAAAAATGGCAACTGGCGAATTGATCCTGAGCGTGATGCTTTACGGATGGCAAACCATACCAGAGTGTTTCACCGCAAGCCCACATTAGAAGAATGTGTTGATGCTGTTCGCAAACAATATTATAGTGGCGAAGGTGCGATTCAATGGGCTGGTGAAGCTGTCGCTAGATCTAACTGTGATTTATTGCCGACGCAAGCCTTAAAAGTTGATTTCTTGAAATCTTATGAACAAGGAACAGCAAAACAATGGTTACAAGCACACTATCCTTATTTGGATGCTAAGGAATTAGAACATCGTTTAGCTCGTCATGGTTTAAACCCGTGTGGTGAAATTATTGGTAGCAATTTTCACTGTAACCTTGGGGAAGTTCACTTAAACCAAATTGACCCACATAACTATCAAGAACAAGAGGAAGCTTTCACAGCGGGAGCTTTATCTGTAGCAGCACTTTTAAATCATAAATTTTTAGAACCACGCTACCAAGAAAGCCGTGAATTAGATCCAATTGTGGGTGTTTCTTTCACAGGTTTATTTGATTTCTTTGTTCATGCTTTTGGCGTTGACTGGCTACGTTGGTGGGAGGAAGGCAGACCAACTACTACCCAAGGATTACAATTCAAGCACGAAGAAGCGAAATATCTCAGCTTTTGGAAAGATACTGTGCATCGAGTTGTATGGGAGTATTGCGATCGCCATAATCTCAAACGTCCCAATCGTTGCACTACAGTCCAGCCTAGTGGTACTAAAGCTTTACTCACTGGTGCGAGTTCTGGATGGCATCCCCCCAAGGCACAGAGATTTATTCGCCGGATCACTTTTGGTAAAAATGATCCAGTAGCTTTAGCCTGTATTGACTACGGTTACAATGTCATTCCTTCCCAATCAGATAAAGATGAACAAGGCAACTTGTTAAATGATCCTTTTGATGCTCGTGTCAGCGAATGGCTAGTAGAAATCCCCGTCGCTGTATCTTGGGCTAATTTACCAGGAGCAGATAAAATTGATGTTTCTCAGTTTTCTGTCTTGGCTCAATTCGATTTTGTTCTCCAAGTTCAGCAGCACTATGTAACACACAACACATCAGCTACTCTAGAACTACGTTCTGATGAAATCGAATCTTTAGGACAACGGATCTACGAAGCGATCAAAAATGATCAAGGATACATCTCAGCAGCTCTTTTAGCTCGTTTTGACGATTTGCAGTCATTCCCGCGTTTGCCATTTGAGCCGATAGATAAAACAACCTACGAACTTTTGACTCAAGATGTCAAAGCACGACGGAAAACAGATGATTTTTGTGCAGTTCTCAGCCGCTATGATTTAGGTGAATTGAGTGAAGCTGGCCCTAGTGGTTGTGACTCTGATAAATGTATGTTTCCAGACCAGCAACCAATGTCGTAAAAAAAGAAGCAGGGGAGCAGGGGGCAGGGAGCAGGGAGAAATAGGTAATTCTTCTTCATCCCCCTTGCACCCCGCACCCTGCCCCTCTGCCTTTTATTCCCTATGCCCAATTCCAAGTTACGATCAAGAAGTGATAATTTTTCACGGCACTTAGGAGACTTATAGAATGTTTATTGATGAATTGTCACCAATATTCAAACAATTTACTCAGCACCCAATCTCATTTTTGGGTGGGTTTGTGTCTGGTGTACTTAGACTCAACTTGGCAGATGATCCTGTCAAAAGCTGGCTAGATCAACAGACTCGTCCTCACAGTTATTCCAGCCTTAATACTGAACTGCATAACGGTAAGGGTACTGGCCCTCAGTCAATTTCGATTGACTAAGCTATAAGTCCGACGCTGTAACTGATACAGCGTCGGGAAAATACTAATTGAAATCATGAAGGAGTAAGAACAATGGAGACTTTACTACCACAAACTTGCGCTCCTTGTAGTGGTGATTCGCCGCCAATAACTAAAGCAGAAATTGCTGAACTTAAGCCTCAGATTCCTGATTGGAAGATAATTGATGAGAATGGGGAAGCACGTTTACAGCACGTTTACAAGTTTCCCGATTTTCAAAAAGCACTAGCTTTTACTCAACAAGTAGGTGAAGAAGCCGAAAAACAAGGACATCATCCCGCTTTGCTAACCGAATGGGGCAAAGTTACAGTTACTTGGTGGACACATGCAATTGAAGGATTGCATCGCAATGATTTTATTATGGCAGCTAAAACAGATGCGATCGCTGCTGAGTTTGCCGAGTAAATTAGATCCCCGACTTTTTAAAAAGTCGGGGATCTTGTTATGTGAGATTATATGCTTACAGCTAAACTTACCAATATTTTATTTAATCACTGGCAGCATACACTGCAATACTTTGAAGTTGACCAATTCAAGATTAAAACAACCTTTACCCAAGTAGTTGAGGCATATTCTACTACTGGTCGTTATTACCATACATTGCAACACATACACTACGTTTTAAATAAAATTCAAACCTTACAAAAAAATACCCAAAATTTGCCCGCTGTACAACTTGCAGCTTGGTTTCATGATGTTATTTATGATACTAAAGTTTTAGATAACGAAGAAAAAAGTGCTGAATATGCTTGTCAGTTAATGAATAGTTTAGAAATTCCCATTAGTTATATAACGACAATTCATCGTCTGATTCTAAACACCAAACATCACCAAGCGACTGCGGATGATATTGATAGCCACATTTTACTAGATGCAGATTTGGCAATTTTGGCTGCTGATTCAGTTGATTATCAAGAGTATGCTAATGCTATTCGTCAAGAATATGCTTGGGTGGCAGAAAATGATTATATTATCGGTCGCAAACAAGTTTTAGAAAAATTTTTACAAAGACAGCAGATATATTTTACGCCTCTGATGTTGAAGGTTGCAGAACAATCTGCAAGAGCTAATATTCAAGCAGAAATTCAAAGCTTTTCTCAAAGATGCAATAGCTAGGAAGTTCAACAGTAGTTTTAGAAGGATAATAGATAATCTCATCCTCGTTGCTGACTCCTTTAAAATTTCCAGCGTAAGGTCAAGCTTTTAAACGCGATCGCAAACTAATAAAAGTCTCTCAATACCTTACTTATAGCGGTTTATCCTGCAATAAAGTACCAATCCATAATTACGAATTACGTAGCTTGCTTCTCGCCCTTGGCGAGTATTACAAATTACACAACCCCTTATCTTTCTCACTCACATTGGGGTTGTGCTGTAAATAATCGCGCGCCCAAGCGCAACCCTTAGCCATTAAATCATCCAAGTTGAGATTCCACAACTTCACCGTGTTGTCATCACTGGCAGAGGCAATAGTTTGGCCATCGGGGCTGAAGGCCACGCCCAAAACAGAACTGCTATGGCCTTTAAGAGTTTGGAGTTGCTGACCGTTGAGATTCCACAACTTCACTGTTTTGTCTGTACTAGCAGAGACAATAATTTGACCGTCAGGACTAAATACCACGCTATTAACCCAAGTGCTATGACCTCTAAGAGTTTGTAACATTTGCCCATTGAGATTCCACAACTTCACTGTGTTGTCCTCACTGGCAGAGGCAATGGTTTTGCCATCAGGGCTAAATGCCACACCATTGACAGAGTTGCTATGGCCTTTGAGAGTTTGGAGTTCTTGACCATTGAGATTCCACAACTTCACTGTGTTGTCCTCACTGGCAGAGGCAATGGTTTTGCCATCAGGGCTAAATGCCACACCATTGACAAAGTTGCTATGACCTTGGAGAGTTTGTAACATTTGCCCATTGAGATTCCACAACTTCACCGTTTTGTCCTCACTGGCAGAGGCAATAATTTGACCGTCAAGGCTAAATGCCACACCCTTAACCGACTTACTGTGACCTTTAAGAGTTTGCAATTCTTGTTGCCCATTGCGATTCCACAACTTCACTGTGTTGTCTGTACTAGCAGAGGCAATGGTTTTGCCATCAGGGCTAAATGCCACACCATTGACAAAGTTGCTATGACTTTGGAGAGTTTGTAACATTTGCCCATTGCGATTCCACAACTTCACCGTTTTGTCGTCACTAGCAGAGGCAATAATTTGACCGTCAGGGCTAAATGCTACACCCCTAACCAACTTACTGTGACCTTTAAGAGTTTGCAATTCTTGTTGCCCATTGTGATTCCACAACTTCACCGTTTTGTCGTCACTGGCAGAGGCAATAATTTGACTGTCGGGGCTAAATGCCACATCCCAAACCGAACTGCTATGACCTTTGAGAGTTTGCAGTTCTTGACCGTTGAGATTCCATAACTTCACCATTGTATCTGAACTCGCAGAAGCGATAATTTGACCGTCAGGGCTAAATGCCACGCCCCAAACCAAATGGCTATGACCTTGGAGAGTTTCTAACAGTTGTCCGTTGAGATTCCACAACTTTACCTTTTTGTCGTTACTAGCAGAGGCAATCATTTGACCGTCAGGGCTAAATGCCACATCCCAAACCGAATCGCTATGACCTTTGAGAGTTTGTAACAGTTGTCCGTTGAGATTCCACAACTTTACCTTTTTGTCTTTACTAGCAGAGGCAATAATTTGACCGTCAGGGCTAAATGTCACACCCCTAACCCAATCGCTATGACCTTGGAGAGTTTGTAACAGTTGTCCGTTGAGATTCCACAACTTTACGGTGTTGTCTTTACTAGCAGAGGCAATGGTTTTGCCATCTGGACTAAATGCCACACCCCAAACCGAATCGCTATGACCTTGGAGAGTTTGTAACAGTTGTCCGTTGAGATTCCACAACTTCACGGTGTTGTCCTCACTGGCAGAGGCAATGGTTTTGCCATCGGGGCTAAATGCCACGCTATAAACCCAATTGCTATGACCTTGGAGAGTTTGTAACAGTTGTCCGTTGCGATTCCACAACTTTACGGTGTTGTCTTTACTAGCAGAGGCAATGTTTTTGCCATCGGGGCTAAAAGCCACGCCATAGACATAATTGCTATGACCTTCTAATCGATTACGTTCCTTAACTCCATAAACCACCTGCTGGAGAGAAGCTATAGCTGAAACACGGGTATCTGACTCTATATTTTTATCTAGTGTTTTTAGTCGTTTGCCTAATGTCAAACCTGCGACTAACGCTTCTATCTCCAAATTTGATGCCAACAAGTTTTGTGACTTTAAACTCTCAGCCAGAATTTCGGCATTAATGCGGCGCTTTTCGGCTGTCTGTTCTTGTTGTTTGGCAATATTTCGCTGCCTGTCGGCTTCTAACAAGTTTCGTTCAGCACGTTTCTGGGCATCTTGTGCTTGTTTTTTTCGTTCTTCTGCCACTCGACGCTGCTGGGCTTCGGCTGTTTGAGCTGCTTGGGCTTGCTGGAGGGCTGCGGCTAGTTCTACACCTCGTTTTTCAGCTGTTGTTTGGGCAGACTTGGCTTGTTTCTCTCCTGCTTCAGCCCTTAGCTTTTGTCTTTTTGCTTCTCGGCTTTGTTTTTCTGCTCTTTCCTGTTGTTCACGAGCTTTAGCAGCTTGGTTTTCAGCTCTTTGCTTTTGGGTTTGTGCTTCTTTTTGGGCTTCTTGAGCCTTACTGCGTTGTTCTTCTGCTATCAGGCGTTGGTTATTCACATACGCAGCCACTAGCGTCATTAAACCCGAAAACAATACCAATGCAACCACATAGGGCAATGCCGGTTTCAGCCTTTCCCACCTATCCCGCAAATTAAACGGCAAATATTGATTAATCCACTTGCCATTAAATACTTGCCGATAGATTTGATTTCTCACCCGCAAAACATTATTTTCACGCCGCACCACCCCCGACAACTTTAAGTGAGATTTAACTAACGATTGTTCCTCATCTACAATTGCCCGCTTACCCCGGCGAATCTCCCGATATATAGTCAAAACCTCCATATCTGGTGAGCGTTTAGTCAACATATCCCGCACAAATTGCAAGTTATTATCTTGCTCACTCATCAAACCAAAAAATGTGCTGCTAACTATCTTGTCTACATCCCTACTCCCCTCTGCTAATAAAGCACCAAACAAACGCTGTGTTAAATAAGGATGCCCTCCCGTCCATTTCAGCACCCATCGCAAAACTTTTTGAGCCTCATCAGCCAGTAAACCCAAACCCTCGGCCAGGGGTAAAGCTTCTTCAAAAGTAAAATCAGTCAAATCCACCTGCGTACCAATATTAAACGGTGTACGCTTGGCATCCCGAATCAAATCCCCAGGAGTTGCTACCCCCATCAACACAAAAGATAAACGGTTAAATTCGGCATTAGTCGCACGGGCAACATACAAATAACGAATTGCAATAAAAAAATCATCGGTAAAATCTAAGCTAAGGGTGGAATCAATTTCATCCACAAACACGACTATTTGCCCCTCAACTTCAGCCAATAACACATGCTCAAAAAACAATGTCAGCCGTTGCGAAACCCCTAAATGCTGGTGTTCTTGCCACCAACTCACCACATCGGTATCTAACATCAGTTGGTCATCTAACTTCACCAAAAAGCCCAAATACCACTGTTCGGCAGTGACATTTGCCCCCAATTCCTGGAGGTCAACAATCACCGCTTTAATACCTTCTGCTGTCAGGGTTTGGGCTGTGCGTACCATCAAACTCGACTTACCCATCTGGCGCGGCGTGAGAACATAAGTAAAAATTGCTGACCGACATAAACTCAGCAATTCCTCATCAGCTTGGCGGGGAATATAAACACCACCCCCAGCCTGTACCGTCCCGCCTACAGTGTAAATGATTGGTTTAACCACGCAGATTCTCCCGAAAATAATCGGCATAAAGTTGACAACGCGGCAAAATTACACGCCCTTCCCGCCGCACTAAACCCGCACCCCGCAACCGAAAGAAAACGCCTTCATCTTCACAAGTGTTTTGACGAATTACCTGAAGCATTCCTTGCACTAATTCCGGTTTGTTATGTAATCGAAACAGATGATTCCGCAGATGATTACTAAATAGACCTTTATCCGCCGTAGCATGAGCGAACACCTCAGCCGTAGTCAGGCGCTGACTGGCAATTTCGTAGAGTGCCAAACGTACCAAATAAGGATGCCCATTCAGTAACGCTATTAATTGCCGTTCTTCGTTGGGGTTGAGGGGCGAACCATGACGGCGATTCAAGTCTGCTACCTGTGCGGGTGTAAAATCTTCTAAATCAATCACTTGCCCCACATTAAAAGGCGATTGGTTAAGATTATCAATTAATTGGTAAGGTTCTGTGGAAGTTACCAACGCTAAATCTAGTTGCTTCCACACCGCAGTAGTAGCGCGGCTATTGTGCCAACTCCGCAGCATCCCAAAGAAATCTGAGCGAAAATCAGTATCAAACACCCTCTCTACTTCATCCATTGCCAAAACTAGAGGGTTGCCAAACTCTTTTAATAAATAACGACTTACATAACGAGTGCAACGCTGGCTATTACCTAAAGGCATATCCCAATACTGCTCAACTTTATCTGTCATTGCCAACTCATCAGTTAGCCAAATGCAGAACTGACGAAAAAACAAGTCAGCATTAGTTAAAGCCGCTTTATCAAACAATTGAAAATCCAGCAAAGCTACATGTTTACCAGCATTCACCGCAGTTTCAATCGTGCGAATTAACAGCGAACTCTTACCCATTTGCCGCGGTCCTTTAATCGTAACAGTCACGCCTTGACGCTCGATTGTCTGGAGGGCTACGGCATCAGAGGAACGTTCTACGTAAAAATTAGATTGAGATTCCATCGTCCCTGATGGCATTTCTAAGCAGTCCGGCTGTGCTGAAGCAAAGGGTTGAGGAAGAGGTGACGGTTCACTGATTTGCAGTAAATCTGCCTTCGATTTCTCCTCACTAATCGTCAATGCACCCCCAGAAACAGCTTGTTTTAATTCATCAATCAGGCGCGGTGTATCTGCCGCATCTTGCCAAAATGCCCAATTAATATGATTTAAATAGGCGCTTAAAGGGTACTGAAAAGGCTGGCGATAAGCCAAACGCACTGGCAGAATCACAGGTTTTCCGCCCTGCACTTGGGCTAAATTATGCGCCATCTTCACTTCTGCTTCTACCATCTCACTGTGGACTGAATGAGATGACAAAAAAAGAATCATAAAATTTGCTTGACTAATTTCTGCTTCGATGCATTCAGCCCAATGTGTCCCTACAGACATTGTTTGGTCAATAAAGACTTGATGCTGTGAGGAAAGCGCCTGAAAAACTTGCAGCACCACGGTTTCATCGGGTTCGGCATGACGCTTATAGCTAATAAAAATACGCTGAGTTTGTGGTTTCGGTTCAGCTGCTGCTAAATTATGTCTGCATTTCAATACCGGGGTGGCAGATTCGGGAATACTCTCTAAATCAATCGCCAAACAACCAAACTCGTAAGCATCCTCATAAGATCTACCTGCCCCTAATGCATCATAAAACCCGACGGCAAACTTAATCGCTGCGCGATCGCCAATTGCCCGATTCATACCCACTACATAATTAATCTGTTGATGAACCGCTTCGGCTTGCACTTCACTGTAACAGGCGTTTAAGACAATACACTCAATTTTGTTCTGAAATAATTTCAACAACCGAGTCAGTGACTCTGTACTCACTGGTTGCAATTGCCCGGAATTATTTTCCAAAGCCAAGCCTTGATTTCCTCCCCCATGTCCCGAAAAATGGACGATTTCTGGTTCATAATCTAAAAGGGCGCGACGCAAATCGTCAGGACGCACTGCCCATTTGGTGATAATTTCAAACTGCTCCCGAATTTTGGCACGTTCCAACCCCGCCTGAATTTCCCGGACTTCTTCATCTAAGCGCAGCTTTTCCGTATTTGTGGGATTTGCTGACAAAATTAGGATTTTTTTCACGGTGTTATCAACAATTTCACGTAGGGTTTTTAGCGGCGTACAGTTCTCTGCCTCATACTATACGAATAATTACTGATAGATAACACAATATCAACTCTGATAACACAAAAAGGCGAAATATTCACATATTCATTAAAATATTCAGCTTTATAGCCGTAGCCAATTATATTAAGCCTTGAAATGTCCGCAATGCTTACAGTATGGTATTAGTCTGTAAGTCAGTTCGTGACATTGTTGGCATTCAATGTATTGATCGCAACCGCAGTAAGGACAATAAATATCATTCTGCCGAATTTTTTTAGCACACTGAATACAGGATGATTTTTGAACTCTACTAATTGCCTGGACTTGAGGATTAAAAACAACTTTTTGAAAAAACTTGATAATTCCAAAACCTATCAATGGCACTAGCAAGATATAAATATAACTAACGAGGAAAAGTAACCTTCCAAAAATGGTGCTAATTATATTAAAAACAAATTCAAATAGTACGCCGATTTGCAGAAATTCAAAAACTTTCAGAATTAACGGGATAAAAAAGATGACAAGCAAATGCCAGCTAATTAGTTTAATTAGTCCATATCCTTTTTGTTGAGCTAAATTATGAACTAATAAAGCCACACAAATCAGTGGCAATAGAAAAATTGATTGAAAACCCAGTTGAATACTGGGATACCAAAACGATGCCTGCTGATAACCTTTTTGAGTTGTAATAAATTGCTCTTTGTTATTCAAAAAATTTAGAAAGCTAGTGCTTTCTAGTTGAGCTAGCAGTTCATTTTTAAGATTAGCAATTTCTTTTTCAAGGATATAAATATTCTGATTGTTTTGCTCTAATTCAAGTTTCGCTTTTTCAGCACTGACTTGATTAATTGATTGCTCACGAGGTTGACCTGCTATCTTTTCTAAAAGTGTAGAGTCATATCGCTGACGAATACTGCTGTTAGCTTGTCTAAGCGCAGAAATTTTTTCTTGTTTTTGATTGATAATTTTTATCTCTTGCCGATTTTGAGAATTATTGATTTTATCTTTATATTCCGCATATTTCAGACAAGTTGGAGAAACCTTACCTAAATGTCCTGTTTTTATTTGTTGATAAATTTGCTGTTGACTAGATTGATTTTCATTAGACGTGAGGGAAAGCTGGATAATATTATAGTCTTTATCTTTAATCTTTTGTGTCTGATAATTTTGCCACTCGAAATAACATGGATAAGCCTGTGAAGGACTAAGATGCCATCTACTAATATCATCTAAGCCTGTAAAAACATTGATGAGAATAAAAATATCAATCAGAATAATAACAATCAGACTAACTTTATTTAGAGGTTCATTATTGACTGTATTTGACCTGTTAAAAAATTGACTTATAAAACGGCGAAGTGGAGCAAACATATTAATTTTTAACTTATTTTGTAGGAATTAATTTTCAACAAGGATATAACGATTATTAGTTGACAAAATTTAGGGATAGGTAACAGAAAAGGAAACCGCAGAGAACGCTGAGTACACGGAGTAATAAGAGTTTTAAAGAGTTATTGCGTAAGTCATAGTCTCTTAATTTATACACACGCCATCACTTTTGTTGTTTAATTTTATAAGTTCTTTATATTGATTCAAAGGGTATTTCTTAACCTATGACTAATCAAACGCCGATTCCAGTTATTATTAATGGTGCTGCTGGCAAAATGGGGCGCGAAGTGATTAAAGCGGTGACGCAAGCGCCAGATTTAACTCTCATGGGTGCAGTTGACACCAGCCCCGAACACCAAGGTCAAGATGCTGGAGAATTAGCAGGTTTAAGCGAACCTCTGGAAGTTCCTATTACTAATCAGTTAGAACCAATGCTGGGGTACGTAGCTGGGGAAAGACAGCTGCCTCCAGGGGTGATTGTAGACTTTACGCATCCCGATTCAGTTTATGATAATGTGCGGAGTGCGATCGCCTACGGTATTCGTCCGGTAGTCGGCACAACGGGTTTAAATGCAGAACAAATTCAAAATTTGGCAGACTTTGCCGAAAAAGCTAGTACTGGTTGTCTAATTATTCCTAATTTTTCCATAGGAATGGTGCTGTTGCAACAAGCAGCGATCGCCGCTTCTCAATATTTTGATCATGTAGAAATTATCGAACTGCACCACAACCAAAAAGCTGATGCCCCCAGTGGTACGGCGATTCAGACCGCGCAATTGTTAGCCGAACTGGGTAAACCTTTTAACCAACCTCTTGTAAAAGAAACCGAGAAACTACCCGGAGCTAGAGGCAGTGTAGCAGAAGAAGGCATTCGGATTCACAGCGTGCGTTTACCAGGACTAATTGCTCATCAAGAAGTAATTTTTGGCGCATCGGGTCAAATCTATACTTTACGACATGACACAAGCGATCGCTCTTGCTACATGCCAGGAGTTTTACTGGCGATTCGTAAAGTCTCTCAGCTAAAGTCGTTAGTATATGGATTAGAAAAGATCCTCTAAGCTGCAAACTCCCCAATTCCTACTCCCCAAATATGTTAGTCCCATTGACCCGCCAAAAATTTGAACAACTTGTACCTTTAATAGCCACTAGCCAACAATACAAGTACTACTGGGGGAAATTTGCCAATTTTTTGCAGCGCTTATTAATTTCTGTAGTTACTATAGCTGTAATTTTCCTAATTAGAGTTTTCTTCAAATTGGAATTTGGTGGAATCATCTTTTTGGTAGGGGTTTTTGGTGCTTTTTTTTGGCTGTGGTATCCAGTGTTTCAGGCAAGTATCCGGAATACAAAAACCCGCCGTTACAAATACAGCGGTTTTTTCCGTGGTCGAATTTTAGATTGGTGGATTACAGACCGATTGATAGGTAAACAAGAAACCGTCAACAGTAGAGGTGAATTGGTGATTGTTGAAAATCGGGAAAAACGGATTAACTTAGAAGTGGGCGATGACACAGGATTTAGCGTAGAGTTGGAAGCACCACTTCGTCAGACTCACAAAGTTATTACTCGTGGTCAAATTGCTGAAATGATCGTGATGTCAAATCGCTCAGATTTAAGCACTATTGAAGAATTTAGCGACGTATACATCCCCAGTCATGATTTGTGGGTAAACGACTATCCTTGTCTGCGAAGAGATTTCTTTAATGAAGTTAGTCGTCGCTTACGTGAAGACAGAGAAGAAAGACCACGCCGCCGCCGTCGTCCAGATAGGCAAAGGGATGAAGAAGATTATAGATAAAAGGGAGCAGGGAGCAGGGAGCAGGGAGCAGGGGAAGCAGGGGAAGCAGGGGGAGCAGGGGAGAATAATAATCTCAATGCCCCATGCCCAATACTTCGACTACGCCCTTCTCCTGTCGGAGACGCTACGCGCTAAGCGAGCTATGCCGTAGGCTTTACGGCTCCTTTCGGCTACGCTCAAGGCAAGACGCTCAGGCTAAACTCAGCACAAGTCAGTGCATCGCTGACCACTGACCACTGACCACTGACCACTGACCACTGACTGCTGACAACTAACAACTGACCCGCATAGCGCCAATCAAAATAGCCATAGCCAAATCGGTAAAGTCACCAGCAATAGCATAGCCCCTCCTGCCAAAGCAGTAACAGCTAAGTCACGATCAAGATTAAAAGTTTCGGCAATTACCAATGTGCCAAATGCAGGAGGCATTGCCATCTGTAATACTATTACCTGGGCAGCGGAACCAGTCACACCAAAAAGTGGTAAGGCAATACCAATAACTAAGGGAACTAAGAGCATTTTAATTGCTAAACTCATCCCTACCTGTGGTAACTTATGCCAAGACTTAAGCTTTGAAAGCCGCATTCCAATTAATACTAAAGATAAAGCAACGACACTCCAACCCATTTTATCTAGATAGAACTCAACTATCTTGGGTATTGTCACTTGTCGCAGCATCAAGCCAAAGCCGAAACTCCATAAGGCAGGATTAATTAAGATTGCTTGAGCAATTTGTTTAAAATTGCCAATACTGCCACCAAAATGAGATGCTAGCGCTACACCCAAGCCGTAATTTCCAAATAGTGACCCTAGTAAATCGTAGAATAAAGCCCAAGCAAAGTATTCTTGTCCTACCATTGCTAAGGTAATGGGAAAACCCAGATAACCTGTGTTACCTACCATTGCTGCTAAAATCAAACTACCTTGAGTTGATTGTTGAGGAATAGTCTTGGTGAAATGGACTTGCCCTTGAATTGCTAGCCAAGCCAAAGATGCCCCTAGTAACATAGCTAAATAAGCGATCGCAGGTGCAATCCAAATCTGCCCTGATAAATCGGCTTGACGTAAAAAAGCTACAATACTTATAGGTACTCCCACCCAGAAAAGAAACCGACCTAAACGAGTGGGAACTGCGGTAGGTAGTTTGCGTCCCAAGATAAATCCAACTAGGACTAATCCCACCAGCTTGACGTATAGTTCTAGGAGATTTGTCAAGATTGCGCCTAAGAATTACAGATGTAAAATGTTACCTGTTGCGTTTATTTTTTCCAGTCTACAATAGTAACTCAGCTTAAGCTCATCCCACCACAATATCTTTCGGTATAAGGGGTAAAGGGGAAGGGTAAAAGGGAAAAGAAAAGCCTTTAACCCTTACCCTTTAACCTTTTGCCAAAGCGCAATTTCAAGTTAAAAATGCTTAATCGATTAAATACTTATATACTATTGACTGGCGATCACACTGTGCCAGTTACGTAAGTCTTGATCAAGTCTAGGTTAACCAGATAACTCAGTTAAAAACTTATATTTACAATACCTAAATATATTAGGATATTAGACACAATATATTAATATATTTAATACCTTTAGTAAATCTAACTAATATAAAACTAAAAATTAATTTAAAAAAAAGTAGGATTTTTGATATTATGATAAAAAGTCAACGTTTTTTCAACATTGTATTAGGACTTCTGTAGGTACAGCATGGTCTTATGGCGCTGCCTCGTTGCCTCTGGCTTTATTACTTTATTCACCTTCGGTTGTGGTTATGAGGCAAACTCATCAACAGAAAATACCAAGCAAGTAGTGCAGGAAATCAATGTTACTCAACTACTGACAGAAGCAAAGGCTAACCAAAAAGCCCAAGACTTATTTTATCAGGCTGATCAACTATTAGACAAACAACGCTACCAAGACGCTATTAATGCATACGACAAGGTAATCGCGATTCAACCTGAGAGTGCAGAAGCTTGGATTAACCGAGGCAACGCCCTGGCATCATTGCAAAAATATCAAGAAGCCTTAAAATCTTACAATAAAGCGATCGCCATTAAACCAGACAAAGATGAAGCTTGGTATAACCAAGGCAATGCTCTAGCATCATTGCAAAAATATCAAGAAGCCTTAGAATCTTACAACAAAGCGATCGCCATCAAACCAGACAAGTATGCAGCTTGGATTAATCGAGGCATTGCCCTGACAAAATTGCAAAGATACCAAGAAGCGCTGATATCATACGACAAAGCGATCGCCATCAAGCCAAGTAAAGATGAAGCCTACTACAATAAAGCTTGCACTTATGCTTTGCAAAGCAATACAAAACTAGCACTTGAAAACCTGCACAAGTCTATGCAAATGGTTCCTGGTAAATACCAAAAGTTAGCAAAAACTGATCCAGATTTTAATAAAGTGCGTAGTGACAAGCGGTTTCAGGAATTGATTAATTAGTTTTCAATGTCAGGCGATCGCTGTTTGATTTTCAAGTAGCAAGTTATCATGTTTTGGGCGATGAGGTGGCCGCTGATACCGTTTCACTTTAAAGTTGATACATTTGGGCAAGCAGGGGAAGCAGAGGAAGCAGAGGAAGCAGGGGAAGCAGGGGGAGTAAGAAAAGTAATTTGTATCTGTAATTTAGTGAAATGGTATGAAACCGCTACTTCTGTCTTCGATTTCAAAAGTTTGTGGTTGATTGACTTTTTTGGTTAATTACTTTGTGCTGGTGTCACATAACCGACTGCTAAATTGATGGTATTTTATTTTTGCACAAACTTCTTGATCCTAATCGCAATACAAGCTATGACACTCAATTTATATTTACTGCGACATGGAGAAACTACTTTTAGTCAAAGTGGTAATTTTTGCGGTGAAACCGATGCGGAGTTGACAACAGAAGGGATGCAGATGGCAGAGAGTTTTGCCGATGTCTATCAAAAATTGCAGTGGGAAGCTGTTTATGTTAGCCCAATGAAGCGCACAATGGCAACTGCCAAGCCATTTTGTGATGCTATTGGTATGGATATGCAGTTGCGTGACGGACTTAGAGAAGGTAGTTACGGCGAATGGGAAAGTAAGAGTAAATCGTTTGTCCAAAAGAACTATGCAGAAAACTATGTAAAATGGTTGACAGAACCCGCTTGGAATGCACCTCTAGGTGGAGAAACTGCGGTAGATATTGCTAACCGTTCTATGCCTGTAATTGCTGAAATTCAAGAAAAACATCCCCAAGGTAATGTTTTAGTAGTTTCCCATAAAGCCACGATTCGGATTATGCTTTGCAGTTTACTGGGAATTGATTTAGGACGCTATCGCTATCGAGTAAATATTTTGGTCGCGTCGGTAAGTATGATGAAATTTGATGTTAACGGCCCTTTGTTAGAAATACTAGGCGATCGCCATCATATACCCGATTATATTCGCTCTCGTCCGGGAACATAAATAGTCCCTACTAGTAATTCGTAATTCGTAATTCGTAATTTATGATGCAAGCCCCTAACTACAATTAAAATATGTAAAAAGCTACGTTGCTTAATTGAACATGAAAAAACTATTAATCACTGGAGCTAGTGGTTTTTTAGGATGGCATATTTGCGAACTAGCAAAGCAAAAATGGGAAGTTTATGGCACTTATTCTTCCCATGAATTAGAAATTTCTGGCATCAAATTACTAAAAGTTGATTTGACAAATTATCAACAACTCAAGGACATATTTAGTGATATTGCCCCAGCAGCAGTTATTCATACAGCGGCACAATCACAACCAAATTTTTGTCAAACCCATCCCCAAGAATCACACATAATTAATGTGACAACATCCTGCAATATTGCTGGACTTTGTGCAGATTACACAGTTCCTTGTGCTTTTACATCAACTGACTTAGTTTTTAATGGTTTAAATGCTCCTTATCAAGAAACAGATTCTATATGTCCTGTCAATATTTATGGTGAGCAAAAAGTCATGGCTGAGATAGGTATGCTAGAGCGATATCCTCAAACAGCAGTATGTCGAATGCCATTAATGTTTGGTGCAAAAACCCCTACAGCTAAAAGCTTTATTCAACCATTTATTCAAACTTTACAGGCAGGAAAAGAACTAAGTTTATTTATAGATGAATTTCGCACGCCAGTTAATGCAGTAACTGCGGCAAAAGGACTATTATTAGCATTAGAAAAAGTCAACGGTTATATTCATCTGGGAGGGAAAGAGCGAATTTCTCGTTATGATTTTGGGCAGTTACTAACCGAAGTATTTCAACTCCCCACCACTGGACTTAAATCCTGCCGACAAGCAGATGTGAAAATGGCAGCGCCCAGACCAGCCGATGTTTCTTTAAATAGTTCTAAAGCTTTTGCTTTAGGTTATCAGCCGTTATCTTTAAAACAGGAATTGCAAACATTATTCAGAACTTATATTTAATTTGTAGCTGTATGAGCTTCTTGATAAATTATTTCTTGAAATTGAATAAAATCTTTTTGCGGGTCGGCAAAGCTAACTTTTACTAATATCTGTTCACCCAACCTCACCAAACGTTTGAACATCATTGGTAATTGCAAGCCTAAGTCTTCTAACAGAATTAGTGTCAAATTGCTGTCTTCCCGCAACCACATTAAGACTGTTACATGCCAAACTTGCTCAGGATGGCGGCGCAGATACTCTAAAGCCCAATATCTATTAGTTTGCCGTTCCACCATTACTAATTCTTGGGTAGTGCTGGTGACACTCATCATCACTTCTTTGAGTTGTTCGGCTGAAAATGGCAGAACTTCGCCTCGTAAGTGGGCTTTAAGTTGAAAATGGGTGAGTAAGTCACTATAACGGCGAATAGGAGAAGTTGCCTGTGTATAGGTATCCAAACCTAAACCGGCATGACGCACGGGAGTAATGCTCATTTCACTTTTGGGCATACAGCGACGCATCGCACAAGCACGCACAAACCCTGCTGGTAACTGAAGCAATTCTTCTTCTGGGGGTAATTCTGGCTGCGGCTGACCCCGAAATGGCAGAGGTATATTATGAGTTTGACCGTAGCGAGCTGCTACTTCACCAGCCAAAATCATCATTTCCGCTACTAGTTGCCGCGAGGAAGAATCATCTAAAATGTCAATGTCAATATTGTCGTCTTTGACTTTGATCATCGCCTCCGGCATATTAATGCTGATGGCTCCTTGATTGTAGCGCCAAGATTTGCGCTGTCTTGCCCAATTGGCGATCGCTTCTATTTCTGGTTCTGCTTGTACACCCAATTGCAACATCTCATCTACATCTTCGTAGGTGAGGCGATAAGTTGGCTTAATCAAACTAGGATGAATGCAATAATCTTCTACTGCCCCATTTTGATCTAGAACAACCCCAAAGCTCAAGGCACAACAAACTTGCCCTTGAACTAAACTCATCGGCCCAGTTGCCAATACTTCGGGGAACATGGGAATCATCCCAGTAGGCAAATAAACTGTACTTCCCCGCTTCCTCGCTTCTAAATCTAAATCATCTTCTGGCATTAACCACCGGGTAGGATCAGCAATGTGTACCCACAAGCGCTGTCGTCCATCAGGGAGTAATTCCCAACTCAGACCATCATCGATTTCAGTGGTGCTTTCATCATCAATTGTGTAAACCTTCAAATGATTCAAATCTAGGCGATTTGCATCTAAGTCAGCTGGTGGAAAATCCAAACGCTGTTGCGCCACTTCTAATACCTTGTGAGGAAACTGAACCGGAATTGACGAACGACGCAAGAACAAGTTTTCATGGACATTCCACCAACCTAGGTCTATCAATAATTGCAAGGCTCCTTGGGGAGTTGCAGGACGGCCTAGCATGGTCATAGTCTCTAAGACTGAGGTTGACGGAGGATAGGCACGACCTAGAGAGTCAAAATTTACTCCTATTTTCACAACATCCGCCAACAGTGCTGCGTATTTTTCCAGTCCTTCTAAGCGCTGGCGATCGTGACGCTGCCATTCTACCGTTTCACCTTGCAGGGCTTGCTCTACACGAGCTAAAAATTCCTGCTGTCCCTTCGCCTTGAGAGCTTCTACTTCTATTTGGTGTTTGCGTTCTGCCACCTGAGCCGCAGTTCGTGGTTCGTAAGCGTCTCCTTTTTGCTTGAAATAGAATTTATCATCTGATAACAAGCAATGTGCGGCATAACAAGGAGCAGGGTCTGATTGAGAAAACAACAGATTTGCCATTTCGGCAGGTGTAACTGTTTCCCCGTCTTCTACTAGTAATTCCCAGGCTACTTCTAAGCTTGATGGATCTAAATAAGGCTTGACCTGCTCTAAAAAGCTGACGATTTCAGAGGTTTTGTAGGCTTGTCCGTTAACTGTATAAGTAATTTGTCTCGGCGCGAGGCTATGGGATTGACTGCGTTCGTCTACCACAAACCAACGGGTTTTGCCATCTGGACGTTCTACTACACCCAGACGGCGATCGCCTTGAACCCGAAATTCAACTAGCGTCCCCTTCTCCACAACTCTCGCACTCTAGTAATTTTAAATTTTAGATTGAGGATTTTGGATTTAATATCGACTGATTAAATCCTGAATCCCAAGATTTTTTATGTCAAACCAATTTTAGACTTTATTACTCAGATTTGAGATTTTGGAATCAAAAAGACAAAGCTAATTGTTATTTAAAAGCAGCTTTTTCTATTAATCCAAAATCTGAAATCCCAAATCCAAAATTGTTTTAGCCTTCGGCATTAATAAAAGGCAATAAAGCCACAATCCGCGCACGTTTAATTGCTAATGTCAAGTCTCGCTGTTGTTTGCATGTAAGTCCTGTGATCCGACGCGGTAGTATCTTACCCCGTTCGGTGACAAACTTACGTAACAAATCAACATCCTTATAATCAATTGGGTCTCCTGGCTTAATTGGAGACAGACGACGACGGTAATAGCTCATCTTTTACTTAATTTCCTTGTGAACGGTATGTTTATTGCAGTGGGTGCAGAACTTTTTCAGTTCTAGGCGGTTAGTTGTATTGCGACGGTTCTTAGTACTAGTGTACCGTGAAACACCAGCAGAACGCTTGTCTAGATTAGTGCGACACTCAGTACATTCCAGTGTCACTATTATGCGAACACCTTTACTCTTAGCCATAGATTTTTTACAAACAGTGAAGCTTGAGGAGAATTAACACAAATGACTATCTTCTCACATGACGACGCAAATTTTCAACTAATCGCTTAACTTTTATATCCAGCGAGTAGCCCCGACGCGACGAAACTAAGAAAGTTCCAGCATAGCGGTCATGCAAAGCTTGCCGCAGTTGATTGTCAGACAAGGCAGCACCACAGTCGATTGCCAGAGGAAGTACTAGCAGTATAGCAGTGGGATTGGCTCTAATATTGCTAAGGGCAATTGATACCAAAAGCGCACCAAAACCAATTATAGCTTCTCGCTTCAGCAGTGCCTGCAATTCTGGAATCCTACCCACTACTTGTCCATCTTCGACTTCTAGCACCTTTAGATCGAAAGCCCAACGCCCTAAACTTTGCCCTCGATTGTTATATACCACTACCACGCGCAGAATCAGCCAACAGATCATGAAAACTAGGATCTGAACAAATTGAATCCCAAAATTATTGCTGCCTAACAAGGAACTGATCAACCATACACCGAAGAAATCAAGCCCTAATGCCATACCTCGTCGCCCAATCTCAGCCTTGGGATAATGTTGTTGAGGAACTCGTTCGATGGTCATATCAAATTCAAGATTTTTATTTACGCTATGCGGGTCAATAGTCAGTTGTCAGTTGTCAGTGGTCAGCGATGCACTGAGCGTAGTCGAAGTGTGGTCAGTTGTCAGTGGTTGGGAAAGATATTGTTGCTGCTATTTTCAATATTAAAGTGATGCCTGAGGTAATTGCTGTGCTTTCAGGGAAGATTTGTAACGCAGAACATATACCAAATACTAACGATAGATGCTTTGTTCTTGATTTCCTTTGAGATTACTTTTAGTTTTAAGAGTTTATTATCGATAAGTATTGAATTAAAAGAAGTCACAAATATATTAAAAATATTAAGTAAGATAGGAATTACACTTGATATGGAGTGTAAAAACCCTGAAGAAAGAAATTTGCTTTTGAGAATGCTTATGGATTTAGTAGTTGAAGATTTGGCAGCAATTGATCACAAACTTTCTCAACGTCATATTGCTCTTGATCCTGGTGGATATTTCATCATCTACTTAGATCGAGAAGAGGGATTAATTTATGCCAAACATTTTACAAACGTAATTGACGATCGCGGTTTAGCCGTCGATCCAGAAACGGGAAAGGTAATTCCGGCGCGGGGAAAGGTAGAACGAACTAACACAACAATTTTTAGTGGGAGGACAGCAAAAGAACTTTGTGTGAAAATTTTTGAAGAAACTCAGCCCTGTTTAGTAACTCAGTTAGATCATGCGGCCTATTTAGGTCGAGAATTTATTCGAGCTGAGATGGCTTTGGTTACAGGGCAAGAGTATGTTCAAGATTAGCAAGAAGGTTGGAGTTTTATACTTCAACCTTCAACCTGTTTCATTACCCATCAGATGATGGTTGATTCACCTGATAGATGTAGTAAGTCGCCATCGGGATAATGGTGGCGGCAATTAATAATCCTATTACCCAAGCAGTGGCGTTACCCTGGTCGGTTTCTTCTGCTTTGGTAAATGTGCCTTCTACTTGTATATTATCGATGACTTCGGGTGGGCCAGGATCGGGTTGACCAGAAAGGACGGCGACTAAGCGATCGCTAGCATCTAAAAACGCCTGATTATATTTGTTACCATCCCGTAATGGCACACCCAATGTTTCATCAACTACGCTTTCGGCAATCGAGTCTGTCAACACAGACTTGATTTTATCGCCTGTGATGATAGCGCTGTTGTTGGCAATTGTCACTAGTACTAATAGTGTTTGATTAGCTTGGGCTTCTTTTGTTGGAAACCATTTTTCAAACAGTGCTTTAGTAAAACTTTCGGCTGTTTCTCCATAGTCGAGGCGGCGCACACTCACAAATCTGACTTCATTACCAGTTTTTTCAGCTAAATCTTCAAAGGAACTACTAATCTTGCCTTCATTGATGCGGCTAATAACGTCACCTTTATCTAGTACCCAGTTAGCATCGCTTACTGTTAGACCTGGCATTTGGTATACACCTATGGCTAATGCAGGTGTGGCAAACAGCGAAGAACCTAAAGCGATCGCTAACAGCGGTAAAATAAGCCGGATAAAGTGTTTTTTTATGCTAAGTAATTGGTTGAGGAGCTGTTTCATTGGAGATTTCGTTAAGACATACTTGCACCAAAAATACTACACAACCAATTTAAAAGGGAATAGGGAATAGGGAATAGAGAACACAGAAATCCCATAATAATTAATATGACTATTATCTTAACTAACGACGATGGAATTGATGCTCCTGGTATTCAAGCCTTGATTACAGCCATCAATGATAAAAAGACTATTATTGCCGCGCCTAAGCACCATCAATCGGGCTGTGGACATCGAGTCACCACTACGCAGCCAATTCATCTCCAACGGCGTTCTGAGATCGAATATGCGATCGCAGGTACTCCTGCTGATTGTGTGAGAATTGCCATAACGCAAATTTGTCCAGATACCAAATTTGTCTTGTCTGGCATTAACGCTGGCGGCAATTTAGGAGTCGATGCCTATATTTCTGGCACTGTTGCTGCTGTGCGAGAAGCAGCAATGCATGGTATTCCGGGAATTTCTATTTCTCATTACCGCAAAGCTAAACAAAATTTTGATTGGGATTTGGCTGCAAAATTAACTGCTAAAGTTTTAGCAGACCTACTCCAGCGTTCTCTCGAAGCAGGAAGCTTCTGGAATGTCAATCTGCCGCATCTACAACCAGGAGAAGAAAACCCAAAATTAGTATTTTGTCAGCCATGTACCAAACCTTTGCCAGTCAATTATCGCATTGACGGTGATAATTTTTATTATGTAGGCGAATACGGTAAACGCGATCGCACTCCTGGCAGCGATGTAGATGTCTGTTTTTCTGGTAATATCGCTATAACTCAGCTGAAGGTATGACCAGAAGAAGCAGAGGGGCAGGGGGCAGGGAGCAGGGAAACAAGGAGAGCAGCGCGGTAAGGTAGCGCGGTCTTGGGGGTTTCCCCCAGGAGCGACTGCCGCACCCCTTGTGGGTCTTGGGGTCTCCCCAAGTGGAGCGACTGCGGGAGACATTTCTTTCCCCAATTCTCCAATTCTCCTTGTCCCCAATTCCTCTTTCTCATGCCCCATGCCCTACATTTATTTAGTCCGTTCCTTCAATTAAGGATGTCAACCTGTCTAGAGTTTGTGTAAGTTTAGCTAGTTTTTTTAGTGAGTCATCCTGAGATTCAGCCAAGCTCTGGACAGCATCACACAATGCGAAAATTTGATAGCCTTGCTGCTGTACCTGCTTGCCTTGTGCTTCAACTTGCACACTCAAGTTTTCTAATCTTTCAGCAAGATGTTCAATTGTTTCAGTCGTAGAAATTACTGCTTCCCCGATTTGCTCAACAATGGATTCTAAACGACTAATTTTAACTTCGATTCCTACTGAAACCATATCTTATACTATCCCTAAATATAACGTCGCAAATCATCCTTAAATATTTAAATAAACTGATCGCCAAATATTAAGCTCATCCTATCTTTGAAAGGGACTGGATTTTGTGTCAGTGGTCAGTTGTCAGCGATGCACTGAGCGTAGTCGAAGTGTTGTCAGCTGTTTTTGCTACTTACCACACTTCGGCTAGCGGTAGTTGAGTTTCAACTTCACGGCAGTTGAGCGCAGTCGAAACTCAACTGCCGCGCACTTGTCCTGAGTTTAGCCTGAGCGCAGCCTCTCGTAGAGAAGGGCGTAGCTGAAGTACTATTACGGACACTCCTTGAAAAAGTGGGTTTTCCGTCGCCTTTTGATGATATAGAAGTTTTTTTTGCAACTCCTATCTACTATGCTGATTCTGCAAGATATGCTATCTTATGCTTTTTTTGGAAAAATCCCTCTTTAGAAGATGTTTTTCGTTGCTACTTGCATTCATACCAGATATTTTGTTGATTTTTCTAGCTTACGTAATCAGTTGGTAACAAATTTTTAAATAAAAGCATCCTTTTATGCATAAAAATTACATTTGACCATCCTCCAAACGATAGACTTGCTTTAGCTTTATCTTATCTTTACAATAACTTTGTAAAATATTATGATCCCCACTATCTAGATGAAGATCGAGTAAATATACCGTAAAACCTAATACTGTTAATAAAACTTAAGTCTATAGTCGAGGTGAAGCTTACGTAATTCTACCCTTGTCGCTCAATATTCGGCTAGAAAATGTATCAAACATCATTACAAAGTGTCTTTCAAGGTGCTACTTACAAAGCTTGGGAATTGGAATTTACACCTCATTCCTCGGTAAAGTCAAAGTTTAAACGTATTTTGGATATATTAGGAAGCTTGGTGGGGCTAGTAATTCTAGGTATCGTGTTTATACCTATAGCGATCGCTATCAAAATTGATAGCCCAGGTTCTATTTTCTTCACTCAAGAACGCTATGGACTCCAAGGACAACCCTTTGTGATTCGGAAGTTCCGTTCAATGGTTAGTGATGCGGAACAGTTAAAATCCTTAGTGGATAACGAAGCCAACGGGCTAATATTTAAAAACAAAAATGATTTTCGAGTTACGAAAGTAGGTCGTTTTTTGCGAAGCACTAGCTTAGATGAATTACCTCAGTTTTGGAATGTGCTTGTAGGTGAAATGAGTTTAGTCGGAACACGTCCACCTACCAAAGATGAAGTGATAAAATACACAAAACGTCACTGGCAACGTTTAAATGTCAAACCCGGATTAACTGGTGAATGGCAAGTTAACGGTCGCTCTCAAGTGAAAGATTTTGAACAAATAGTTGATTTAGACTTGCAGTATCAAAGTAATTGGCATCAATTTTACGATTTATTATTGATTGGAAAAACTTTCTACATCATCTTTGGACGTATCGGAGCTTTCTAACGACTTCACTGTTAATGGTATAAATAACTAAACTATTAACAGTGACATAACTAAATAATTGATTTAGTTGATTGAGTTTTTCAGAAACACAATTCCGATCGCACAGAAAGCGAAGCCGACAAAATAAATTATCCTTGTTAAAAATTCATTTATTTTATTTTGGCTGATTGAATTGCTAATTGTTTTAGCACTCATCACAACTGCATACTGAGTCAAGGTAACACCAAAAATATAAGCAAGCAATGGCATCATATCTAGCCCAACAATTGACTGACCATTGCTGTAACCTTGAAACAAACCAGCCATTATTCCTAATAATGCAACGATCAACCAGTGAAATTGATTTGGCATCAACAATATAACGCCAAAGGCAATGCTAGAAATAGCGATCGCTATTTCCGCACCTAGTAAATTGAACTGGTATAAATGCAGTACTGTTCCTAAGACTGTTGCTAAAATAAACCAGCTAGCAATCAAAGTACTATAAATCATCCTAGCCGAGAGGAACCCAACAGCAACAATGCTGGTTAAACGATCCAAGCCAATGACTGGATTAGCTATTCCCCACAATAAGCCTTCCCAGCAGTTAGATATGGCATGGTGAGATGGTAATCCACTCCATGAAGTCAATAAACTAATTAGAATTAAAGCAGCAATCGCTCTTATATGGCGGTGCTGTAAATCTTTAAGGGCAGTAGATCCTAATAATTTAATTTTAAACATCGCTAATGTCAGACTCGTTTTTTTTGGTACTTTATACTGCCCAAGTACCTTAAAAAACTAACATTATAATCGCTCTAGATTATGCCAATTTCATCAAGTTATATCATGTCCGGATAATCGCTTACGATAAAAGCAGGGAGCGCAAAGATGAGTCATGCCAAAACGAATTAGTGTAGCCAAACATTTAAGTATTGAAGAGCTAGAAAAACGTTATCGTCAAGCTAAAGATGGCATAGAAAGCCGTCAGTACCAGATTATTTGGTTAGTAGCACAAGGTAAAAAAACGGAAGAAGTAGAGGAAATAACAGGCTACAGCAAAACATGGATATACGGATTGGTAAAAAGATACAACGAATTTGGAGTGGGATACTTAGGCGATCGCAGGCAGTTAAACCAAGGTAAACAGCCTGTAGTGGATGATATGCAACAAGCACAGTTATGGCAGGCATTACAAGAGAAAGCACCAGATGGAGGGCTATGGAACGGTCGAAAGGTAGCAGACTGGCTAACTGAAGTCACAGGAAATCAGATCAGCCGACAGAGGGGATGGGAGATATTACGGCAGATGACTTTTAGACTCAGAGTACCTCGCCCGTCTCACACTAAAAGCGATCATTTTGAGCAAGAAGCCTGGAAAAAAAACTAGCGACACAAGTAAAACAACTCCAAACTATCTATCCAGATGCAGAAGTTCAGTTGTGGTGTGAAGATGAACATCGTTTAGGACTCAAACCGATTTTGCGACGAGTGTATGTACCTGAAGGAGAAACACCAATTGCTGATGTCCATTGGCGGTTTAAATGGTTATGGTTGTATGCTTTTGTACATCCCAAAACAGGAGAGAGCTATTGGTGGATTCTGCCTTACGTGAACACAGAATTGTTTAATCAGGTTTTGGCTGATTTTGCTCGTGAATTTGGATTAGGTAAAAATAAACACATTTTATTAGCTGTTGACCGTGCTGGCTGGCATACCAGTAAAAATTTACAGATTCCTGAAGGACTACATTTAACATTTTTGCCTTCTCACTCACCTGAGTTACAGCCGGCAGAAAGGTTGTGGACTTTGGTGGACGAACCAATCGCTAATCAATCGTTTAACTCACTCAATGATTTGGAGAATATTTTATTTCATCGCTGTCAGTCTTTACTTCAACAGCAAGATTTAATTCGTGGGTTAACTGGTTTTCATTGGTGGCTTCAGATTGGAGTTTAATCGTAAGTGATTATCCGGACATGATATTATGTGAAGGATTAATAACTGAATCTATAACCGTCAAGCAGATTTCATTGGATGGGAATCTGGAAAAATAATTCTGCACATACTTCAAATATTAATTATTCTCTGAAGATAATTTATCAATTAAATGTAATTAATAAATTACACGCACAAACCAACAATCATTCTGGCAATTCAAAATATTAACGAAGTAATTCTTCTACTTGGTGCTGACTCCACAAAGTTCTATATAGACCCTTTTGTTGTACAAGTTCTAAGTGATTTCCTATCTGAACAATTCTTCCTTTATCCATGACAAAAATCCGGTCAGCCGCCGCCGCCGCCGATAATTGATGCGTAATAAAAATTACAGTTTTTTTATCTGTATCCTTAGAAAGATTGTTCAGGATTTTGGTAGCAGTTTGGTTATCTACACTAGATAAAGCATCATCTAAAATTAATACTGGAGCATTGACTAACATTGCTCTAGCTAAAGCAGTGCGTTGTCGTTGTCCGCCTGAAAGAGTAATACCACGTTCGCCGACAATAGTTTCGTACTGCTGGGGAAAATTAGTAATTTCTGGGTGAATCTGGGCTACCTGGGCTGTAAACTCTACATCTTCTTGTTCTCTAACTGGATCACCGTAGCGGATATTATTCTTGATTGTAGTACTGAATAAAAAGCTATCTTGGGGGACATAGGCGATCGCACTGCGTAAATCTGCCAACGCTATCTTAGTAATATCCCACCCATCTAAAAACAACTGCCCTGATTCAATATCCAACAAGCGTGGTAAGGCATTCGCTAAAGTTGATTTTCCAGAACCAATTGCCCCCACAATAGCCACTAGTTCCCCAGGTGCGATCGTAAAATTGATATTTTCTAAAGCTGGGATACTGGAACCAGGGTAAGTGTAGCTGAGATTTTTAGCTTTTAGTTCCCCCTTTACATCACTCCTATGCAGATGAATGACATCGGCATGATCTTGAATTTTGGGCGTAACCGTAAGAATAGATTCTAAACGATCAATACTTACTTCACCTCGTTGATAGGCAGTAATCGTAAATCCTAAAAGTGTAGTGGGAAAAACCAGACGCTCTACATAAATTAACAGCGCTAAAAAGTCTCCAACTGCCAGCGTTCCAGAAGATATCCGTATTGTCCCTAGCCAAATTATAATCAACGAACTGACACTAGCTAGACCGCCAATCAGCGGAAACAAAATATTTCGGCTTTTTGCTAATTGCATGTTAGCCGTTAATAACTGCTGATTTCTTTGAGCAAAAGCTCGACGCTCGTTTTCTTCTTGGGCATAAATTTTAATTAGGGCAATGCCGCTAATATCTTCTTGAATCAGTTCACTAATATCAGAGATTTGCTCTTGTACTGCTGCTTGTTGTTGGCGTAAGTAATTGCTAAACAGATGCACTAACAAGAACATCAAAGGATATACGGCCAAAGAAGCTAATGTTAGATCCACACTAATTGCTAACATGACTGGCAATGTGAGGAGATAGGCAAAAAATGTATTCGCCAAACTTAACACGGCAAAACCCAAAAGCCGCCTGATATTGTCCACATCACTAGTAGCCCTGCTAATCAAATCGCCAGCTGTATTGGTGGCAAAATAAGCCGGTTCTAACTTGAGTAAGTGTTCAAAAATTCGTTGTTTGAGGTCAAATTCTACTTGACGACCTACCCCAAATAGCCAAATACGTGATGCCATACGTATTAGCAACATCGCTGAACTCAGCAAGATAATTTGTACTACGTAATGTAGCACTTGGTTTAAGCTGAAGTTTGTTGAAAGTTTATCAACGCAAGCGCGAATTAACCAGGGGATATAAACACCTAGTCCGTTTACAGACAACAGCGCGATAATGCCTAATGTTGCCTCCCGCCAATGGGGACGTAGGTAAGCAGCGAGTCTAGCAAGTCGTCGAGAGTTGGCCATTCAAGCAATTTCGCAACTGTATCATCCTAAACCAACAGATCATCAATCTATTTTTTATTTGAAGTTTAGTCCTTTACCTTACATAAAAAGTGTAACTTCTAACACCTTTGTTTTGTTTGGTTTTAGTCCTGAGTGGAGCCGAAGGGCTAAAAAATCGTGGAATCACCATTAACAATTCTAATAAAAATCTAAATAAGGCCAGCCACTAGGATGTAGCATTGCGGCCTTTTTAAAGTGATTTTTAACCTTGTACCTGATTACCACGCAAGAAAATGTAAACTTGGCTAAGATAACTTTCCCAGACTTGGGTTGTTAATTGCAGGGTTGCTGCATTGGGTACAAAGTCTTCAATCCGCAATCCCCGTGATCTGATATCTTGAGGATTTTGTAATAGATAAGATGGAATTTTTATATCCACCGAGTTGAAAGCTATGGTTGCTTGACTCAAATCTCTAGCAGGCAGCATAGTATCTCCTACTACATCTGAGACATAATTGGCAGTAGTGTCTTGTCTTAATGCTACCAGCGTTTCCACAGGGTAAGCATTAGTTGCTAGGTTGATGTTATCAACTGTTGCTATCGGTGTTCTCACCAAGAAGTAAGCGATCGCTGGTGTACTAGACAATAGTAAAATTGTCAGCGCCCAACCCAGTAAAAATCCTCCTGGAGCATCTATTCCGCCTCCCTTGATTCTCTGAGCAGCAAACATCATTAACAAGATCGAAGCTCCCAAAGGCTTCAAGGGAAACGATATCAATCTCCACAAAGACGCAACAGCTGGTTCATTAGGATTGACAAATGACAGCGCTATGACAATCAACACAATAACTAAGACTAATCGCCCTGCAAAAGTGCCGCTGGGATAAAATCTCTGAAACAAGGAATATACGATAGTGCCAATCAATAGCCACAATAGTACCCGGCTTAGCAGTAGAAACATAGATAAACTCTCAAATTTTCTGGTGCGGTGAGCCAGTGGCGCGGTTTCCTCTGAGAAGAACTGCCACAAGGGTTTTTCGGTATAAAGTAACCAAACAACCCGTAAGGGTCAACCTAGAGGGTTTGGGCAGTGGGTTTATTTTATCGTCAAATTGTAATCGCACTGTTACCTGACTGCAAATACCTCAAGCCTGTAACCAAAGACTACCGTCGTAGTGATTTTAGTGCAATTTTTTCATACTGAGTCTATTATTTTTAATTTTATAGAAGAGTAATGTAGCACCAGTAAACTAAATTAATTTGGTAGCTGTCAATTATAAAGGGAAAATTTATGTCGTCTGTCAAGCCCAGTATTTTAGTCACAGGAGGAGCAGGGTATATTGGCTCTCACACTGTACTTGCTCTTAAACAAGCCGATTATGACGTGATAATACTTGATAATCTTGTTTATGGGCATCGAGACTTAGTAGAAAAGGTTTTACAAGTTGAGCTGGTAGTGGGTGATACAGGCGATCGCGCTTTGCTTGATGACTTATTTACAACCCGTAATATTGCCGCAGTCATGCACTTCTCCGCTTATGCCTACGTAGGAGAATCGGTTATAGACCCAGCGAAATACTACCGTAACAACGTGGTGGGAACCCTGACTCTTCTAGAAGCAATGCTAGCTGCATCTATCAATAAATTTGTCTTTTCTTCTACTTGCGCTACTTATGGAGTACCGGAAATTGTACCTATTCCAGAAAATCATCCCCAAAATCCCATCAATCCTTATGGTGCTACTAAGTTAATGGTGGAACGGATTCTGGCTGATTTTGACGTTGCTTATGGATTAAAATCAGTGCGCTTTCGTTACTTTAACGCCGCTGGTGCTGAACCCAATGGTTTACTAGGCGAAGATCACAATCCAGAAACCCATTTAATTCCTTTGGTGCTGCTAACAGCTTTAGGTAAACGACAATCTATCTCAATTTTTGGTACTGATTATCCCACGCCTGATGGAACTTGTATTCGCGATTATATTCATGTGAGCGACTTGGCAGATGCTCATGTTTTAGGTTTGGAATATTTATTAAAAGGCGGCGACAGTGAAGTTTTTAATTTAGGTAATGGTAGTGGCTTTTCTGTAAGAGAAGTCATTGCAGCTGCCGAACAGGTAACTGGACTACCAATAACTGTCCAAGAGTGCGATCGCCGTCCTGGCGATCCTCCATCTTTAATTGGTAGTGGTGAAAAAGCTAGAAAAGTCTTAAACTGGCAACCCCAGTACCCATCTATCAAAAATATTGTGACTCATGCATGGCAGTGGCATCAACAGCGACATGTAGAAGGAAGGGAATAGGGGCAGAGGGGCATAGGGAAGAAAAGGCAGAGGGGCAGGGGGCGGGGTGCAGAGGAGAATGAAGAAAATACCTTGAATTTGTATCATAATCCTTCTCCCTTGCTCCCTGCTCCCTGCTCCCTTTCCTCCCCTGCTTCCCCTGCTCTCTACTTCCCTGTTCCCTTAAATCTTATACACCAGTTGGTTCAACTCGTGCATAAAATAGACCTCGAATCTTGACTTCTTTGGGTTCGCCAGCACCTAAATCTGTATCCGATGGTTGTTCACTTACAAAAGTCCCAGCAATTTCACCAGTGGAACTATCTATTTTCGCTACTTGCAAAGAAATTTCACCACTGAGAATTTCCGCACGCTTGACGTTAGCGCGAGTAAGTTCTTCATCATCGGCTTGGGCGGGGAGAGCCACGGCATTATCATAGCCGCTGACGACACCACGACCTTTAGGATCTAAGAAAGCAGCACCACGATAGGAAGGAACCTTAAAAGTACCTTCAAAGTCCGTGGAGGTGTTAATACTGGTCAACCCAGGTTGTGTTTGAGCAACCAAGTCTTTGATGGTGAAGAGGAAAGGTACTAATTCACCACCAGGAAGTTTTACAGTTATAGCTTGAAAGTCAAGACCATCAGCTTCTTTAAAGGTCAGGCTATTATCTGAGTTGATTTTCAAGTTGCCTTGCACCTGATCAATGGTAGAAGTGTATCTGGTCAATAATTTGCCAGCTACAAATTCTGCTTTCTGCCGTTTATTAGCAGGTTCTTCTTTGACAAAGAAATTGGTTGGTTCTAAGCAGAGTTCTTTGATGGCGTAGGACTGACTAGAGTCAAGGGGAATGGAACCACGACTAGTTTCTGCTAGTTGAGGGCATTTGTTAGCCAAGCCAGTGCCTCTAATTTGGTCGTAAGAGAGTAAGTCTCTACCACCACTAGAAGAAGGGCCTTCACTACAAGCAGTTATTAGCCCTAGGCATAAAGCCAAGAATGTAACAATTAAAGCGCGATACCTCATGGTCAACCTCAATGTCAAAAATTAATATCTAAAGTGCGTACTTCGAGGAATCCGAAGAATTGGGTTTACTTTGTGCCTGAAAAATGTTATAGACATTTGCGGCATCGCCCAAATCATCGTTTTGTATTATGTATGTGTTGCCATTACATACAACCCAATGCTTTATGGGGAAATCAGCCAGATCATACGATTTTTTTTAACTCAAAATCAAAGCACTCTAGCTTTAAATTCAGAAGTTATGATTGGATCTAGCTTGTGTAGAGGCTGTATTGAGCGTTGTTGCGCTGTTTTACAAGTGAAAGCGATCGCCTGTAAAATTAATCCAAAACAAGATCAATTTCAGGAAACATCATCTTTTCTACTTTCTTTGATTGTGGTCTAAAACTGGTAACAGCGGATGAAAACCGAAAATCTCCGGTAAATTTGAGTAGACCTGATTTACACGGATAGGATAGTGTGAGTAAAAATAATAGTCTGGAATTGGGGAAATTATCTGAGCAACTGCAAATGATCGCCAGCGCAGTGGATGATGTCGCCCAAGTTTATCAAGGGGATGCAATCGCTCTTTTGAGCCTGCTACGGCAATTAGAACAATTACATCGAGACATCCGGGATGGTGTTTTTCAAGAAAGTTTGCCTGATAATCGCCAGAAACTCTACTCGCTCTTAAAAGATATTGAGTCTGAAGGTGGCTGGCCTTATATTGGGCGGATGAGATTGCAAGCTTTTTTAGCAAATTTTCCTCCAGAAGCTACTGAGGAAGACAGCAAGCAAACAAATAGCGATGAAGTTTTAGATAGCGATCGCTCTCATAAATGTTAAATTTAGCGTCTATAATTTACGCCATCACAAAGAAAGCGATCGCCTCCTTCAATATTAGGGTTGTGCTTGAGGTAATCATCTACCCAGTTGCAACCACGAAGAAGTAAGTCATCAAGATGCAGATTCCATAAAATTATGGTGTTATCGTTACTAGCCGATGCCAGGGTTTGACCATCAGGGCTAAAGCTAACACTTAGTACTGGAGCGCGATGCCCATTGAGGGTTTTAATTAATTTACCCTCACGGCTCCAGAGTTTGACTGTACTATCCCAGCTGGCAGCAGCCAGGAATTGACCATTAGGACTAAAAGTAACAGCATTGACGCTATCGCTATATCCCTTTAATAGTGTTTTCAACAAAGTACCATCCCGTCGCCAAAGTCTAACTGTGTTATCCCAACTCGCTGAAGCTAGTAATTGGTCGGTGGGACTGAAACTCACACCTAAAACCCAGCTATCATGGGGCGAAAAAGTTTTTAACAAAGTCCCATCCCGTCGCCAAAGTCTGACTGTTTTATCATCACTAGCTGAAGCTAGCACCTGACCATCAGGACTAAAATTAACGCTATTCACCCAACCTTGATGTCCCATTAAGGTTTTTAGCAAGTGGCCGTCACGACTCCAAAGTTTCACCGTCTGATCTTTACTAGCTGATGCCAACAAATTACCATCAGGGCTAAAGCTGACACTCATTACACTATCGCTGTGTCCTTGGAGAGTCTTCAGCAAAGTACCATCACGGTTCCAAAGTTTGACAGTTTTGTCATAACTTCCTGACGCTAAGATTTTACCTTTGGGATCAAAACTCACACTAGGAACTTTATCTGTATGCCCGACTAAGGTCTTATAAAGTCGGGGTTTAACTCCATCAAGAATCTCGTCTCGTTGCCAGAGTTTCACGGTGCGATCGCGGCTGCTAGAAGCCAACATTTGACCATCGGGACTCCAAGCAACGCTTAAAACTTTATCTTGATGCCCCTGAAGTACAGGTAGTGTGGGAGCATCTAAACTCCACAGTTTGACAGTTTTGTCGTAACTGCCTGATGCCAACAATTTATTATCGGGACTGAAAGCGACAGCAGCAACAGCATCACTGTGTCCTTTGAAGGTTTTGAGTAACGTACCAGTTACGCTCCAAAGATTGATCGTGTTGTCATCACTTCCTGATGCCAATTTTTGACCATCAGAACTGAACTGGAGGCTCCAAACTATACTGGTGTGTTGTTGTAAATTTTTGTAAAGACGAAAATCTAATTTATCTTGCTGCCATAATTTCACAGTTTTGTCTCGACCTGCTGAGGCTAGCAGTT
This sequence comes from Halotia branconii CENA392, assembly GCF_029953635.1. Lineage (NCBI taxonomy): Bacteria > Bacillati > Cyanobacteriota > Cyanophyceae > Nostocales > Nodulariaceae > Halotia > Halotia branconii. The sequence goes on along the minus strand of NZ_CP124543.1, from coordinate 135,283 downwards.
TACCATCAGGACTGAAGGTAACCATAGTTACACCTTCTTCATGACCGTACAAAGTTTTAACCAAGCTACCGTCTGTTCGCCAAATTTTTACTGTTTTGTCGTCACTTGCTGAAGCAATGAATCGACCATCAGGACTGAAGCTTATCCAGTTAACTTCTGCTTGATGTCCAGACAAAGTTTTAACTAAAGTACCGTCTTGTCGCCAGAGTTTAACGGTTTTATCTTTATTGCCAGTAGCTATAAATTTACCATCAGGACTAAAACTGACGCTATAAACCCAATCACCTTGTCCAGCGATGGTTTGGGACGGCTGCGGATTAAATTCTCCTGTAATGGGATTTTTGCGCCAGATTTTTACAGTTTTATCGAGACTGGCGGATGCCAATTTTTGACCATCAGGACTAAAACTGATGCTAGTAACAGCGTCAGTATGACCTTTGAGGGTTTGGAGTAATGTGCCGTCAGGATGCCAGATTTTGATAGTTTGATCTCGACTGGCTGATGCCAATAATTGTCCATCAGGGCTGAAAATTACACCCCAGACAATATCAGAGTGACCCTCCAAGCGGTTTAGTTCCGTTACCCCATAAACTGCTTGTTGCAGGGCTGTCACTACCCGCATTCTGGTTTCCGGTTGGACTCCTTGTGCTTGTTTAAGTTTTTTCCAAGCCCGTAAACCTTCTAACAAAGCATCAAATTCTTTATTAGAAGCAAACAAAGCTTCACTCGATGCCGCGGTTGTACTAATTTTCCAGTTGGTTTCGCTACGTTCTGCTCTAATAGTTTGGCGAATAGCTGCTGTTTTTTGTAAGTCGGCTTGCCACCATAAAGCTGCTATTGTTCCCCCCATCATCGCCAATACTACGCCCGCTATCCGTGCTTCTCGCAGTCGCCGTTGTAAAAGCAAATTCAGATGCTCTTGAGAGAGTTTTTGAGCTACCTCAGCTTTGTTTTTTTCAAATTTTATTTTTTCTAGTTCAGCAACTACACCATAGTTGTTCTTTTGACGAATTGGTTCTACTAAGTAATCATGAACCAATTGATAGCGATCGCCTAACTCTTCTCGTAGCCGTAATACTAATCCTGAACCGACTAAAATTTCTAAAATCAATTCCCAAGCTAATTCAAAATTGGAGGTTTGATCAAGATTTTTATTTAAGGCGATCGCTAAATCACTTTTTGTTTTAAGTGGTCGTGTACCTTTCTCATCAGTTAACTCAAATAATAATTTCCAACTTAGTTCTTCATTTTCTTGACCACAATCTTTAATAACTTCTTCTAGCCAGCGTTCTACTAGTTTTTTCGAGCCACCACAAAGCTTATATTGCTCTAGTGTTGTAATGTTTTCTGCTTGTAGTTGAGCGCCAACTATTTGTAATTCAATCGGATGTACTTCCCCAATCTCTCCTGCTAAATCTTGCACCAACTTTTGAATTAAGTCATCGCTTAATGCATAGTGAGATCGTTGAGTAAAACTTTTGATAATACCTATTGTATCTTCAGTAGAAAACTTTCCTAAATAGTAACGAATATCTTTATCGAGAATATTTTGATTAATTACACTTAAACTATTAGTATTTTTGCTTAAACGCTCAAACTCTAATAAATAATGCAAATAATCTTCTCTTAAAGAGAGAATTATTTTGATAAAAGGAATATTTAAACATTCACTAAAGAAATTATAAAATTTTACTCTTTGAGAATTGTTATTAATAAAGAAAAACTCTTCAAATTGATCAAAAATTATAACTATTGTGTGGTTGCGTTCAGCAGCTAAACGAAGCTTTTCCAAAAGAATAGCAGGAGAAAAATCGATCGCAATGGGGGCTTGTATTTGTGTCAGTACTTGGTTGATATTGCGTCCCAAAGCTGTAACCCAATCGGTGTAACTAGATAAAACAATAGGTAAAGGGATACGTTCACCGATGGCTTTGCCTTTTAAAGCTGGTACCAAGCCAGCCTTAATAATTGAACTTTTACCAACTCCCGATAGCCCATGAATAATCGTCAGTTTATAGTCGGCACGAGTAATTCTTTCAATTAAACGATTTACATCTTGTTGTCGTCCAGAAGCAGCTATTTCCTGAGCAATTCCCTCAGGAATAAATGGTGTTTTTTGCGGTTCGATAACTGGGTTAATTTTGCAGCGTTGTGGCTGTAATTGACTAGCACCAATGAATGCACGAAAGCCGTACTGATGTTCTATTTGAATTTTTTCTTGCTTGAGATTAAAAGCTTCTATGTAATCGCGACGTTCCAAAAAATAAAGCGATCGCAATTCTTCTAAAATCTCTAAATATAATAATGGCTCATACTGTAGCTCACAAACTACCCGCGCCCATTCCAGATTGCTAATAGCTTCATCGCACTCACCTAAATGCCGTTGTGTCCGTGCTAGCAATAAAAGATACCAGCTTTCTTGTTGTCGGGCTGCATCTGTTGCTCGTTCTATAATTGAAAGGGCTGTATTCACCAATTCATGAGCTAATATCCACTTAGATTCAGAAACTGCCACAGCTGCCAAAAAGCCATAATCTTGAGCAACTTGCATTGAGTTACCATAAGTTTTATGCAGTAACAAAGACGTTTGCGCTAATTCTTTTAACTCTTCCCAGGCTTGTAGACGTTGCAGCATTTCACAAGCGGGCAAAATGAATTTGGCAACCAAGTCTTGTCTTTGTTCCTGTTCTAATTTCTCCAGACATTGTTTAAACCAAACGCAAGCATGATGCCAATAATTACTATTAGCACCTTGATGTAAATCTGCCATCCGGCGGTAACATAATCCTAAGTGGAATAATACTATTGCCTGCCAGAGTCGATAGGGAAAACTTTCTCTTTCTTTAAACTCTTCTTTTTCTCTTTTACCTTCTCGCTGACATAAAGCTAGACTTTTTTGATAATGAGCTAAAGCTCCATTAATTTGATCGTTGGCGTATTTGTCTCGCCCTAACACAAATTCTAAACTAGCTTCTAATCCTGGTTCTAATTGGACACTATATAACCGTAACAAATCATTACGGGCTGATTCAATTTCGAGACGATGCTGAGATTTTGGTGCTAAATCAAGGGCAGCATTAGATAAAAACCTAGCAGCACCAGCTTCTAAGACTTTGCCAAAGAGAGATTCTGTCTCTTGCCGTATTAAGGCAATTAAATCTTCTTTGGTCATTTCAAATTTAATAGTGGTTGCAGCCCAACTTTTGAAATCAGGCGCTAATCTAGCTAACAATGATGCCACTTCATCTTGCAGCCACAAAACTATCGGAAAAGAAAAAGTAGCTGCGTAGATATCTCTTGCTTGATTAATGCCACTCAGTAAGTCATCAAGATTGATCACTGATTCTAGACCAAACACCATCAAAGCTGATGGTAAAGAATCTGTAATAACAGCAGGATTATCTAGAAATAATTCTGTGACTATTTTGTTGTGTAAGGCAGTCGTTGAGGGTTGGATAAATATCTCTTTTAAATTGATATCTTTAGTAATTTCATGGACAGTATTGAGCATTTGTTCACGCAATTGCCCATAGTTACATCGAACTAAAATTAGAGAAAACTGACCTTGTGAAAGCTGAATTGATCGCACTAGCCTTTGCAGAGATTGCTGATTAGTTTCGGCGATCGCTGCTGTAAGTTGCAACTGTGTCATAATTATAAAATAATAATAAAAAACTACATACCAAAAATTGACAAGGCATAAATAGCCTTACCAATTATTAATTTTTTGTCGTTACTATGTATGTTACTAACAAACTCAGTAAATGCCATCCAGGCATTTACTAGTCTATTAAATTAGTTTTGAGGATTGCTTAATTCCAAATTTATTAACTTATTAATTAATTTTTGAAATTTTTATTTTACAATTTGTTTTTGCTGCCAAGTTATCACTTTTTCTGTTTCTGCCAATGCTGGGCTAATACCAAACCAACGCCCTTGAGGATCACGGTATTCAAATAAATACATACTTCGTAATAAACTTTGGTAATCAGACTCACCTTTAACGCTCTGTTGCTGCACTACTTCAAACAGTAATTCCCACTGACATTCATCAATAGCTAATAGCAAATCGTCACGGTAATCCTTAATCACAGCTTCTAAACAGTCTCTAGAAAAAGGAGGATCTTGCCGTTGAAGACAACTGTAAAGCAACCCTAGTAAATTACGAATGTGACCGCCACTAACGCGACATAAGCGATTAAGGGTTTCTGGATCATCAAATAACTCTGTAATTAATAACAGCCTTTGATTATAAGAAACTTCTGGAAAAGCTCTTGCTAGCACTAATTGGCGTAGTAGTGACATCCCTGGTTCGTAATCACTACTATCTCTTTGTCGCACTCTGACCATTGGCAGAACTTTCGGTGCAATGCCTCCCCCCAAGCGGTTTTTCAATGTTTCATACTCATTGGAAAAAATCAACGCTAGGGGAATCGTATAAACTAAGTGGCATTTGAGTCGGCGTAACTGTTCACCTCGGTCAATAAAAAGATATTCTGGTTGTGTCCGCCCAGATGCCACAGGGCGCATATCGACTCTATCTAAGTTATCTACGATTACAACCAGTCCTTTTTGACCTTTTAACTTGAGTTGTTCAACAGCCTTGTCTAATACCTCTTCATTAATAGCTTGCAAAATACTATTGGTACGTGGTTCTAGATATTGCCTTAACTGATTTCGTAACTGAGCGCTATCTTTAGTTTTAGCTGTAATTTTGGCAATACCCAAAGACAATTCTGCTTGTCCAGAAAGCTCAATGGGACTTTGCAAAAAATCCCCAATTTCTTTAAACAAATTAATAAAGTAACTTGGTTTTAGTTTGATGCCAATTGCTTCTAAACTGACACTAACTTGACGGGCTACACTCAACAAGATATCACTGACATCAATATCCGCCATATCTAGGTCTTGACTGGACTCAAAATAAACTACATGAAATCCTGCTACTTCCAGTTCTGCTTTGAGGCGTTGTAACTCTGTTGACTTTCCGCAGCCAATATGTCCCGTAAATAACTGACAGGTCGGCTCATCCGGAGAAATACGAGTGATAGTACGTTTTAATTCCTCAACAATCTTACAACCCCGGACATCAGCAAAATCGATGTAATACTGTTGATCCAGCACATTACCCATATTTAACGTGTAGCTAGGATTACATGCTTTGTAAAAGCGTGACAAATTCAGTGTATTGATCATGTAGATGCGTTGTTTGCCTTTTTATATACTTAAAATCCCCATTACTTGTATAGGTACATAATTAGCTTGCAATTGATCATATTGCAGATGACAACGCTCGATGCAAGATTGCCACAAGCAATAGTCAGTACCATAATAGAGATTTAATTGACCCTGATGGGTACAGTATATCCGTCTTTTTTACAGATGCTATTCAGCTTTTGATAATCTTTAAGCTTTTACTTGACTAAAAACTGCTTTATATGCATTAAATTATTTAGTAAAAAAAGCTACTATTTATTACTGTTCTTGATTTGTGTGGCTGCTAATAGAACAGTAATATGTATTAAATCTAGCCCTGTCTTCTTTGGATTCCTGACACCCCAGATGATGAATACTGTAAGGTGTTGTTACTAAAAGTAAAAAAAGTCTTGAGGGTAGCGGCTAACAGATGTTGACAAGGTTTACTGTAGTTAATCAGTTACTCTCAATCTACCGAAGAATAGAACCGCAAGCAAAAAGGGGTTTAAATGGCTGGCATAGTCTCAGTTTCCTATACAGATTTAGCCCAGCGCCGTCAAAAATTACGTCGCCGACGGCAGATGAAAATTCTTCAGGCTATTTGGCGAACCTTAGCCATTAGTGGCCTAGCTGGTGGTTTACTATGGGTGGCAATCCAACCAACATGGATACTCAATACTCCCAAGCAAATTGTGATGAAATCAGGGGATCAAGTGCTTTCACAAGAAGCGATTCAGTCATTTTTGACATTTCCCTATCCTCAGTCTTTATGGCGGATTGAACCGTCTGCGATCGCTGATTCTTTAGAGCAACAACCAACTATTGCCCAAGCAAGCGTCGCTCGTCGGCTGTTTCCTCCTGGATTAATCATTGAAATTCAAGAACGAGTACCTGTGGCGATCGCTCAACAGGCCAAATCATCAAATACTGATACTAACAATGAACAAGCATCTACGGGTTTACTAGACGCAAGTGGTGTTTGGATACCCTTAGAAAAATACAAATTAGTGAATCCCACCATCAAATTGCCGATTCTCAAAGTTATTGGAGCGCCAGCACAATATCGTTCCTACTGGAGTCAGCTTTATCTATCTTTGAGCCAAAGTTCTGTGAAAATCATGGAAATTGATTGCCAAGATCCAACGAATTTAATTTTAAAAACAGAACTAGGAAATGTCTATTTGGGTGCGCCAAGTCCTCAATTACCTGAACAAATCAAGGTACTTGCTCAAATGCGTCATTTATCTAAAAAGCTTAATCTCAATCAAATAGAGTATATTGATCTGAAAAATCCCGAATCCCCATTAGTACGGATGAACCAAAAAACACAGGAAACTGACCACCAAACTCCCTAGAAATATCCAAGATATTGAATTGAGCCAATTCTAGTAAATTAAGAAATTTTATGTTTACTAAATATATTGATTATTTTCACTTTTCTAATAACTCAGAACTGACGTACGGCTTACGACTTTACGTTATTCCGTTCGCTTTTAGCGTTCCCGCAGGGTATACAGCGAAGTAATCGCAAAGGCTCAGTTTTTCATTATGAATGCGTAATTCCTCTTTTGTTGCCTTCGGCAGAGAATAATCTGAAACGCCTATTTTTACGTCTTTTTTCAACAAAAGGATGTAAATGATCAAGCTGGGATGCGATCGCCTACATTTGTGATGATATCTGAGACTCAGGCTAGGAATAATATTTTTCTCTCCTCGTAGTAACAAAAGAGGGATAAGTCCTATAACTTTAAAAAATCAGTGTCAAATTTTAATTAATTTAGATGCAAAGATCCATCATCAGACTTCTTTTGAGATTACAAAGGCCTATAATTGTTACCCTGACATCTGGTCGAGGGGTGCAATATGTTAGACAATCGGATGATGGTGTTTGGTGTGAAAAATGCCTTGTGCCTACCAATCTTTAACCTAACCCAGCTGAGAAATGAGAAAAATGCGTGAGTTTTCCATTGCAGAACACTGGTGTAGACCCTTGGAGGGTGACTTCTTACAAGACGGACAGTTGCTGTTACAACTACCTATTAGTTGATCATACCACCGCAAATGTTCATAAAAAGAAGGTAGTTTTGATGAGATTTATCACTTTCATCAGTCTGACAAGATAGAATCTTATCCTAAATAAGCGTCTATTCAGGCACATCAAATAGCAAATCTATCAGGATGTTATATAACTGATAAGCATAGTCTCCTTGCCTTTGACTTTACAGTTAATTCAATAAAAGGCAAAATTTGTCTCTTAAGTTGCAATCATTTCTATGGTTAAATCTATCAACTATATGGCTAAGGCAGGTGGGATGGGCTATTACAGCGCATTTTTGCAAGACATGCTTTCTAAGCGCAATGTTATTTGTACTGCTATTAGATGTATATTTGATTTACTAGAATCAGCCGATAGTATTAATCATTTGGGGATAAAAAACTTGTATTATCAGTATTTTATTCTTCTAATGGTGAATAAAATATACAAAACTCATGTAATAAGTGTGATTGTTAATTTAAAAAAAACAAACACTGCTAGTTGTCAACGTAATCAACAATCTCAATCATCAACAGAATTATTAGGAGGGTATTGGGTATGTCAAAGGTATGCTGTGCCAAATTGGCAACATAGTAGTGAAAATATTCATATTTTGTGGAAGTTATACAGATCAATTTTTAGTAAATGTATGTATACTTCTCTAGAATTAGCTATGCAGATAACTACTTTCATGGCTTATCCTATAGCAAACTTTCGCACTTTCAATCTTGTTAAGGTTGGAAATAGTGATCTCAATAAAGAACAGTGCCATAGAGGCAGTGTCCAACTATCTATAGTTGACTCTTAGGTGAAGAATACCTGAGTAAAGTCGTTTATCTACCTTTCAAAATCCAATGACACTTGATAATAACCAAGAGCTTACCTATAAAAACTCCCAATCTGTGGGGCAGCCAGGATTTTCACTGGCATCTAACTCGAATAATCCCTTTAATCACTCTGGGCTTAATTTTGGACAAAACAACGATAGTAAAAGGATCACTACAGAAAATAGCAGAATTGGCGAAATTGTTCCAGGTCGAGTTGCCAACATCAAAGTAATCGGTGTAGGTGGTGGTGGTGGAAATGCGGTTAACCGCATGATTGAGTCTGATGTCTCCGGAGTAGAGTTTTGGTCAATTAATACTGATGCTCAAGCTTTAACTTTGGCAGGGGCCCCTAGTCGGTTGCAGATTGGACAAAAGCTAACACGAGGTTTAGGAGCAGGTGGTAATCCTGCCATTGGTCAAAAGGCAGCAGAGGAATCACGAGACGAAATTGCTACGGCTTTAGAAGGTGCTGATCTAGTATTTATCACGGCTGGCATGGGAGGTGGTACTGGAACAGGTGCTGCCGCCATTGTTGCAGAAGTAGCAAAAGAAATGGGCGCTCTTACTGTTGGCGTAGTGACTCGTCCATTTGTTTTTGAAGGTCGTCGTCGCACTAGTCAAGCAGAGCAAGGTGTTGAAGGGCTAAAAAGTAGGGTAGATACATTGATTATCATCCCCAACAACAAGCTGCTGGAAGTGATTCCTGAGCAAACTCCTGTGCAAGAAGCTTTTCGCTATGCAGATGATGTACTACGTCAAGGGGTACAGGGAATTTCAGATATCATTACGATTCCCGGTTTAGTAAACGTTGACTTTGCTGATGTCCGAGCTGTGATGGCCGATGCGGGATCAGCATTGATGGGTATAGGTGTTAGTTCGGGCAAATCAAGAGCTAGAGAAGCAGCAATTGCTGCTATTTCATCACCATTACTTGAGTGTTCTATTGAAGGAGCTAGAGGAGTTGTCTTTAATATTACTGGTGGTAGTGACCTTACCCTACATGAAGTGAATGCTGCCGCAGAAGCAATATATGAAGTAGTTGATCCCAATGCCAATATTATTTTTGGAGCAGTGATTGATGACAGGCTACAAGGTGAGGTAAGAATTACAGTCATTGCCACTGGGTTTACAGGCGAAGTGCAAACAGCGCCACAACAAAACGTCGTTAACGCCAGGGTAACAACCCCGACAAAGCGGCCAACACCAACACCACAGACACCAGCAGTTAATCCCCCAACACCAGTTGCAGAACCCAAAGAAAAGACTGGATTAGATATTCCAGATTTTCTTCGTAATCGGCGTACACCACCACGCAATTAATTGATTTTGGATTTTAAATTTTTAGATGAAATTTGCAGTCTCTTGTTTGGCTGAGTACTGGATAAAGTCTTTTATTTCTAGACTTTTATAGAGAGGGGTAAGCAATCCTGTTGTGATCCCCAATGCAGCCAATGAATTGATAACTAAAATTGTCAATATTACCCAGTTATTAAATAAGATTGGGCAAGAGTCTGTCAACTCATAAAAAATAGCCAAAAATAGTATTTTTTGAAAAAAGATTTAAGTAAGTCGGTGAAATAAAATCAAACTATGTGAATAAAAGTAAATAAGGCTCAAACTCTTTCTCCCGCCGCCTTTGGTTACTGAGCGACTTATAATGAGCGTCCTTCGACTTTGCTCAACAACTGTAGTCGAAGTAAGCCGAAGTGCTGCCCCCTGCTTTATTCTAATAGGAAGCGGCTTTATTCCTACTTTTAGGCAAATTGAAGGCTAATTAGCTTTAGACAAGCTGTTATACCATTTCACGAAATTATTGATACAAATTACTTTTCTTACTCCCCCTGCCTTTGGTCACTGAGTTTCGACACTTCGACAGGCTTAGTGCGGCGCTGCGCGGCAGTTGAGCGTAGCCGAAACTTAACTACCGCGTAGCCGAAGTGCTGCTTCCCCTGCTTCACGGCAGTTGCTCTTGGGGGGAACCACGCCACTTGCTCCACTTGGTGAGGCAGCCCGCAGAAAGTTGTTCCAACAAAGAGGAGCCAGCGCGGTCATGGGGGTTTCCATGCCACTTGCGGGACTCGGGGGGAACCCCCGCAACGCAGTGGCTCCCCAGGAGCGACTGGCGTTGGACTGCCGTTAGCGTAGCGATAGCAAGCTTGCGAGCGTCACCCAAAGGGGAGACCCCAAGACCGCACTGCTTCCCCTGCTTGCCCAAATGTATCAACTTTAAAGTTAAACGATATTATGGGGAGGCACTGCTTTAGGCGAGCAATGCCCAATTTATAGCAAATAGCATGGAAAGCCACTCTAGCCTCTCACTCCATTTAGGAAAACCCCAGACGTTCGCAGACTCGCTCTAAGCGTAGTCCTGCAAAGAAGCAAGCTACGCATAGCCTCTTGTAGAGAAGGCTTTACGCTAATGGCTCCCTTTGTGAAAAGACAGTACTGGCTCACCATTGACTTTTGATTCTTGACTAAGAAGTTGGTTCTCTATTCTGTATGTCAACCGAGTTTTTTGCTATTAGGCGATACAGAAGGTTCACGATGTGTTGTCCGCAGTTTAGGCTTGGGAGTACCTCGTCTTTCTTCTTCACCACCGTTACTGTCTGATTTAGTCCAAGAGGAACGGCTGCGTTCACCAGAAGAATCACGACGTTTATTGAGCTTGGGTTTGGGTACGGGTACGTTGTCTTCTTGGGGATCTACGCCTGATTGCAACCAAGCAGGACGAGTTTCATCGTAAGCGATTTGCAATGCCGCCGCAGCGATCGCATGAGCATCGTATTTTTCAATCAATTCGCTAACTATTGGCAAGAATGAAGCTAGGCGTTCGCCAGTTAAGGCTTCTCCTACTTGTTCTTGCAATTTATTGATGTGTCTGGCTTCAATTTGCGCCCGTGTAGGAATTGATAGCAATTGCCAACTTTGGCGATTATGGCGCTCAAATGCCTGTTGTTTGCGTCGCTCAAAAGGCTGAACTAAAGAAATAGCCGTTCCTTCTTTACCAGCTCGACCAGTACGACCAATCCGATGGACATAGGTTTCTACGCTATCAGGTAAGTCGTAGTTGATCACATGGGATAATTGATCGACATCTAACCCCCGTGCGGCAATATCTGTGGCTACCACCCAGCGCACTTGACGATTGCGGAATCTACCTAATAAGCGTTCTCGTGCTTGTTGCGACAAGTCACCGTGATATTCGTCAACACTATGACCAGCAGCTTGTAATTGATTGGTGAGTTCTGCGGCTGTGCGTCTGGTACGCACAAAGATTAAAGCTGTTTCTGGATCTTCCATTTCCAGAATCGGCTGTAAAGCTTTGGCTTTTGTCCAGTGACGGGGGATGAGATAAGCTACTTGATTGATTTTGTTGGGAGCAGCTTTTGGTTGTTCGACGGTGACTATCGCAGGCGATCGCAAAAATTTGTTCACCAACATGCGAATCGATGGCGGCATGGTGGCTGAGAACAAAGCTGTTTGGCGATCTGTAGGTGCTTGAGAAAGAATCTTAATCACATCATCGATAAAACCCATGCTCAACATTTCATCGGCTTCATCTAAGACAAACCATTTCACTTGATCGAGCTTGAGACAGCCCCGGTCTAGTAAATCTATCATCCGTCCTGGAGTACCCACAACCATGTGAACGCCACGTTTGAGTTGTGACATTTGGCGGTCAATCGATTGTCCACCATAAATTGCTAGCACTCGCAATCCATCGTTACCCATGAACTGAGCAACGGCATCGTGAACTTGAATTGCTAACTCACGAGTTGGGGTCAAGACCAACGCTTGTACTGCTCTTTGGTTAACATCTAACCGTTCTAAAATTGGCAGGGTAAATGCTGCTGTTTTACCTGTTCCTGTTTGGGATTGACCGACTACATCTCGACCTGCTAACAATTGGGGAATAGCTTGGGCTTGAATATTAGTAGGTGCGGTAAAGCCGATTGTTTCTAATAACTCTACACGTTCTTGTGAAATGCCTAATTCTGGAAACGAAAGATTCATCAAATCTCCTAGGTTTAGTTTTTATTTTTAGATGAGTCATTAGTCATCTAAATTTGACAAATGACAATTTAGTTATTGACAACTTGACCGTATAGGTCATATATATCAGCGCCGTGGATCGCTACTGGCACGATGGTTCCTAACTTCGCCTGACCTTCGATATAAATTTGACCATCGACTTCTGGGGAAAATCTACCTGAACGACCAATTAATTTCCCACTTTCAGGATTTTCTTGCTCTATCAGGACATCAACAATCTTGCCTATTTCCTGCTGATTTTTTCTTTGCGAAATTGGCTGCTGGAGTTCCATAACTCTGTGCCGACGCTGCTCCATCACTTGTTGTGGCAACTGATTAGGTAGCTTATAGGCAGGGGTTTCCTGTTCTGGTGAAAAGGTGAAAACACCAACATGGTCAAATTCATGCCGCTGCACAAACTCTAGTAGATGCTCAAAATGCTCTTGAGTTTCTCCGGGGAAACCAACTATAAATGTTGTCCGCAATACTGCCGTTGGTAGCGCTGTTTTGATGCGATCAATAATCTCATTGTTCACACGTCCTTGCCAAGGACGGTTCATATTGCGGAGAATCTCTGGATGAGAATGTTGCAGAGGCAAATCCAGGTAAGGTAAGACGTTAGGTGTTTCTTTGAACGCTGTAATCACATCCAAAGTTAATCCGGTGGGATAAGCATAATGTACTCGAATCCAAGGTACATCCACCTTTGCCAAGGCGCGAAGCAGTTCGGCTAACTTTGGCTTACCGTAAATATCCAAACCGTAATTAGTTGTGATTTGGGAAATGAGAATAATCTCTTGTACCCCTTGGGAGGCTAGCTGCTTGGCTTCGGCAACTATAGATTCAATAGTACGCGATCGCTGGTTTCCTCGTAGATAAGGAATAATACAAAATGCACAACGATAATCACATCCTTCAGCAATTCGCAAGTAGGCAACACCCTCTGTTGTGGTGCGGTAGCGCGGTGTCGTTTCATCAGCAATGTAAGTTGGTTCTACACTAACTTGTTTGACCCGTTCTCCCTGTTGTACTCGCTCAATTACATTGACAATTTTGTGATAATCACCTGTTCCCACCACAGCAACTGCTTCCGGCAACTCTTCCAATAATTGTTCCTGGAAGTGCTGGGCCATACAGCCAGTGATGACAATTTTTTTATCTGCCTCTGCCAACTCTACCAAAGTTCTGACAGATTCTTCTCTTGCCGCTTCAATAAAACTACATGTATTGACAATAACGTAATCTGCTAACTCTTCATTTGTATCTACATCGTAACCTGCTTCTACAAGCAGCCCTAAGATGTGTTCTGTATCAATTCGGTTTTTTTCGCAGCCCAAGTGGGAAATTGCAATTGTTGGCTTTTCACCCATATTTTGAAAATATTTTCCGGTTTTTTCGTAGTCAAACACAAAACGCGATGATTTTGCCCTTGATAATTAGTACCCTTATAATTACAGCGCTCACAACTCATCTAGAAATATTCCACTTATAGCTACTGCTTGTGGACTTATGACCTTGATGATTTGAGGTCATGGTATGATATTTCTGTTAATTAGTCTGTTTCCCAGGTAAAATAGAGTGCCTTTGGGTACATTCGACACTTTTAATGTTTTTTAACAAATTGCTTACTGGTATTTTGCATTACCACAAGCGTACGCGTTGTTAATTTACCCGTCGGGAAGCCGCCCAAAGGGCTTGTTGTGAGAAGTCGCTACCCTCAGGGAAATCGCACTTGCGACTACGCCTAATAAAGCAGTAATGCTACCCTGGAGCTTCTGGCTTAGTCTACGACAATGCGCAAACGAAATGCCTAAACTATGGGAAACTGCCTTGCGTCTTGTGAGTGGCAAACTCCTCTTGTTGTAGCCAAGTTTTATCTTAACATATCTTATGGGAGGTTTTACGCCAAATTCCATCTTCGGAGAGAGGCAGTAAGACAACCAGTGTAAAACACATTTGACTAATTTAGTTAAAAGTCAAGAGTCAATAGCCAAAAAATTTTAGACTCTGGACTGGTGGACTATTGACTCCGCGAAGCGGATTTAAAGACGTGGACTTACATCAGATATTTAAAACTCGAACACCGATTATTGGCGTAGTTCACCTACTCCCACTACCCACCTCACCCCGTTGGGGAGGTACTTTAAAAGCGGTAATTGACCGCGCCGAACAAGAAGCAGCAGCCTTAGCAAGTGGTGGGGTTAATGGCATTATTGTGGAGAATTTTTTCGATGCTCCGTTTACTAAAAACCAAGTAGATCCAGCAGTTGTCAGCGCGATGACTGTTGTGGTGCAAAGAATACAAAATTTGGTAACGTTGCCCGTAGGCTTAAATGTTTTGCGGAACGATGCTAAAAGTGCAATAGCGATCGCTAGTTGTGTACAAGCACAATTTATCCGCGTCAATGTTCTAACAGGAGTAATGGCAACCGATCAGGGATTAATTGAGGGAGAAGCCCATCAATTATTGCGTTATCGGCGCGAACTGGGTTGTAATGTCAAAATTATGGCTGATGTGTTGGTCAAGCACGCCCGTCCTTTGAGTTCCCCAAATTTGACAGTTGCTGTGAAAGATACGATTGAAAGGGGTTTGGCAGACGCGGTGATTTTATCTGGCTGGTCTACAGGTAGTCCTCCTGACCTAGAAGATTTAGAGCTAGCTTGCGGCGCAGCAAACGGCACTCCAGTATTTATTGGTAGTGGAGCCGACTGGGAAAATATTGCTACACTAATGCAGGCAGCAGATGGTGTCATTGTGTCTAGTTCCCTAAAACGCCAAGGTCGAATTGAGCAACCAATTGACCCAATTCGCGTCAGCCAATTTGTGGAAGCAGCACATCGCACTTGGAACTCCAAAAGTGAAAGCAAATCAGCAGAACAAGTGAAGTTACATTCTTAGAGGTTAGGGACTAGGAACTAGGAAAAAAGGCAGGGGAGCAGGGAGCAGGGAGCAGGGAGAAATAGATAATTCCTCTTCATCCCCCTTGCACCCCGCACCCCGAAGTTGCTCCACTTGGGGAGACACGCCAGTTCCTTCAAGTCGGGAAACCCGCCCAACGGACTGGCTCCCCAAGACCGCACTTCTCTTCTGCCCCAATTCCTCTTAATTGCCCCATGCCCCATACTTCGGCTACGCTCAGTACAAGTACCCCATGCCCAATTTCCCAATTAGCAGTTTATGATTCGCCGCCGTTCTACTCCTTGGATTCATAAATGGTCGCGTCCATTGATTGCCGCGATCGCCGGCTTTGGTGCGCTCACAACTGGATATCTCACAATAGAAAAGATAACAGGAGGTAGCGCCGCTTGTGTAGCACAAGCTGGTGTCAAGGGCTGTAATGATGTACTTTCCAGTCCTTGGGCAACAGTTTTGGGTCAGCCTTTAGCCCTATTCGGGTTTTTGGCATACACCAGCATGGTGATATTTGCCCTAGCACCCTTGGTGTTGAAATCAGGACAAAACAATAGCAGTAAACAATTAGAAAACTGGACGTGGTGGCTGCTGTTGGTGGGGGCGATCGCCATGTCAGTTTTCAGTGGCTACTTAATGTACTTGCTGGCATTTCAAATTAAGGCTATTTGTCTTTACTGTATTGGTTCGGCTTTGTTCTCCCTGAGTCTTTTAGTATTGACGATTATCGGCCGTACTTGGGAGGATGTTGGACAAATCTTTTTTACCGCTATTATTGTGGGGATGGTAACGCTAATTGGTACTTTAGGTGTCTATGCTGGTGTCAATCAAACAGGTGGTACAGCTGGAACTTCTGGACAACCAGAGAAAATTACCTTTGTTCCTCAAGCACAACCTAACCCAGAATTTGGTTGGGAAGTCACCACAACTTCTGGTGAGGCAGAAATTGCCCTAGCCCGCCATTTAGTGAAGATAGGCGCTAAGGAATACAGTGCTTACTGGTGTCCTCACTGCCACGAACAGAAATTGCTTTTCGGCAAAGAAGCTGAACAGATCATCGACAATATTAAGGTGGAATGCGCTGCTGATAGCCCAAAAGGTAAACCTGAATTATGTAAAGCAGCAAAAGTAGAAGGTTTCCCTACTTGGATTATTAATGGCAAAAGCTACAGTGGGGTACAAAACTTAGAGGAACTGGCAAAAGTTTCTGGTTATACGGGTTCTAGTAATTTCAAATACTTTAAGTAACTTCATTAAGCAAGTCTTTTTGAGAAAACTTAGGCTTTCAAACTCCATAGTCAACTGGTTAAATGCAGCTATTTTTTTCCAGTTGACTTTTTTTGATGAAATACTCTTAGTCTAGTACCCAATTACAAATTTTTAATTTGCTTAGGACTATAATCTAACGTGCGCCTCCCTTGAAGACTTACGTTAATCTACAAGTACCACAGAAGTAAAATACATATTTGAGTACAATTACTTACATTTTTTGTACTTAAATGCATTTAGATAGCATCCGAGAGAGTTAGTAATGGAAATTAGACAGACACTGAAAAAATAATATGTCAACTGAAAGTTATTATAAATATACTTTTGTAATCAATAATGAATAATATTTATACTGAAATTGTTTTTATAGAAGCAAAAATTACAGTTGCCCTTTTGTAACACATAAGTCGTAATGAATAATGAATGATCCATTTAGAGTTAAGTAAATCGGTGAAATAAAATCAAACTATGTGAATAAAAGTAAATAAGGCTCAAACTTTTTCTCCCCCTGCTCCCTGCTTTATTCCAACGATAATTATCGACATCGACCTACTTACCATAGACTTTCTTACAGGAACTACTCCTCCTGATCCTGAAAATAAGTTTATTTCACTCATTTGAGAATTGCTATAGTTCTTGCACAAGTTATATTTGCCAATAGGCTGATAACTATAAGAAACAAAGAGTATTTTTCCCCACTAGGTTATGGGAATGAGTAAGCAGTTATGCAAGCGTCTTGTAAGGTTAATATTAAGACTGAAACAATCGCTTGGTCAAAAACACAGAGAATTGATTACCGCCTCTATCGTTGCAATCTGCATCCTAATTTTGCGTTCTATGGGATTATTGCAATCATTAGAGTTAGGAGTTTTAGATCAATTTTTTCGCTTACGTCCAAACGAACAGCCAGATAATCGCATTACTATTGTAGTCATTGATGAGAGTTATTTACGTAAAGTTGGCTGGCCAATTCCAGATCGCATCATCGCTCAATTATTGCAAAAATTAAGTGAACAAAAACCGCGAGCAATTGGTTTAGATATCTACCGAGACTTGGAAGTTCCTAGTAACGATTCGGCAGAAAACTCTGGTAAACAAAAATTGCTTGATGTTTATAAATCAACGCCAAACTTGATTGGTATTGAACTGTTGGCAAATGAAAAAAATAACAATTTTAAAAATAAAAACGTTGGTGTTCGACCTCCAAAAGGACTGAATACAGAACAAGTCGGTTTCAATAATGTACTATTTGACCCTGATGGCAAAATACGCCGCAGTTTATTGTATTGGCATGTTAATAATAAGTTACACGAAAGTTTTGCGCTCAAGCTAGCTTTATTGTATTTAAAGTCAAAGGGGATTACTCCAAAAAAAGCAGTCAGTAACTCTGAGTATTTACAGTTGGGTAAGTCGGTATTTCCTCGTTTTCAGGCCAACGATGGTGCTTATGTAGGAGCTGATGACAGAGGCTACCAAATTTTATCCAATTTTCCTAAACCAGGGTGTAAAAATAGCTCGTCTGGAAAACTTTGTGGTTATCGACAGGTAACTATGAGCGATGTGCTTGCTAATAAAGTAGACAAAAACCTAATTAGCGATCGCATCGTACTTATTGGTTCCACTGCTCCTAGTCTTCAAGATTTTGCATTTATTCCCCAATCTAGTCGTCTGATGGGTGCAGCCGAGCCGATTACAGGTATCGAACTTCAAGCTTATTTTATCAGTGAATTAATCTCAGCTGCGATTGAAGGACGACCTTTATTAAAGACATGGCCTCAACTGTGGGAATCTTTATGGATTTTTACTTGGTCTTATTTGGGAGCCGTAATGACGTGGCAAGTACGCTCCAAAAGCCAGAGTATGTTTAGTATTTTGCTTTCTTATCTAGCGTTAATCTTAAGTGCATATTTGGCTTTTTTAACTGGTTGGTGGATACCAATAATTCCTTCATTGCTGACTTTTGGCATCTCAGCTATTTGGATGATTTTTCATGTTGCCCATATTCAGGAAGAATTGAAACGTTCTAAAGAGTTTTTGCAGCAAGTAATCAATACAATCGCAGATCCAATTTTTGTCAAAAATAAACAACATCAGTGGATTGTGTTAAATGAGGCATACTGTCGATTAATTGGTCGTCCTAATACTGTGTTAATTGAAAAGTCAGACTATGACTTTTTTCCTGCTCATGAAGCTGACGTGTTTCGACAACAAGATGAATTAGTTTTCCGCACTCAACAACCAAAAGAAAATGAAGAAGAGTTTACTGATGCGGCGGGAAAAATTCATTTAATTGCTACTAAGCGATCGCTCCACAAAGACGCGGCGGGTAATTTCTTTTTAGTGGGGATAATTCGAGATATTACTCAGCGTAAAGAGAAAGAATACGAACTTATACGCACCGCTAAACGCAAAGAAGACCATTTGCGTTATCTAGCTGATCACGACCCGCTTACAGGTCTATCTAACCGTAAATTCTTTGCAGAACAACTTCACGAGTCTTTAGTTTGGGCTCAAGAGAATAATTTATCTTTGGGACTGCTGTTTGTTGATCTGGATGGTTTTAAACAAGTCAATGATACCTTTGGACATGAGATAGGCGATCGCCTCTTAGTAACTATCGCTCAGCGGCTCAATAACTCTTTACGTGGTAGTGATACTGTTTCCCGTTTAGGCGGTGATGAATTTACAGTGATTTTACGGTCACTTCCTAATGAGCAGGTAGCTGCTAAAGTTGCGGAAAAAATTTTAGGGTGCATTACTGAGCCAATCGTTTTGGATGAGTATACCACTAAAATTTCTGCCAGTATTGGTATCAGTATTTATCCCCTCAATGGTCAAAGCACGGAAGCATTAATTAAACAAGCAGACACCGCTATGTACCGTGCCAAGCATCTTGGTAAAAACCGCTACGAGTTTGCTTAAAATTTATCAAAACTCGCTGAAATGATGACTATAGTATGTATGTTTACTAATTCTTGTTGATGCCAACCCTGGAATTTAGTTGAAATAAGCTTATTTGTCAATCTTTATTGCTCAGTAATGCAAGTATTTATACGCAAAAAAATTAATAGTTTTTTAAGATTTTCTGCTAATATTAATTATTCTGCGGAAACTAACGAATATTTTACTTGAGACTGATAACTACTTCTAACTTAAGACTGATGCCAAAACTTCCTTGGTAGCCGTATTTCTAGAATACTGAGCGTATTTTCAAAATATAGCTTGTCGGCGAAGTGTAAGCTAGCATCAATTACTTTTTGGTTAAATTGTTATCCATTCACAATAAAAGTTTCATCAAGATTTAATTTTTCGGAAAAAATAACTTAATCTGCTGTAGATCACAAAAAAACACTAGATGAAATCAGAATGGAGGTATTAACAAAGGCTTATGAGAATTAACTTAAGAATCACCAGCGCTATGATACTTTGTATTAGTGCTTACATAATTATTCCGAAAATTGCTGATGCTACGGGAAGCTTTAACACTCTAACCACTGATATTTTAAACACTACTGGTAGCAATCACTCGACTCCTTCTAGTATTGATTCTCAGGATTCACATGACCTATTCGTTCCACCCAATCATGGTGGGCCTGATAGCCTACATGGTAGTGGTACTCGTTAACAAGTTAACTATTACTCAAGATTCAGAGCCTTTGGGGAATTAAAAATCAAAAATTAAAAATTAAAAATTAAAAAACCCATAATAAATTTAGGAGTCAGTGACGTGGGCTGTGAGTCCATTTTTACAAACAGAAGTGTCTTGCGCGGGTTTATGCATCTACTTGTTGGGAACTACAGACTTGCGCCATTGATGCTTTTGTACGAGCGTGTGAACTTGCCAAGCTGGATCTGGTTGAGGATAATCTAAGCGATAGTGTCCTCCCCGACTTTCGGTTCTAAAAACAGCACTTTTAAGAATTAAATAGGCTACATCTAGTAAATTACGAGTTTCTGCCCAAAGTCGCAATTGTTTTTCAGCGTTCGGTATGTCAAATTTAACGGGTTCGTATGGACGTAAAGCCATCAAAAATTGACTTAAAGGCAAAGCGGCAAAGTCTTGCTGCCAAAATTCAACAGTGGCGATCGCATCTGCTAAAACTGACTGTTCTCGACAAATACCAGCACTTTGCCAAACTAGGCGCGGTAACTTTTCTCTAAATGCTTCTAATTGTGTTTGCTGGATTTGCCAATCGCCATCAGAAAGCCTGAATGTCAAAGGATGAAAGCTGAGTTTAGTTTCTTCATCTTTAATCTTTGTGAGTTCATCCTTCAAATTAGCCATCTGCGCCCCAAAGACAATACATTCTAGCAAGGAATTACTCGCTAAACGATTTGCCCCATGCACTCCGGTACTGGCTGTTTCTCCCACCGCATACAAACCCTGAATGTTTGTGCGATTGATCAAATCTGTGACAATACCACCCATCCAATAATGGGCAGCAGGGGCTACGGGAATTGGTTCATTAAAGACATCAATGCCCCAATGTTGACAAACTTTAATGATATTGGGAAAGCGGTGACGAATTTTGTCAGCAGGAATAGGGCGCATATCTAGCCACACATGGGCAGTAGCAGGATCGGCCGCAGTCTGTTGTAAATGGCTAAAAATTGCTCTACTAACTACATCTCTGGGTGCGAGTTCACCAGCAGAGTGATAATCGAAAGCAAAACGCCGGCCTTCATTATCTACAAGATGTGCGCCTTCCCCTCGGACAGCTTCACTAATCAAAAAGTGATCAGCGCCGGGTTTAGTTAAGGCAGTAGGGTGAAATTGGACAAATTCTAAGTCGCGGAGGATAGCCCCAGCGCGCCAGGCGATCGCTACCCCATCGCCTGTACTGACATCTGGGTTAGTGGTTTGGGCAAATACTTGACCTCCACCACCAGTTGCTAGTACAACAGCACCAGCCCTTACCCAGTGGATTTCACCTTGGTAAAAGAGACTAACTCCTTGACAGTGACTGCTTTGGGGTTCTAGCCACAGACTCAACGCCAAAGCTTGCTGGATAACTTGAATATTTTGACGACGTAATACTTGGGCAGTTAGGGTAGTAGTTACCTCTCTACCTGTGGTGTCAGCGGCGTGAAGTACACGGTTACGTGAATGTGCGGCTTCTAAAGTTAAAGCTAACGCTTTACCGTGTCGATCAAAAGCGACTCCTAGGTTAACCAGAGATTGAATACAGCTAGGTGCTTGTTGGGCAAGAAACTCTACTGCTGGGCGATCGCATAAACCAGCACCTGCTTCCAATGTGTCTTCAATGTGCAGTGAAGGAGAATCTTCCGGGGAAATAGCCGCAGCAATCCCACCTTGGGCCCAATCACTAGCAGACAAAGAAACTGTTTCTTTAGTAATCAAGCCGACTTGCAAGTACTCTGGTAAGCAAAGTGCCGTATACAGTCCAGCCGCACCAGCGCCGACTACTAAGACATCAAATTGACTAGGAATATCTATTTGAGGCAAGGTATTAGGGGAAGTTAAGAGTTAAAGGTTAGGAGTTAGAAGTTTTGTAACTATGGTGTTTCTCAGTTGTGTGCAATACACTCTAGTAGAAACTAGGGGCTAGAGTAAGGTATTCCATACCTGAAATCACTACATAACTCATAACTCATAACTCCTAACTCATAAATTTGCCTACAGCTAACTAAAAAGGCGGTTATCTGTAGATACCGTTGTTAATGCGATCGTCTCCCTCGTTAAAGGCAGGTTCAAATTCTGTCACAGTAAAGTTATCCATGTTAGCTTGCAGAAGTTGTTTTTGGCGATCGCTCAGTCCTGGAAGATCCAATACATCCTCTACACTTTCGTAAGGAGCATTCTTGAGAATTTTCTTCGCAAGGGTAGGATACAACCCCGGATACTGTTGAAAAGCCCGCACGTTGGTATTATTCAAATCAAGTTTTTTACCAAATTCCGTTCCTAGCTTAGCGTCTGCCCGATTTTGCCGTTCAAGTGCCAAAATTGGAACTTGAGGCAAAGCAAAACTGTTGAAACTACTAGCTTGGGCTATCTGAGTTGTTCCTAAAAATCCCCAGCAGCCAAGGAACAAACTAAACACTGTTAATAAACGCACCAATACTTTCACGATTTTTCTACCTCTTTCCATCAAACTGAAAAAATGGCTTTCAGCCAACAGGTGTCAATAGTACACAGTCTACAGCCAAGACGATTGCCTTTAGACTAGGTGATAGCTTAATTAACACACAGCAATCATCAGAAACTAATATACAGCTTAGTAACCACCGCTAAACGCTTTGTCCTACAATACCTTCGCCATTTTTGTGTAGGTTGGGTTGAGGCACGTAGACCCAACCTTGTATAAGGTCTTGTTCTATTTATTTAATGCTCAAGCGGCGTAGGCTGCTAGTAAAAATAGACTGTCTACTAAAATTGTACTTAAAACCGCACCGCCAAAGGCATACCAATGGCGTTGTCTTTGACGTAAAGGTAAAATTCCTGCTATCAACAACACTGAGGCGAGGATTACCGCCCAAGTTTGTCCCCAAGGAGTTTGTACTTGAATCAGGGCATTTTGTAAAATTAATGGCGCACCAGCAGGTTCTACCTGCATAATTTGCCGCCAATAAGGCATTAAATCTACTATATAAAAATACACATCTGTCAAGACTGTTCCGAGTAAAGAACCTAAATAAAAGAAGTTACCAACTTTACCCCAATTTCTTAGTAGACACCAACAAGCAAAGGGTAGCCCTATAGACTCTACTGGTAAATGCCACACAGGCTCCCAACGTAACCAGCCCCAATAAATAGCTCCTGCTAACCAACTCCAGCTAAAGCCTAAAAGTAAATCTCCCCACAGATAAGTTGCAGGGCGTGACATTAATTTAAAACTCAACCATACCCAAAACCCTGTAATCGCTAAACTTATAAATGGCAGCGATCGCACTAGCGGCGCTTCTATAAATACTGGCACTGATACTAAAAATACTGCCGCGGCAAACACTAACCACGTTTGTCGCGAAGATATAGAGATCAAGAAAGACGGAGATAAGGAAAGTGTAGATTCTAACTCTCTAATATTTATCTGCCCAGTATCGGTTGCATGTAATTTGGTATCAATAGAATTAGTAGAAGTGTTGTATGAAGACAATGTATTATTAAGCAAAGTTTTTAATAATTGTTACTAAACTTTATGTTATTTAAGATAACACACTGATGAATCCCCCCCTAGGGCATTTTTATATTATATAAATTTGGGACATTATTAATGTTTATGTTTATGGGGCATAGGGCATAGGGCATGGGGCATGGGGCATGGGGGATTAATTTGTTATTCTCCTCTGCTTTGGTCACTGAGCGTACTTGTGCTGAGCGTAGCCGAAGTAGTCGAAGTGCTGCTCCTCTTCTAGTCTCTGTGTAACTTTCCTGGAAGGCTCTCCAAGCAGCTGTTTGTGTAATTGGTTGTAATAACAGCGATCGCAGGTAAACTGATGACTCTATCAAAACGTCAATGGTTCGTGCTTTTAAGTGCAATGTCTGCCATCTTCTGTGTGGCGGCATTTCCGATTAAAGTTGTCAGCGCCCAAACTAACCCGGTGGTAAGTGGGGTGCAATCAATGAATATTTTACAAGCTATTGTTTTAGGCTTTGTGCAGGGAATGACGGAATTTCTGCCTATTAGTAGCACAGCACATTTAAAAGTTGTGCCTGTGGCTTTAGGTTGGGGTGATCCGGGTGTAGCTTTTACTGCTATTATTCAGCTCGGTAGTATAGCAGCCGTATTATGGTATTTCTGGGGAGATCTAACGCGCATTCTTAAAGGAGCCACCAGAGCGATTGCCCTCAAAGATTATCATGATCACGACTTACGCTTATTTATAGGTATTATTCTGGGTACGTTACCTATTATCTTTTTTGGACTTTTAATTAAAGTATTTATTCCAGACTTTGATAATTCACCGATTAGAAGCATGGCAGCGATCGCTACTGCCTCTATAGTCATGGCTTTGTTATTGGGATTAGCAGAAAAACTCGGTCAGCGTCAACGAGACTTTGAGCATCTAACAATGAAAGATGGGCTATTGATGGGTTTAGCTCAATCTCTAGCATTAATACCTGGTGTATCTCGTTCTGGTTCTACCTTAACAGCTGGGCTATTTATGAGTTTGCAACGGGAAACAGCGGCTAGATTCTCGTTTTTGTTAGGTATTCCAGCCATTACCCTAGCAGGGTTAGTGGAATTAAAAGATGTTCTCAAAGCAGGTTTAAGTAGTGCAGCAATTGTTCCTATTGTTGTAGGAGTGATTTCTGCCACAATTTTCTCATATATAGCGATCGCTGGATTGCTACGCTTTCTCAAAACCCGAAGCACCTGGGTATTTATTTGGTATCGCCTGATCTTTGGTGTCGTCATCTTAAGTGCGATCGGTGCAGGATTATTGAAAAATAGTTAATTTTAGGGCATAGGGCATGGGGCATGGGGCATAGGGGATGAAGAAAAATTACCTCTTTCTCCCTAGTCCCTAGCCCCTAGTCCCTAGTCCCTTCCACTTATGTCTACTACTCGTCCTGCCCAAATTACTAAAGTGCTTCCCGACTCAATAGCCGCAGAGATTGGCTTTGAGGCTGGTGATGCGATCATTGCTATCAATGGCATACATCCCCGCGATTTAATTGATTATCAATTTTTATGTGCTGATGAAGTTCTCGAATTAGAAGTTTTAGATGCTGCTGGCAAAACCCATCATATTGAAATTGAAAAAGACTACGACGAAGATCTGGGGTTAGAATTTGCCACTGCTTTATTTGATGGCTTAATTCAGTGTAATAACCGTTGCCCTTTTTGCTTTATTGATCAACAGCCACCGGGTAAGCGTTCTAGCTTGTATTTAAAAGATGATGATTACCGTTTAAGCTTTTTGTATGGCTCTTACCTAACTCTGACTAATTTATCAAAGAGAGAATGGCAGCGGATTGAACAAATGCGCCTTTCTCCATTGTTTGTGTCTGTTCATGCTACAGAACCCGAAGTTAGAATTAGACTGCTAAAAAACTCCCGTGCGGGAGAAATTCTACAGCAACTCCAGTGGTTTCAAGCCCGACGATTACAAATTCATGCTCAAGTAGTCGTTTGTCCTGGTATAAATGACGGCAAACACCTGGAACAAACCTTAAAAGATTTAGCGTCCTTTCATACTGGTGAAGTACCTGCGGTGGCATCAGTGGCAGTTGTGCCAGTAGGCTTGACACGATTTCGTCCTCACGAAGATCAACTGATACCTGTAACTAGAGAAAAAGCAAAAGAAGTGATTGCCCAAGTGCAGTTGCTGTCGCAGCAATTTCGTCAAAAATTCGGTTCTGGCTTTGCTTGGTTAGCCGATGAATGGTTTTTGATTGCAGGTGAAGAATTACCAAGCGAATCGGAATATGAAGAATATCCCCAAATTGATAACGGTGTTGGTTCTATTAGGTTGTTTCTCAAGCAATTTGCCGATACTGCCACAGAATTACTACCAGAAAAAATTTATCCCCCAAGAAAATTAACTTGGGTAGTGGGTAATGCAGTAGAAACAGCATTTCAACCCATATTGGAACGCTTGAATGCTGTTGAAGGTTTAGAAGTAAATATGCAGGCTTTATGTAGTGATTATTGGGGACAAAATATTAGTGTCACAGGATTATTAACAGGTCATGATTTACTTTTAAATTTAGCAGAACAAGATTTAGGGGATGGAATTTTATTGCCAAATGTGATGTTGAAACAAGGAGAATTGGTATTTTTAGATGACATTAATATTGAAGAAGTATCTCGGCAATTAAAAACAAAAATTTTCCCTGTAGCTGGAGTTACAGAATTAATCAATGTCTGTATTGCTGAAGTTGTCAGTGGTCAATGGTCATTGGTTAGTAGTCAGTAGTAAAGCGAAAAGTCAAGCCAGTCTCGTGGGCGGCTCTGCCGACTTGAGAGAACTGGCGTTGTGCGTTTGGGCTTCCCGGCGCAGAACTTTTCAAGACAGCGAAAAGTCGAGCCAGTCTCGTGGGCGGGTTTCCCGACTTGAGAAAACTGGCTTAGTGCGTTTGGGCTTCCCGACACTTAACTTTTCAAAACAGCGAAAACTCTGCTGGGGGATATTAAACCAGATCAAAAACAATTGACAACTGACCCGCATAACGTAAATAAAATATCAGTTATTTTTCGGAGGTATTTTATTATGATATTGCATGATAAAGAAAGCAGGAATAACTAATAAATAATCCATTAAGGAGTAAGTAGTGAAGAATCAGGACGAATGCCATAAAAAAATTATAAAAACCAGATTCTTCATTTTAAGTATTAAATTTTTAATCTTTAATTTATTGAGTATTTTGCCAGCAACAGCAGCGGCAGAAGAGCCTATATTAAGTGTGGTGCAGAGTCAAGAAAATACACAGCAATGGACAGGAATCACAAAACGTTTGCAAACACTTGGGGCAAAGTATTGTGTGATTAATCTAGCTAATGTGAGAAGTGCAGCAGATTGGGGCGATCGCCGAGTCTTATTTTTGCCAAATGTAGAGACATTAACGCCAGCACAAGCGATCGCTTTAGAAGAATGGATGAGTAATGGAGGAAATTTAGTTGCTAGTGGCCCTGTAGGTAGTTTATCAGCGCCAGGAGTTAGACAATTATTGCGATCACTCTTGGGAAGTTATTGGGGATTTGGCCTGAATAATACCCAACAAATCAAACCCTCAAAAACTAAGATGCCGTCATGGATGAACCAAAACGGACTTTTTGGCCAAGTACATGGCGGTGCTGTGATTCCTAATGATGCCACCAGTCAAACTGCTGCTGTCTGGAATGCTCAAGATAATGCTGCCGCAGTAGTGACAAATGAACGTTCTACCTTGTTAGGCTGGCGCTGGGGTACAGATGTTGCTTCCACAGCAGAACTAGATATTGCTTGGTTAAAAGCTGCTCTCAATCGTCATGTAACAGCTTCATCAAGTAGCAGAAATAAAGTCAAAGGCGGTTCCCCAAACTGTTCCACCTCCATAGCTACTTCCCCTGCCTCCCCTGCTTCCCCTGCTTCCCCTGCCCCGGTTGTTGAGCGTAGTCGAAACACTGCTCCCCCAGAAACCATCGACCAACTTGAACAAAAAGTGCGCCTGGATGTCGTACCCAATTCTAATGTGCCAATTGACAAGAATGAAGCGATCGCCCTCCAGCAAGAGCTAGAAAATTTGATTGGTCGAGTAGAAAGCGCCCATTTAGCAGCATCGGCTGACGCTGCTAATGTTGGTAATCTCCAGTCTCTCAATAAGGAAGAAACTCAATTAGCCTCAACAAGACCTGGAGCGCTAATTCTTAACAAAGAGCAAGTCATCGCCCAAGCCAGGATAGTTGCCAAAAACTTACCCCAGTTAATCGCCCAAAAAAATTATGCTTTGGCTCGTCAGCAGTGGCTAGCAACAAAAACAAATTTGTGGCAGCAGTTTCCTATAAATCAGCGATTAGCCCAAGCAGAAATTCGGGCAGTATGGTTAGATCGAGGGACAATTGTCCGTGCTGGTAGCAAACAAGGACTAGCCCAAATTTTTGATCGATTGGCACAAGCAGGAATTAACACTGTCTTTTTGGAAACTGTCAATGCTGGCTATACCATTTATCCCAGCAAAGTTGCACCTCAAGAAAATCCCTTAATTCGTGGGTGGAACCCTTTGGCGGCTGCGGTGGAATTAGCCCATGAACGAAAGATGGAATTACACGCTTGGGTTTGGGCTTTTGCTGCTGGCAACCAGGGTCATAATGAGATTCTCAAGATTAACCCTAATTACCCAGGGCCAGTACTTGCAGCCCATCCCGATTGGGCAAATTACGATCAACTCGGTAATTCCATTCCAGTTGGTCAGACCAAGCCGTTTTTTGACCCAGCTAATCCCGAAGTACGGCAATATTTACTGAGACTGTATGAAGAAATTGTCACCCAGTATGACGTAGATGGTCTTCAGCTAGACTATATCCGTTATCCCTTCCAAGACCCAAGTGCAAATCGCACTTACGGTTATGGGAAAGCTGCAAGAGCGCAGTTTCAGCAATTAACTGGTGTAGATCCAGTCAAGATTTCTCCTAGCCAAAAAGATTTATGGCAACAGTGGACAGAATTTCGTACCCAACAAATTGATAGTTTTGTCACTCAAGTATCGCAACAGTTACGAAAAAAGCGATGTCCAACGACAAACTGTTCCCTATCTAAGCAATTAATTTTATCAGTTGCTGTATTTCCCCTACCAGAATCAGAACGGATTCAAAAAATCCAACAACATTGGGAAGTTTGGGCTAGGCGAGGGGATATAGATTTAATCGTTCCCATGACTTATGCTCAAGATACTCCGCGTTTTCAACGTTTAGCACAGCCTTGGATAGCCTCAACACAGTTAGGTTCTACCTTGTTAGTACCGGGTATTCGCTTACTTTCTTTGCCAACTGTGGGAGCGTTTGACCAACTGCAATTGGTAAGAGATTTACCAGTTAGTGGTTATGCCCTCTTTGCTGTAGATAATTTCAACAGCGAATTACAAAAAATCTTTAGTAGTACTCAAGGAAAGGTTCAGTCTGCAACTGATGAACCTCTTCCTCAGCGCCAGCCTTTCAAAACTGCTGCTGTTCGTTATGCTGCTTTGCAAAGAGAATGGCAGTTAGTGTTAAAAAACGATCAACAGCGGATGTCTACCACGACAATTGCAGATTTTCATAACCAAGCAAAAGTAGTACAAAAAGCTTTAGATCAGCTGGCAGCCTCGCCATCTAGTAGTAATTTACTTGCTACACGAGCTACTTTGACTCGGTTTCAATTTCAATTTCGGGCATGGATGCGCCAACAAACTACAGATAATCCCTATCAATTTAAAGTTTGGGAAAATCGTTTGGTGACGATAGAAAGGCTGTTGCGTTATGGCGAACGGCGATTAGATTTATAAAAAACTTCACGCCACAAGGGGATTGAAGTTTTTGGGCATAGGGCATAGGGCATGGGGCATGGGGAAGAAATTATCAGTTATCAGTCATCAGTTTTCACTGTTCACTGATTTAACCACCCATGAAGGGATGGAGTTTTCCGCCGCTTTCAATGAATCTTGGTTACTGCGATCGCCAAAGCTAATATACCCGGATTTCTCACAAAAGTGTGGGAGGTGTGGGAGGTGTGGGAGGATGGAGAAGAAATCTCTCCCCACACTCCCCTCTTTCCCCTCTTTCCCCCTATCTCCCCTCTTTCCCCTCTCTTCCCACACTCCCCACACTCCCTGGATTTCTCACAAGTGAGAAATCCAGGTATAGCGCTTTTCGGTTGTGTGTAATACACTCCAGTAAGGAAAAGGGGCTAGAGGCTGTTTTCAAACCCAACCTAAAGTTCTGAGCATTTCCCTAAAAATAACTCTAGTCCCTAGCCCCTAGCTCCTAGTGCCTATATTAGAAGATACTTAAATAATCTGCTTTAAAGATGATAGGTATGGTAATCGTTTATGCAAGCCTTACCTCAACTTCTCTGGCTACGATGCTTAAAGTCAATAATCGACTTTTCGCCACTAACGGTTGCACCAGAAACATCAGTGTTAAATGCAATATCACTGATGACAAAACAAAGTACCCAAATTTTGGTGGTGACAAGTTCGCAGATAGTGGGGTGTTTGACACAGCAAGATATATTACATCTTTTAGCTTCAGGGGTTGACTTTAAAACCACTAAAGTTTCTGAAGTTATGCATACCTCAGTAATAACACTGAAGTTGTCAGAATTTAAGAATATGGCAACAGCATTGTCACTGTTGAACCAGAATAACTTGGTTTTTCTGCCAATTGTAGATAGTCAAGGTCAACTTGTAGGGACGATTACATCTCAAAGTATTTGTCGAGAATTAAGTCAACCTACATCAGACTATGATTTACTTGTTAATCATCAAAAAGCAAAGTTAGACCACGAAGCAGTTCTTGAAACTACTGGGATTCCAGTCTTTGATGTTGAAGCTAAATTCCAAAATATTACTGCTTGTAAGCAGGCAGAAAGTGCATTACGAGAGACTCAACAGCAGTTGCAAGCAATTTTAGATAATTCTTCTGCGGTGATTTATGTCATAGATACTAAAAATCAATTCTTACTGATCAACCGTAAATTTGAACAATTATTTAAAATTACTCAAGATCAAATTATAGGCAAAAGCATTTATGATATTTGGTCTGCTGATATTGCCGATGGATTTGCTGCTAATAATCATCAGGTAGTTGCAGGTAATATTTCCATAGAAGCTGAAGAAGTTGTCCCTCACGAAGATGGACTACATACTTATTTATCTGTCAAGTCTCCTTTAAAAAATGCTGATGGTTTACCCTACGCAGTTTGCAGCATTTCTACAGATATTACAGACCGCAAAATAGCCGAAGAGTCGCTATTACGCTTTTGCCAAGCTATAGAAAGTACAAGTGACGCTATTTGCATGGCTGATATTACAGGCAAGCCGATTTATGTTAATTCGGGGTTTACTGAACTTTATGAGTACACCCTAAAAGAATTTCAAGCTGTTGGTGGAGCATTAACTATTTTCCAGCATCCAGCGCAGTTACAACAAGTACTTATGACTATTTACAAAGGTGAACCGTGGCGTGGTGAAGTAACAATGCGATCGCGCAGTAGTCACATTATGCAAATTTATTTACGTGCTTATGTAATTAAAGATACTAATGGTAAAATTATCGGCACAGTAGCTACCCATACTGATGTTACACAGCGTCGGCAAGCAGAAATAGCATTACTTGTCAGTCAACAACGTTTGCAATATTTACTTGACTCCAGTCCAGCTGTAATCTATACCGCCAAAGCATCGGGAGATTTTGGCGGTACTTTTGTTAGCGAAAATGTTAGTACCATACTGGGCTATGAAGCCAAAGAAATGATAGAAGATTCCAGTTTTTGGGCTAGTCGTATCCATCCAGAAGACTTGCCAGATGTATTTACTGAACTTTCAAAGGTATTAGAACAGGAACAGTACAAACTAGAATACCGTTTTTTACATCAAGATGGAAGTTATCGTTGGCTATATGACAAAGGCAAGCTACTACGAGACGATACTGGTAATCCATTGGAATTGGTTGGTTACTTGGCAGAAATCACAGACCGTAAACAATTAGAACAAGAATTAAGAGTAGCTTTAGAGAAAGAAAAAGAACTTAGCGAACTCAAATCTCGTTTTGTCTCTATGACTTCCCACGAGTTCCGCACGCCTTTAAGTACTATCCTTTCGTCTGCGGAGTTATTAGAACACTACCACCAAAAATGGACAGAGGAAAAAAAACTTACTCATTTGCGCCGTATTCAAACTGCTGTGAAGCGAATGACGGATATGTTGAATGATGTGTTGGTGATTGGCAAAGTGGAAGCAGGAAACTTAGAGTTTAAACCTAAATCTTTTGATTTAGTTGCCTACTGCCATGAATTAGTAGCAGAAATGCAATTGAATTTTAACTATCAGCGAGTTATTAATTTTATCAGTCAAGATGAATCTGCGTCATGCTGCATGGATAATAAATTATTGGGGCATATTTTGAGTAATTTACTCTCAAATGCAATTAAATATTCCCCAGCTAATAGTGCTGTAAAATTTACTCTTGCTTGTGAGAATGGACAAGCTATATTTGAAATTCAAGATTGGGGAATTGGTATTCCACCAGAAGATTTGCCGCACTTGTTTGAATCATTTTATCGCGCTCAAAATGTCGGTAATATCTTAGGAACTGGATTAGGATTAGCGATTGTTAAAAGGTGTGTGGATATCCATCAAGGTGAAATTTTTGTGACAAGTAAGCTGGAAGTCGGTACGTTGTTTACTGTTACTTTGCCATTTAATAACCGAAATATCAGTTGAGTTAAATCTATGATCAAGATTTTAGTTATTGAAGATGAGGAATCAGTACGTGAAAATATTTTAGATTTATTAGAAGCTGAGAACTTTGAAACTGTTGCTGCTGCGAATGGGAAAATAGGTGTAAATTTAGCGTTATCTGAAATCCCTGATTTAATTTTGTGTGATATGATGATGCCGGAAATTGACGGTTATGGAGTGATTACGGCGCTACGTCAAGAGCCATTAACAGCAACTATTCCTTTTATTTTTTTAACTGCAAAATCTGCTAAAGCTGATTTTCGTCAAGGCATGGATATGGGAGCAGATGACTATCTCACCAAGCCATTTACAAGGGCAGAGTTACTAAGTGCAATCATGAACCGCTTAGAAAGGCAAGCTACTTTAAAGAAGTATTTATCAAATCAAACTATAACTAAGACTTTATCTCCTAAAAGACAATTGTTAGAAATTAGTCTACATCGAGTTGTAAACAGTCAGCAATTTACAGAACAATTCGAGATTTATTATCAACCTGTAGTCAATATTAGCTCTGGTAAAATAATAGCTGCTGAATGCTTGTTGCGTTGGCATAGTCCTGAATTAGGTTTAGTTTCGCCAACGGAATTTATTCCGTTAGCAGAGTCTATAGGTTTAATTATGCCTATTGATCAATGGGTATTACAGAGTGTTTGTAAGCAAATGAAAATCTGGCTGGATGCAAGAATTTCTGACTTGACCCTGGCTGTAAATTTATCGGTAATTGAATTTAATCAACCAGATTTTATTCAAAAAATAGTTAAGTTTTTAAAAATCAATAATTTAGAACCACAATATTTAGAAATAGAACTTACTGAAAGTATGATTATGCAAGATATAACCAGCGCGATCGCTACTATAAATAAATTGCAATCTCTAGGTGTTAGAATTGCCATTGATGATTTTGGCACAGGTTATTCTTCTTTAATTTATCTAAAGAATTTACCAGTTAATACTCTCAAAATTGATCGCTATTTTATCCACAATGTTGACCAAGATCCTCAAAAATCTGCAATTACCAAAGCATTAATTGAAATGGCTCATAACCTGAATATGCAGGTAATCGCTGAAGGTGTAGAGACAGAAGCAGAATTATCTTTTTTACGCCAAAAAAGCTGTGATGCTATGCAAGGTTTTCTATTTAGTCATCCACTCCCCGCAGCAGAATTTGAAAAATTTTTGTGGAATAAAAAACACTTACCTGCGTAAATCAAAAAAATCAATACAAGTCAGGTTTAATAAAAGCTTGGGCATTGCTCAAGATGCAATAGCTAGTCTTGGCAATGGCCTAAGCTAGTTGGGTATGTAGATTTGGCTGACTCGAATACTATTATGTACAGTCGACGTTTGCGATCGTGTTGGGTTTTTGGTGTAAATTAACGTATAACTTGTATGATTTGTATGAATTGTATTCAAACAGACACATCAGTATTATAGGTTGGTGGTAAACCAATGGCAAAGCGATCGCTCCAAGCATCAGCTGAAGGCATTAGAAAGGCAAAACAAGCTTTTAAACGCACGGGTTGGACACAAGAATATCTAGCTAGTGAAGTCAGTCTAGAAACTCGCCAGCCTATTTGGAAGTTTTTCACTGGTAAGCCTATCGACCGCCATGTTTTTAATGACATTTGCTTTATCCTTGAGCTAGAACCGTCAGAAATAGCCCAAAAGCCGGATTTCGACGAATCCACGTTTTTAGATACCTCTACAGGCATTACCCTAGATATTGATGCCCTTGTGCAGAAACTGCGGTCTGTTCACTATGAAAAAATGCAAGCCCAGTGCGGTACTTTACATCTTTTAGATATTA
Source organism: Halotia branconii CENA392 (assembly GCF_029953635.1). Taxonomy (NCBI): domain Bacteria; kingdom Bacillati; phylum Cyanobacteriota; class Cyanophyceae; order Nostocales; family Nodulariaceae; genus Halotia; species Halotia branconii. The sequence goes on along the minus strand of NZ_CP124543.1, from coordinate 101,326 downwards.
CTAGACCCATTGCCCTCAACGATATTTATGTTGATGTCAATATTCTTGAGGAAATTACTAGTAACAGATGGCTAGAAATTTCCGATTTGCAAAAGTTAAATGCAAATAAATTCAATTATTGTAAATTGAGTAAATCAAGCTCAGAAAAAATAGTAGGACTAGAAATGGTTAAAAGATATTCCCATCTGATGGTGTTGGGAAAGCCAGGTTCTGGTAAAACTACATTTTTACAATCAATTGCTATTAATTGCAATCAAGGAATTTTCCAACCTGATTATCTACCAATTTTTATTAGTCTGAAAAACTTTGCTGAAGATATTCGAGAACGGAACCAAATTAGTTTATTTAACTATCTTTATGACTATTTAATAAATTTTGGTATTTCTGAACAAGATTTAGTTAAAGTCTTAGCTCATGGTAGAGCTTTAGTTTTATTAGATGGCTTAGATGAAGTTACGACAGAATTTGCGGAAAAAGTTATTCATAAAATTCGGATATTTACGGAAAAATTTTACAAAAACCAAATAATTATTACTTCTCGCATTGCTTATCAAGATTATCAATTTCAAAGATTTACTGAAGTAGAAATTGCAGATTTTACTAAAACAGAAATTGCCATTTTTGCAGAAAATTGGTTTTTGACAGTTGCTAAAAAATTGCCCTTGCAAGCAAAAAAATTAGCAAATAGATTTATGCAAGAACTAGAACTAAAGGAAAATTTGCCAATTCTGGAGTTAGCTGCTACACCGATTTTTTTGAATTTCCTGTGCTTAGTTTTTAATTCGCTAGAAGATTTCCCAAGCAACCGCTGTGAACTTTATAAACAAGCATTAGATCTACTTTTGTTACGCTGGGATGAAGCAAAGGGTATTAAACGAGAACAAGTCTCTTGTGACTTGTCACTACTACATAAAGTTAAATTGCTTAGTCGAATTGCAGCAATTTTATTTACCCAAGGAAATGATTTTCAAAGTGAAAGTACAATACGGCAAATCATCGCCGACTATCTAGTTCATCTTCCCAATAGAATAACTGATATAGAAACATTGGAGTTAGAGAGTGCAGCGGTATTAAAAGCAATCGAAGTGCAACATGGATTACTAACCGAAAGAGCGCGAGGAATTTATACTTTTTCTCATTTGATATTTCAAGAATATTTAATCGCTAGAGAAGTTATTACGAATAACCAACTTTTAAAAGATTTTGTTAATCATTTAAATGAGTATCGGTGGCGAAATATCTATTTACTAAGTGTAGATATGTTAAGACCTGCAGATACTTTGTTGCAGTTAATCAAAGAAAACATTGATAATTTAGCTACCACAAATACGTTATTATATGATTTTTTAGGATGGATAAAACGAAAATCTGCCACAGTCAGCACATCTTATCATGCGGCTAGTGTACGGGCTTTTTACTTTACTATTGCTCTCCCTCCAGAATATCCTTTAGCTTTTAATCAAGAGTTGGCTATGTCTTTGGATCAAAGACTTGCTGGTAATCTTGCCGTTGATTTAGCATTAGATCTAGCTCTGACTCATGCACTTGTCGTAAGTTTGGGAATCAATGTTGATATTTTTTTGCAGCGTTTTTCTGCTTTAAGTTTTGCCCTTGATTTAAGGCATTTACTTACAGATCAACCATCTTTACAAAAATCGTTGCAAGACCTGAAAAATCAACTGCCTTTTCCAAGTCAAGGTGGAGAAGTACTAAAAATCTGGTGGCAAGATCATGGAAATGCTTGGATTGAGGAATTGCGAACTCTAATGATTGATACTCGCCAAATTGGTCATAATTGGCAGTTCAATCAACATGAGTTGGAGCAACTACAGCAGTACTGGGATGCTAATAAGTTACTTTTAGATTGCCTCAATAGGGCTAGTGATGTCACTCCTCAACTAGGAAATTTTATTAAGGAAAATTTATTTTTAGTTTGTGGTTAGAGGCGATTTATCAGCAAAAATCGGACTTGAGACTGGCGACAGTTATGAAATTTCAAGTCTAAAGTAAAGAAGTTGTGTATAGTTTCCCCTGCTATGAAAGTTACTGCACGTTGCTTGCTGCTAGTTTTGCTATCTACCACAGCAGCCTGTAACCAAATTCGTACCTCTTCAGATAATCCCATTCAAGCATCTGAACCATCGGCTAAATTAGCGCAGAATCCTACACAACCGAAAAATATCATTCCTACTGAACCACTTTCACCCCAGCCTATCCGCATTAATCTGAAGAATTTACCAGCACCGTTTGCTACAAAAAGCGCTTCTAAACGACCTGATGTTGTACAAATTCCAGAAAATCCGGTACTGCGTGTACCAAAAGGATTTACAGTTAATGTTTTTGCAGAAAATTTGGACGCACCACGCTGGTTAGCTTTAACTCCTAGCGGTGATGTGCTGGTGACAGAAACCCGACAAAACCGGATTCGTTTATTGCGTGACAGCAATGGTGATGGAGTTGCTGATGTGCGCCAGACATTTGCTACTCAGTCTAATGGGCTAAATATTCCCTTTGGTATGGCTTTTGCAGATAATTTTTTCTTTTTAGGGAATACTGATGCGGTTCTGCGATTTCCTTATACTAAAGGTCAACAAAAACTAACTGGTACTGGTAAAAAAATTGCTGATCTTCCTGGTGGAGGTTATAACCAGCACTGGACACGCAATGTAGTAGTCTCACCCGATCGTAATAAATTATATGTGTCTGTGGGTTCTAAATCTAATGCAGATGAAGAACCACTACCAAGGGCTTCTGTACAAGTGATGAATTTGGATGGTTCTCAGCAAAAAACTTTTGCTTACGGCTTGCGTAACCCAGTTGGTCTAGATTTTCATCCTGTAACTAAAGAACTTTACGCCACTGTCAACGAACGAGATGGCATTGGCGATGATTTGGTTCCAGACTACCTCACACGCATTCAACAAGGGGAATTTTACGGCTGGCCTTATGCTTACTTGACACCCAACAACCTTGATCCCCGTCAATAACGAATGGTAAAAGTAAACGCCCCGACTTGGTAGCCCGTACTCGCACCCCAGATGTTTTATTTCAAGCCCATTCCGCAGCATTGGGTTTACAGTTTTATGATGGTCAAAAGTTTCCCGAAAAATACCGTAACGGTGCTTTTGCAGCTTTTCGCGGTTCTTGGAACCGCGATCGCGGCACTGGTTATAAAATTGTATTTATTCCCTTCAATGCTCAAGAACGATCGCAAGGCTATTATGAAGATTTTATGACAGGGTTTTTGCTCAATCCTTCTGTACCAACTACTTGGGGACGACCTGTAGGATTACTTGTACTGCCTGATGGTAGTCTTTTAGTGACCGAAGAATCTAATAATCGGATTTATCGGATTCAGTATACAGGGGATTAGGGCATGGGGCATAGGGCATGGAAAGAAAATAATGAGTTTAATTTTGGGCAACTAGTTAGTAATAGTCATTTAGTTTAAAGATATTTAGTGGAGATTTTGTTATGACTCAGAATGAAAATAATGATCAGTCAAATATCAATGACTCTTCTCCCCATTCAGGTACGCGTTATTGGGGTAACGTGGAAGTTATAGAGGAAGGAGAATCTTATAGAATTAGCCGGATTGAAATCAAGCCCAGGCATAGTATTAAACCACAAATTCACTATCACCGCAATGAACACTGGGTTGTAGTATCTGGTGTAGCCAAGGTAACTTGTGGTGAAGAGGAGATATTATTAAATCGAAATGAGTCAACTTATGTTCCCTCAGCAACGCTGCATAAGGTAGAAAATCCAGGACAAATTCCGCTAGTAATTCTGGAAATTCAAAATGGTGAATATTTAGGTGAGGATGATACTGAACGTCCTTATGATTTAAATTTAGTCAAGCCTGGATCTGAAAGTTAGTAGAGGCTGAAGAACAGGGAGAAATAGGTAATTTTTCTTCATCCCCCGGTCGCTGAGCGTAGTCGAAGTGTGCACCCTGCACCCCGAAGTTGCTCTAATTGGGGAAACCCCAAGACCGCACTTCTCTCCTGCCCCAATTCCTCCTTTTCATGCCCCATGCCCAACTAACTAAAACCAACCTTCTTGTTCTAAAGTTTCAATCAACTGCAAGCCACGAGGATCGCCTACACCTAATAATGAAGCTTTTGCATCTTCCCGTACTCCTAAATCTTGGTCTTCAGCAAAGGCTTGAATTAAAGCGTCGATCGCTGTGGCATAAATAATATTAGAAGGTAATTCTCGACACAGCTGTCCAATTGTCCAAGCGCAGTTACTCCGCACTGCTGCGATCGGATCTTGAACTAAGGCTTGAATTAGTGACGGCATTGCCCCCACGACAGCCTCATAACTCACCTCTGCCATCTGCGCTAAGGCACTAGCAGACCATAAACGCACTGCGGAAATATCAGTCCTTAAGGCATTTGCTAAGGGTGCTAAAGAACGGCGATCGCGGCAATTTCCTAAAGCCCAAACAATGCCTTTACGCACATAACCATTCCAGTCTTTGTTTAGTTGAGTAATTAACGGCTCTACTGCCTCAAAAGAGGGGTTACGTCCGATGCCGTAGGCTGCACTCACTCGTACTAAAGGACAGGTATCGTTCAATAAGCCAATTAGATGAGGGGTTGCCCGTGCATCTTCAATGTCGCAAAAGGCACGAGCTGCTAGCATCCTTTGTTGAGAATGAGGACTTTCCAAAAGAGCTAACATCACTTCTGGGTCTGGTTTGGCCACTTCCTCTTCAGCAGTTAGTGGCTCCATTTTATCTAGGGGGCTTTCTAGTTCTTGCTCGACATTATCAAGCAAGCTCAAGTCGTCTTCGTCATACATATTTTGTTTAAATACCCAATTGGGATTTAGTATGTAACCCCCCACCTCAACAAGTCAAAGTCTGATAGGTATTAGTTGAGATTATTGTACACTTCTTAGCTATCTGTTTGACTTTTATCCGTAGGAGAATTGCCATAACTAACATGCTATTAGGATGCTACTGTTACACGCCAGTTTCTTCTTTATTGGTATTCAGCGATTTTACCATCCAAAGAGATTGGGTTTGATAACCTAACTGATTGTAAAGATTCAAGGCGGGTTGGTTGGACTGAAACACTTGTAAGCCAAGTTGGCGATCGCCTCTTTGAGTTGCCCAATTTTCTATATATCGCATCAAAGCTGTACCAACACCCCGCCGTCGGTGTTCTGGCTCGACATAAAGTAGAAAAATGTGAGCATGGCGATCGCCTTGTACTTGGTCTATGGCATTTCCTACCCACAGACAAGCTATAGGTGCAGGGGAGTTGGTAATTTCTTCCCCGTCCTCTTTAGAAAAATCTACCCACCATAAAGGCGTGTCACGAGAAAAGTATTGCTCGACTGTTCGCGCTAGGTGAGCGAAATCTTGCTCTGGGAATAGATGCTGGTAAGTCCGCTGCATGAATTTTACCAGCAGCGATCGTTCTAATGTTGAACCACAACGAATGTAGTATCCCGGTAGCAGTTGCTCAGACACTTGATTAAAGAGAATAGGAAATAGGGCATGTGTTGGAAGGTGACTGTTGCCCCGTCCAACACAATCACCCCAAAGGGTTGGGGCATGAGTGATTAATTATTATTTGTATTTTTCCCTGCACCTCTGCACCGATTGTTGGGCGTAGTCGAAACACTGCTCCCCTGCTTTTTCACGGAACAATCACTCCCACCTCTTCAATCGGTGCGGGTGCTGCCATATCTGAGGGTAAAAATATGCGGGCGCTGACTGCCACTAAGGCAAACAAAAATACCAACACTACAAGCAAAGGGGCGATGTATTGACGAAATATAGCCATATTTGTATTGCACCAGCTAAGGTCTTAATATTTAAGACCCTAGCTGAAGATTTGTGAAGTTTGCTTGACTTAATTTTAGCCGCTTTTGGATACAGGTAACAAAAGGGGCATTGGGCATTGGGCATGGGTAATTAAAATTAATTGATTATTATTTTCTTCATCTGCTCCTGTTCCTTGTAGGCTGAGCGAAGTCGAAGCCTATTTGCCTACCTCCTTTAGCATTAACGTTGATCGCGCTCTAAATCATCAAGTACTCTTTCGCAATACCAACTTTCTGGCATCCCTGGATAATCCTGTTTTGCTTGCTCAATTAAACGCTCGGCAGCCGCGACATCACCGTTTAGTTTAGCAATGAGGTTGTCTTTGAGATGGTTCTCAACTGTTGGTTCGTTGGTTTCGTTAATTTCGTTGACCTCAACACGTCTTTCTACTGAAACTACCGGGGTTTGTTCTCTCTTTAACTGCCAGAATAAAACGTAATAAAGTGTACCAAAAATTAAAATCAGGCTGAGTGTTCCAAAAAGAATGGGCGGGCTAAATGACAGAAATCCTAAAACTAACTGTGAGAGAACATAGCCAAGTAACAAACCGGTGACTAAAAGAACAAATGTACCGACAAGAATAACTACTTGGTTCCCCATAAATCCTCTTCTTCTTCCTCAAGTCCTGGTCTGGATAATGCTCCTGGCTTAGGGTTCCAAGGAGCAAAGAATGGTAACAAAAGTAATCCTGGCACAGCGGCAATGATACTAATGACGAAAAATAAAGGCCAACCCGTATTTTTTGCTAAAGAGCCAGCTGGGGCAACTAAAATATCACGACTAACAGCCATGAAACTTGAGAGCAAAGCATACTGGGTGGCGGAAAAGCGCTGGTTACACATATTCATTAAAAAAGCGACAAAAGCTGCTGTTCCTAACCCAGCACAAAAGTTTTCGATGTTGATTGTAAGTATTAGAACCTGATAATTTTTACCGACTTGGGCTAGTAATAAGTAAGCTAAGTTACTTAATGCTTGCAGTCCGCCAAATAACCACAGTGAGCGATTGAGACCAATTTTACTTAAAACTGCGCCCCCTGCTAAAGTGCCAATAATAGTAGCAATAAGTCCCATACCGCCTTGAATTGCTCCAATATCGGTTTGAGTAAATCCTGTTTGCAGCAAAAAGGGTGTGGACATATTGTTAACAAAGGAATCGCCCAGTTTATAAAGGACGATAAACAGCAGCACTAAAAAGGCTCGAATTACACCCTGACGCTGGAAAAATTCTCCAAAAGGCAAGATCACCGCAGCGGCTAAAGATTCTGGTGGACGGATTTCCTTGGGTTCTGGTGCAAATAAAGTTCCCAGAATACCAATTATCATCCCCACTGCCATCAACAAGTAAACCGATGACCAAGGTATTCTATCAGCCAGGATTAACGCCAAAGATCCAGTGAGTAACAGCGCGACCCGATAACCTAAAACGAAAACTGCTGCACCTGCTCCCAATTCTAATTCTTCTAAAACGTCGGTGCGGTAGGCATCAGCAGCAATATCTTGAGTTGCACTGAAAAAGGCGATCGCTACAGCATTGATCGCTAACAATTGTAGTGCTTGTTTCGGTTGTTGAAAAGCCATGCAGGCGATCGCAATCAACAATCCAATCTGAATTGTCATCAACCAACCCCGCCGCCTACCCAGAAATGGCAGTGCAAACCTGTCTAACAAAGGCGACCAGAGAAATTTTAACGAATAAGGCAAGCCTACAAGACTAAATAACCCAATAGCGGTCAAATCAACTTTCTCCACCGTCATCCAAGCTTGCAAGGTCTTACTGGTGAGAAATAAGGGCAACCCTGATGAAAACCCTAATAATAATAACGCTGCCATTTTACGGCTACCGAAAACTTGCAGCAGCGATCGCACTATATTCATATTGTTTATTTTAAGAAAATCTTAGTCATTATAAGGGGCATTGGGCATGGGGCATTGGGCATGGGGCATTGGGCATTGGGCATTGGGCATTGGGCATGGGGCATGGGAGATTAATTATTATTTGTTATTCTCCCCTGCCTCCCCTGCCTCCCCTGCTTCCCCTGCTCTCTATTATCCCTGCTTCACTTCGTGTCCCATAATCTCCACTCCGTGGGCGGCGAGGCATTTTTCCCAACCTTTGCGAGTACCTATATCGCTTTTGAGTTTGAGCAGTCCTAATTGCTGTTCTTGTCGGGTGAGTTGAGCAAATTCTTCGTAGCGTGGGTAGTTGCTAGTAATAAAAGTTTCTTTGCGATGCAGAATTGGCGGATTGGCTCGATTTTCGTAGTCTCGGTGAGTTATGTATAAAGTCTTTAAGTCAATAGTTATACTGGCTTTTAACGCTGGATGAGGATCTTGGTCAAAATCTGGATAGAAAAGATAGGATATTTGCGGTTTATCTGTGTAATATTTAATTAACGTAGCTCCATCTACACGCCCAATGGTGCGACTAGCACAGCCTTCGTAAATTCGTAGCAATGGGTCGAGTGCAGCTAATGCAGAAATATGAATGTAAAGAGCGCCGCGCGTGTGTTTGCCAATTCTGCTTTTTTCGCAAACAGTTTGTACAACTTTGGGATTGCCCAAACTAAGTAGCTTTTGGTCGGCTACTTGGCAAGCTTCTTCGTAGTTCCCAAAAAAAGCTTTGATGTCATGGCGCATTTCCGGCGCTAGCTGATGAAATTTCGGGCGTTGATCAAAGTGGGTCAAAGCCAGATAAACTTGAATATCTAAAGAGCGACGGTAGGCGATCGCATCCCATTCTGCTTCATCTGTGGCTTGTAAAATTACGCCAAAAGCCCGGCGGAAGTTACCAAATTCACTCAATAATTCTTGTTGATTTACCAATTCACCTTTTACAGGTAATCTGCCACGCTTGGTAAAAAAGTCCATTAATGGTTGGAGTTGTTCTTGATAATCTTCAAATCGCTTACTAGGTACGCGGACTCGTGGAGTTGCAGTACTAGAAAAGAAGCGGATGGCTTTGAAACTTTGCTTTTGAGCTTCATCCCGAAAGATAAAGTAAACACCCAGCGCTACTGGGACTGCATCTACATTTAAGACTTGATCAATATAAGTTTTGAGTTCTGCTTGTTCGTAGTATTTCTGAAAAGTATTGCGGCGAGTTACTATCCCATCGCTGTAAGCTAGTTGTGTTTTACTGGGAGCATTAATTAGTACTTGAGCTGCGACAATTAAAACTTGATGGGTGAGTTCCCAGGCTTGAATTAAACTTTGACAGCGTTCTTCTTGGTCTTCAATCACATTGAGGACATAACCCAAGTTAACTATATCAGCGGTTGTGATTGGTGTATCGGGATAGTAGTAAGGGTCCCAACCTGCGCTAGTGTAACCTAGGTTTGTTACTCGCTCTACATCGCCACCGTAACCGCAGCCGTAGTCAAAAAAGGTGGTGTCTTGGTTCAAGATTGACCATTCTATTGCCAATCGCACAGGGCGAGATATATCATTACGAGCGATCGCAGCTCTATGACGCTCGATTTCTAGCGCTTCGGGCATAATATTTCAGTTAACAGTGAACAGTTAACAGTTAACTAATATCCTTTCAATTTTTCACCGCTATTTCAATTAAATCTTCAATTTTCTTGATATTTGGATCACCTGCTAAGTAGCCAATACCGCGATGCAAGTGTAGGCGAAATTGGGTAGCGAGGGTTTCTTTGTCGGTGGGATAACCATCGTTGTGACAGCGTTGCTTAAGAGCGAGAAGGAGGATATCGGACATTTCCCCGCCAAAAACGCGCCAAGTCATCTCAACGTTACTATCTTGAGGAATTGGTACAGGTGAGGGTGGGGTTGGTTCGGCGAGGGAACGACAAAATGCCCAACGACATAGAATATTCCATTGGTCGATTTTGGTGTTGCGTCTGAGTTTAAGAAGTTGGTCTTTGGCTGTTTGAGATAGTTTAATTCTTTCGATTGGGGCTTCCATATCTTCCTAAAAATTGAGGTAGTTTTTGCTCATAAACCCAAACAGTAGCGAACCGCAACTTCAACATCAAGCATTTTGGAGTCAGAAATTTTACCAACTGGGTCAGCAGGAAAGCGATTTGGGTCTAAAGAACGAATTTGAAAACATAAAAACACTGTTTCTACAAGCAATCCGCTGTCACTTGGAGAGACTCGTATGTTAGTTGGATAATCACGCTTAATGTTTGTTCCTTTAGTACCGACAACTACAGGTGATTGGTTGATAGCGTCTACAGATAACACTAAAACTGGTCGTGTTCCTGCTTGTTCTCTACCCAGTACTGGATTAAGATTGACAAAATAAATTTGTCCTCTCTCGATGTTCACAGCTTTTCTAGACCATCCATTTCTGTAACCTCAAATTCATTATTTATAGAAATAATTTCTGTTTTTATATCTAAATCATTAGCCATAGCAGCTAGTTGTTGATGCATATAGTTCACATCAGTAAATTTATTTGATGTTTGCTTCCTTTCTTGCACTTGTTTTGTGATCCGTTCTAAAAGCCATTCTAGTTCTTCTAATGACAAACTACGGAGATCACAATCTATTTTTAGTACATGGGGTGAGTTCATAGTTGTTTATTTACTTTCCAAAGAGCGTGATATTTTATATTGTAAATATCTTTTTTAAACGATATCTACTACCAAAAATATTGATTTTCGATCACTGTGGTTTGGCGGGTGCTAGAGTCATATTTGAGGAGATATTCACGGGCGATCGCTTCATTTTCTCGCAATGTTTCTACTTCTTTTTTACCAATTTCGGTGTCAGTAGATAACAAAATAACTTGATGACTAGCGGATGGAAAGTAGCGTTCTATGAGGTTTCCCCGGTGGGAAGAGTCTAGTCTACCGAGTGGCGTATCAATAGCTACGGGTAAGCGGCGACCGGAGACTCGTGCTAAACCCCAAAGAAAGGCGATCGCTAGGAGTTGTTTTTCGCCAGCGGAAAGGCGATGTTTGGGAACGGGTTGACCATTTAAGTCATAAAGCGAAAGGCTAAAAGTGTTGGTGTCAATGGCGACGCGATGTACTAAATCTGATTTGTGCAGCAAGTAACGAAAGCATTCTGTAACTTCTACTTCTAACTTGTTCAGTTTGCGAAGGGTTAATTTTTCACGAAAAATTTTGAGTGTTTCTTGGACTTTAGCCGCAGAGATAATAATGTGTTCTTTATTTTGGCGTTTAATATTGGTGTCAGTATATGTTTCTAGGCTTTTTTTAGTGTTGCGAATCTCGATTTCTAATTCATACAAACGACGTTTTGCTATTTCACAATTAGCTTTAGCTTCTCCAACTTCTTTTTGTGCTTCTTGTAATTCATCGACTAGTCTTTGATAATCTTCTGGAGATGCCGCTGTTTGTATTTGTCTTTCTATAGCAATAATTTCTTCTTCTTGAGTTTGTAGTAGTGTTAGCTTGTCTTGGGCTGTCTTCTTTGTGTACAGTAAGTAATGGTGAATGACATTATCCAGTTGGTGGAGTGTTTCTGTATCAGCTAATAACCAAGTTTCTCCTGTGGTATCTTGCTCTAAAGATTGGTTTTCATGGTCGATAAATTTGTGAATTTGATCAACTTGATCATCTGCGATCGCCAATTGATGAATTAAGTCTATTAAACGCTGATCTCGTTGTAAAATTAAATCTTGGGCTGTCTTAGCTTGTTGATGACGAAACTCTTTTTCTCCTTGCAGATAAGCTGCATTTAATAAAGGTTCAATTAAAGCTAAAGGTAAGACATCAGCAGCTAATTCGCGCATTGCTAAACGCGCACTTTCCGATTCTGCATTTCTTTCATGTTTTTGTTTTTCTAATTGACTGCGATCGCCAGCAATTTTACCACCTTCAGAAATAAACTTATTTAAAGCTTCTTGCTGCTTTTTTTCTACATCTTCTAAATTCTCGGTAAGTGCTTTTAATTTATTTTCAATTTCTTGATATTCATCTTGTTGCAGATTTAGTGTTTGTTCAATTTCTTCTAAAACAGCTAACTCTTTAGTATCAGCAAGTTCTTTCCGCTTGCGATTAACTAAAATTTCTAAATCAACTCCTAAACGTTCAGCTAACTCTAAACCCAAAAGTCCACGAATAGCATCCACTACAATTAGTGGAGGTGATTCTTGTTCTGCAAGTTCCTTAACTTGTTCACCATCAAATAAAAACAAGTTAGAAATTCCCAATGGCAGTAAATTTTCTATATATTCATCCCAAATATTAGCTAACGCAGTATCCAACCATTCATTAGCATCTAAAATACCCAATTGGTCTTTACCATCTTTAGGGTTTATTGTCCATCTTCGTACAATTCTATATTGTACTGGTTTGTCGTTTTCAATGTGTTCAAAAGCTAATTCAATTCGAGTATCTTCCGTTGGATCAGTCTGACTATTAACACATTGGGTTAGAAAATCGTTATAACTCAAATTACCACGAGTTGAACATTGGGCGCGTTGCCCATACAGTGCAAGACGAATTGCATCCATAAGGGTGGTTTTTCCACCACCATTCATGCCACCTAATAAAATGATTGGGCTAGAATTTTTAGCATCAATTTTGGGGTTCAGATTAATTATCTGACGACCACAGTAGGGGCCAAAGTTTTGTAATACAAGTTCAATAAATATCATTTATATTAGTTTATATTAGTTCGAGTTTATAAAATAAAGTCCGCAAATTATATTCGCCAAGTATTTTATTCAGGATTTACGCACAGGTAACGGAAAATCTAACCGCAGAGGACGCTGAGAAGGACACTTGCGTGGGCGGGTTTCCCGACTTGAGCAAAGTGTCCGTGACACAGAAAAATAGGAGTTTCAGAGAGTTCTTGCGTAAGTCCTATTATTGTAAGGTTTACATTGCCCACCCTACTGAATTTACAGTTAATTTGTCAGAATATAGCGAGTCAAAATACTCATAACTTCGCCGGGATTAGGACTGGGTAATAAAGGACTCCATTCATTAACTTGGGCAAAACCAAGCTTGTATAAAGTGAGAATTGTGTTATTGACACCTGCTGTAGAACCAAAAATTACAACTTTTACAGATTCTCGGTTTGGTATTGTTTCTGCAAGAACGCTAGAAGAAACAGACGGTGCAGTGGCTTGAAAAGCATCTGCTAAAAAGCTTTTAGTCATTGGGATTTACTTGTTTTTTGATAAAAAGTTTTTGTTACATATAAGTAACGATATCATCTTACACTGTTTGTTACATATATAGAACATTTACTTGGTTATAAGCCTTTGACACAATCAAAGGCATGGGAAAAGCAGGAAAAGCGCTGAAACGGGTATTGGAAACTTATGGTATTAGCCAAAACAAGTTAGCAGTGACAATGGGAACAGGACGGCCAAACGTTCATCGCTGGGTAAACGAGATGACAGACCCTGTGGCGGAGACAGTGTTAGAAATTCGTAATGCGCTGAAAGTAATCAACCCAGCAGCAGCAGAGGAGTTTATTAGGCTGTATTTAGAAGACCCTACAGAAGATGATAAGCAACTCTAGTACATCACGGCTTAACGGAAAGGTAATTAAGAATTACGTTGGCGAGTCTTGTCTACGACACGCTACGCAATCGAGCATCATTACGAATTACGAATTATCATGACGTTGTTTCCTTCTTTTGAAATTTGATGTTTGCCCAAGTTGGCTGATTATCGTTTTCATCCACAGCATCCCCCAAAGTCAGCTGCTTGACTTTTTTGACATCACCTTGGTCAACTGCTGTCTTTAAATCACGTTTCAAATGAGCATTTTTAATTGCTTCTTCTGGTGAACGGGAACTTGTTGTAAAACATTTCTCTAAGGTGTCATATATTCCCACACGACGGCCTTTCTTACGATACTGGCGTTCAGTATCCAACAGTTTCGCCATGAGTTCCAAGTGCATAGCATCATCTTCACAGATTTCTTCTAACACAGCCCATTCATCGCTACCTAATAGACTATAGTCAGCACCAGGGCGGGGATCTTTAAATTCTTCACCAGTCACTTCTTGATAAATGCGAGGTAAACTATCATCAAATTCGTGTTTGTCTTCTAGCCAGATGCGGCGAATTTCACTCAGTTCTTCTGGAGTAATTAGAGTAATATCGCGCATATTTTCTGGCGCTGTATGCCGGGTTTTTGTTTGCGCTTCTAATAATTTTCTGAGCCAATGTTCCCGCCAATATTTAGTATAAGGGCCAGGTATTGGCTCAACAGTTATTTCTCCATCTTTATTGCGCTCGAATAGTTGGACATCTCCCCAAATCCTTCTAAAGTCTCTTTTGTCCCAATCTTCTTTAATGTCTAATTCATTGCGAATATCCAATAGAGGCTGCATCCATTCTTTCTCTTCATCGTTTTGGATCATTGCCTCCATCGATTTATCTTTACTAACAATTGTGCAAACCCAGCAGCCGAAGCGAGAATCACCACAGCTAGCAGTAGAAGTATCAACAACTAGCGGACATTCATTATCTGCTGTAGCGCCTCGATACATGGTGAACAAATCTTTGTTGCTATGTTCCCAGGGATTTTGCAATTGATTTAAGTAAATCCAGACTTCATCAGTACGCCAATCTTCAATAGGAAGATAAATCAATGAGTTAGGTCGGTTGGGATTAACATTTATGTGATCACGTACCCGCCATTCCCGATGTTTGGCCATCGTAGCAGCACGTTTAGTACTTTCAGCTTTACGTGTACCTAAGACAAGAATTACCTCACCACTAGACCTAATAACTTCACGAATAAAGCTGTCAGATGGTTGAATTTTAAGGCGTTCAGTACACCATCTAAATCTGTTTCGCGGTGCTGGGTAGCCTTTCCCAATTAAGTTTACCCAAAAAGTATCTTTAATTGCAGGATAAAGCAGATGGGGTTCAATTGGCATTTCTTGCTCTTTAGCAGCAACCTTCATCTGTTCTAAAGAGTTACGTACCCAAACAGAGACTACAGGATTTTCTACCAACGTATCAGTTGTAATAACATGGATTGTTTTAGTTCTTTTTTTTGGTGGTAGTTTTGCGATCGCATTCCAGATCAGCTGTAAAGTTGCAGTACTATCTTTACCGCCCGAATAGCCTACAACCCAAGGTATCTCGTCTAAACAGTATAATTCTTGAATTTCAGTAGTTAGAGCTTGGATATAATCCACTAATTCTGCTACAGTACGTACTTGCTGATTTTTATCCTCTTGCTGTTGTGCTGTAGACATTTTTCCTTACCTACTGAAACATCGATATTTTTCACCCTTCCTTGAATTACTTTGAGGGTAGCCTCCGTATTTTACAGACTTCAAGGCAAAAAAATAAAATTTATCATCTTAACACGAGTTGTAATTTAATTTTTGACACACAATTTTTCACAATTATCCATGAAAGACAGTGCATCTGACTCAACTACTGACATCGCTATAGACTATCTAGAACGAGAAAATAAGGAAAAACAGGTACTATCTTTATTGATAGATAATGTTTTAACGAAAAAAGACCAAATTTTCGTTCAAAAAACCGAAATGGGTGGTGTAGAAGCTTATGTTAGCTCTGTGACTTTAGAATGGTTTGCGGGTCGTGTTCACTTCGCCTCTGGCTTACCTCTGTTTCAAAAAAAGTACAATCCAGACACAAATAATGTTGAGATTGACGCAGATAGTATTGATGAAATTCAGCAACGCCCCCTTGATTGGTCACGTCAAGCACCGCTAGTGCAGTATCTAGCAGCTCGACAAAATCATAAGTTTCCCCCGGTGCTGGTAGTAATTAATCAACCGTGGGTGGATAATCCCAAAGCTGCTGAATGGGATAACGAAGAACGCGCCACAAAATCTACTACTGATTTCATCCCCCTAGATAAAGACGGTAAAGTAGGACTGCTAAATATTTCTGAGGATGATGTAACTATATATGCGCTAGATGGTCAACATCGATTAATGGGGGTTCAGGGATTGATGGAGTTAATCAAAACTCGCAAACTCCAGCGCTATAAAAAAGATAAAGGTGCTGATGACAGTTTTATTACAGTCAATGATTTAATAGAAAAGTACCAAGTAGACCTTGCTTACTTGCAAAATTTACCCAAGGAAAAAATTGGTATTGAGTTCATCTGTGCGGTAACGACTGGGGAAACTCGCACCGAGGCAAGGCGGAGGGTAAGATCGATTTTTGTTCATGTCAATCTGATGGCTGCACCCTTGACTAAAGGTCAGCTAACACAGTTGAATGAAGATAACGGTTTTGCGATCGCAGCTAGAAAAATTGCAGTTACACATTCACTGTTAGAACAACAACAAGAGCGCAAACCCCGCGTCAATTGGAATAGTGCAACAGTAGCTTCCAATTCTACAGTTTTGACGACTTTGCAAGCTCTACAAGATATGTCTGAGCGATATTTGGGTCAAAAGTTCCCTCACTGGAAACCCTTGGAGAAAGGTCTAATTCCCATGCGACCAGAGGATGAAGAACTTGAGCAGGGAATTGAGGAATTTAGCAAGCTATTTGATTATTTGGCGAATCTTCCAAGCTACAAAATTTTAGAACATGAAGATACACCAGTTTTACGACGCTTCAGTTTTGAAAAAGATGGAGGCGAAGGAAATATACTTTTCCGTCCGGTTGCTCAAGTTGCATTAGCCCAAGCTTTAGGAATTTTGGTATTTAAAAAAGGTTTCTCCCTAGTAGATATTTTTAAGAAACTGCGGAAGTTTGACCAGCAAGGGGGTTTTAGTGGTATGGAGTATCCCCAATCTCTGTGGTACGGAGTTTTGTACGACCCAAATAAAAAGCGAGTGCAGGTTTCTAGACGAGATTTAGCGGCGAAATTATTAATTTACATCTTAGGTGGGATTCAAGATCAAATGGAACGCGCTGAACTTCGTAAATCTTTAGCTGATGCTAGGACTGTAGAAGATAAAACTATAAGTTTTAATGGCGAGTTTGTTGAACCAAAGCAAGTAGGACTTCCACCTATCCTGTAAAGATTGTATATAAAATGACGTTTATGTAGTTGCATTTAGTCAAAGTACAGACGTACTTTATATTGAAGAGTGCCTTCGTGATGAATATGATCGGCAAAAAGGGCTGAGTAAGTTAAACGGCGTTGAAAAAAAGACTTATCAGTTCATCACAGGTAAGCAATTTAATCACACTCTTCCCATTACTTTCGTCTTTCCCATTCTTGCAGCCTTCCGTGTATTTATTAAAGATGGAAAGTGGGAGAGTCCTGTCGAAAAGTTATGGGATGAGATGGGAAACACCCTCTTGAATAACTTGCTAACTGCCTACAGAAATGAGGGGAGGGGAAATCCAGCTGCCTTTGGGCTTTCTGCTTCAACATGGTCTAACCTTCTTTTAGTTCCCATGTTGAAGTTAACTGAATAATAAACTATCTGAGAGTTAATAGCTATACCCCTATTAGCAGTTAAACTCTTATATGGGTATAGTTTTATGTTGATTTCATCTTGATTTAAATATGTTTTCACGATGCCATTGC
Organism: Halotia branconii CENA392; assembly: GCF_029953635.1. NCBI lineage: Bacteria > Bacillati > Cyanobacteriota > Cyanophyceae > Nostocales > Nodulariaceae > Halotia > Halotia branconii. The sequence goes on along the minus strand of NZ_CP124543.1, from coordinate 84,043 downwards.
AGTGCTTCTAGTTCTGGAAAGTATTGCTCTGTATTTGGTAAAAGTATTGTTTCACCGTGAAAATCTTTCATAGGTTTAGCATTGGGAGATACTTCTTCCAAATCATGACTAACTATGATTTTGTATTGCTCATCTACAGCAAACCAACCCCTATCAAATGCCCAATGATGGTTTTTACACAATGCTATTCCATTATTAATTTTACTATCATAAAACTGTGAAAATGGCTTTATGTGTGCGCCATCCACAATATTTTGGTTAATTTTTTTAGTTACTTTGAGTCCACAAAAAGCACATTTATAACCATAAATACTTACAATTGCTTTTCTGAAAAAAGCATTTCTAATTACTGATTTTCTTAAGCTTTGTCTATGATTAACATCTAAATTACTAGACTTTATATTTTTATCTAGTTTTAAAGTAATATCTTGAAAATTTTCATTAATTGTTAAAAATTTTTCTATAGTATTATCTTCAGATGGTAGCCAAGCTGAAACAAGTGCATCAATTAATATTTGCCTAGAGATTTCATCTTGAATTAAATCAAATAGTTCATCATCTAAATATGCATAGTCAACATCTTCCTTGAGTTTAGGAATTGTTTGCGGACGACCACCATCATATCCAGAACTATACTTGAGATGCCAAAATTTACCATTATCATTTTTTAGATGAAAAAAAGGAAGTGCAAAATCACTTCCCTTACAAGTGCTGGAAGCAAGTACTTCCCAATATTTCTTGAAGGTATCAATCAATTCATTTGACATGGTGATCCGATTATCTGTGATTAAATATTGTGTAATTAGATCAATTATAGATAAAAGTAAAATGGGTTTATTAAGAGCATCACCTTTTGTCTGACTTTTATATACTTTAATATTAGAGAAACATTCACAATAATAAACTAAACTTCGCTGATTTGCTGGCTGTTTTGCTTTACTCATTGTTTCATCTTTCTATATATCACAAGTATTTTCTTAGTCAGTTGGTAATGATTAAGCATGGATCGATGCTAATTTATGAAATAAATTTACTTAAGTCAAAATCTTCTTCCGAGTTATCTTGAAACCTTTCAGAACTGAGGATCAATAAAATCCTTTCAGAATAATTTACTGCGCCCCGGATTTCAGATTGTAATATTTCAAGTCCACCATTAGCATATTCTTCAAAGATATAATTACGTTTCTCATTAATATTTTCTTCTTGAAGAGATAAAACTTTTATATCTTGAATTTCAGCAATGGCTATTAAATTTATTACTGTACTATATCCCCTAACTATAAATTGTTCTTGAGGTATTGGCGATGGTTCCCTTTTAGAAATCTCTCCCAAAGCCATCCGTTTTTTATGTTTTGCACCTAAAGCTGCTGCAAACACAATCACATCAGCAAAAGTCTGAAAAGGCCCTGTCCCACCATTTGAAGACGTTAAATCTTTCACCAACTCAGCTTTATCTTTAGCAACCCTAATTCTACCAGTTTCAGCCATGACTTTGATATCTACGTTATTGCCATATTAACCGAAAAGCAAAAGCGATCGCACTATTTTATACCAATTAACAGTAGCGATCGCCTATTCATCTCTGTGCCTCTGTGGTTCGTTTTTCAACAAACAAATTATCCACTAACATAGTCCATCCTGGTACTGCGGGTTCAGCTTCAGCCATCTCCCTACGGCGATACACTTGCGGTTCTTCAGGATCACTAGCACGGTATACTCTAATCACTTCCTCTTTCAGTACATCCACATCCCAAACTACCAAAGTACCCGCAGCAAAATAATCACGGCGTTTGCTAGCCATATCTTTCTCAGCCTTATCACCATAATCATTTTCACTTCTCACCTCAGCAGCAAACACAGGCGCACCATTAAGAAACTTTCCACCTGTAGGTTTGCCAGTATAAAATGCGGCATCAGGACTTAAAGAACGGCGATGAGTAAGATTTACAATAAAACCAACATTATCAGGTAAAGCATAACCATTCTTTTTCAGGCGTTCATAATCGTGCAGACTGGCATAAATTTCACCTCCCGTACGTCCCGGTAAAAATCCAGTTGGAGACATCAGCAACAATTTTCCATTCACAATCTCCGCTTTACAATTGTCGGGTAAGTGGTATAAATCCTCAATTGTGACCTCAGTTTTTATATCCATCAACTACCTGATATGAATGAGGAATAATCTTAATTTAGCAATATCTCTTTCTCCTAGGCTATTTTCCATTACCACCGAAGCAGTTTTAAAGTTACCTGGAATATAACCAACTAAAAATATCTATCCTGATAAAATATAATTTATACGTTGCTGTTTTCCGTAATTGCGATGACGAAAGCTGAATTTATTGAGTATTGATAGATCAAATATCACTCCTTTGCACAGGAGATCCTATGTCATTACAATCTGGATTAGATGCCTTTCAACAAGGACGTTATCAAGAAGCAGTTGAGTTGCTAGAACAGTTCTGCCGAAATTGTGTTGACCACAATTCTTCAGATTATCTTTCTGCACAGATGTGGCTGATGAAAGCTTACCAAGGTGCAGGCGAAGTCGAAAAAGCAACGAGTCTGTGTCAAAAGTTAATGATGAGTGAAAACTCACAGATTCGCAACTGGGCCCAAAAAGCTAGCCAATCTTTACCCAAAGGTGCAGTAACTCAGTCTAGCACCACCCAAAAAGCCGGACGTGCTGTTACAACTGGTGTCAAACTAGCAATGGGGGGTGTAGGTGGCTCTCTTGTATTAGCCTCTGGTGTCACCATGACCTTGTTGTTTGGTATGGTATTAGCTTTAGGCTTGAGCTTAGTATTTATTTTAGGTAGCGATAATCCACTCCAAGGACTAGCGATCGCGATTGGTATTACAATAACTTTCAATATCGCTGCCTTTTTCCTATCTCCGTTTTTGATGGATTTGACCCAGCGCTGGCTTTACCAGACTCGTTGGGTAGAATTAGCAGAAATAGAAACCCTCAGTCCAGAGACAGCTAAAGTTCTTCGGCAAGTTTGTCAGCAGAAAAACCTTAAAACTCCCCGATTGGGAATCATTAACGACCAAAATCCAACGGCTTTTACTTACGGTTCATTACCTAACAGCGCCCGCTTAGTCGTCAGTCAGGGACTTTTCACATACCTGGATGATGATGAAATTGCTACCGTCTATGCCCATGAATTAGGACACATCGTCCATTGGGATTTTGCAGTGATGACAGTAGCATCTACATTAGTGCAGATTTGCTACTTAATTTATAGCACAGCCAGAAGATTGGCTCGTGGTGGTGGCGATAGCAAAATTAAAGATGCTATCCAAACCGCTGGTTTTGTGGCCTACGTATTTTATATTATCGGTACTTACTTACTGCTGTATCTCTCCCGTACCAGAGAATACTTTGCTGACCACTTCGCCGCAGAAAGCACAGGTAATCCTAACGGATTATCCCGCGCCTTGGTGAAGATTGCCTACGGGATATTAGAAGAAGGTTCACGGACACAAGAACCCAGCCGTTTAATTGAAGGGACTCGCGCCTTGGGTATCTACGACCATAAAGCTGCTGCTTCTACGGGAACCGCCTACCGCATTGCATCCGAACCTCAAAAAATAGGTCGCGTCTTTTTGTGGGATTTATTTAATCCTTGGGGCTGGTGGATGGAGTTAAATTCTACTCATCCCCTGACTGGTAAACGAGTCCGCGCCCTCAGCACCTATGCTGAACAGTTGGGTTTACCAACTGAGTTTGATATGGGACGAGTTGTAGGAGAAGGTAAAAACCTCAATAGAAGCAAGCTTTACGGTAATTTCTTGTTAGATATTACGCTATATGGAGCCGAAACCATCGGTTTCTTTGCTGGCTTGGCCTTGGGTATAATTATCTGGTCAAGTGACTCAAACTCAGGTTTAATATTAGGCGCGCCAATTATCGGTTTAGGGTTGGGAATACTCATCAAAGCCTTTGTCATGTTCCCCAACTACAAGCAAGCACCAACGTCTGACGTTCTTACTTTAATGTCAGACCCCTACGCCAGTCCATTGCGTGGACAACCTGCAAAATTGGAAGGTCAATTAATTGGTCGTGGCGACGCTGGTTATAAGTTTGGTTCCGATTTAAAAATTCAAGACCGTAGCGGTATGCTTTATCTGCATTACGCTTCCCGCTTTGGCCCCATTGGCAATTTCTTATTTGGGATGAAGCGAGTACAAAGCTTAATCGGTGAACAAGTCGGGGCTGTGGGTTGGTTCCGTCGGGGTGTTGCGCCCTGGATGGATTTGATCCAACTTCAAAGCGAAAATGGCACTGTTGTCAATAGTTACCATCGTTTATGGTCATTCATCCTTGGTGGTGGATCGATTATCTTAGGAGTGGTCTTGACTGTGTTTTTGAGCAGCAGATAGCCGAGTTTTTAGCCTGTTGTCAAAGCATTTCTCAATACATCCAAGCTTTAATTTATTAGGAGGTAGTTGCTAACTGCCTCCATTTCTTTGGGGTGATAAGATTGATAGCAAAAGTTAAAAGCGTTTATTTATGATCATGATGCAATGATTGCCACTCCTCAACCTCAAAAAATGAGTATAGAGCAATACCTTGATTGGGAACCATTACAAGGTTGTCGCTATGAATACGTGAATGGTGAAATCTTTGCTATGACTGGCGGTACAATTCCTCACAATGATATCGCCCTAAATCTCTACAGAGCATTGTATCCCCATTTACGTGCTAGAGGTTGTCGGATCAACGTTGCCGATGTCAAGGTGCAAGTCAGTATTCAAAGCCCATACTTTTATCCTGATGTAGTAATTAGTTGTGATACTAGGGATTTAAATGCACGCAGATTTATTCAATATCCCAAAATAATTGTAGAAGTACTTTCTCCTGGAACAGAAGCTAAAGATAGAGGAGAAAAGTTTGCTTTCTATCGCACTATGCCTAGTTTGCAAGAATATATTTTAATTGAATCTGAAAAAATCGGAGTAGAATTTTATCGTCGGGGAGAGGGCAGAATGTGGCTATATTCTCCCTATACGATTGGTGAAGATATCACTATAGAAAGTGTTGATTTTAATTGTGCAATTGATTTGATTTATGAAGGTGTGAGTTTTTAATTATCAAGATAAATCAAACTGAATTTTGAGTTAGTTTATGCAGTCCTGCAATAAATTTGTCTACTTCATCTAGATTGTTGAAAAATCCTTCATGCCCAGACCAATCAGGTGTAGCATCAGGATAATTTTCCCATTTATATTTTGATGTGGGCAATAAATTTATTATTTCCTCTGTATTTATACCCCAATGTTGTGCAAATCTTGTTGTATAAATCCGGAATTTAAGCCCTTTTTCAGGATTGCTTTCTACAGGAATTAAAGTAAATATAGTTTTATTACCTTTTTTAAAGCTCAATGAACTTCTGGTTGTTGAAACAACAGTAAAATAAGTATTTAACAAATTTTTATAGAGGGTAGAATATAGATTTTCTAAACTATGTTTTTTAACAATCTCATCAAGTTCTTCAAAAGATAAATTTGGTTGTCTTTTGGAATTATTTTGTCGCTGCGTATTTTCTTCTACTTGAGTTGGCTCAATTAAAAATACTCTAGCTAATAGTTTTCTACCATCTTCACTACAGAAGTATTGAAATGTTACAGCATTAATATTTACTCCATAAGTTTCTGATAAATAACTAATAATTCTTTCAGAGCTACTATCTATTTTAGATGCAACAATTAATATCTGATGATTTGTATTAAGAATTTCGGGTAATTCTGTATTAAAAGTTTTCTGGAAAGCTTTATCAAGTTCTAGAGAAACTTTATTTATTAGATACTTATTAGCAATACTAGTAATCGTATCGTTTGATAAATCTTTTACCCAAGAAGCATAATCTAAAGCTTGAGCGGTAACTTCTCTAGGAGTCTTGTCACGTTTTAACTCTATAATGACAATATCTCCTTTTTTATCTAAGCATAAAAGATCTATAAATCCACCATAATCTGTTTGCACTTCCTTTCCTATTACTAATAAGTTATCTGAAATAATATAAATATCTTGCTCTAACCAATCTTGTATACTCTGTTCAGCTTCAAGCTTTGATTTTTTTACTTCACTGAGGCGATTTGTGGAAGAAATATCCCAAATTCTAATATTTTGTGACATGTAGTTAACTTTGAAATAAATCAGCCCAAGTTAACACACTTATTAAATTGATGTCTATTTATTGACTAGAGTTGTGCTGAGCTTAATTCAGTGATGATTCTAGGGAGTTCGATCGCTAATAATCACCAAGCTGGTACAGTTCGGTATTGATCGAGAACTAGGCGAGTATGGCTTACAGCAATATACCGAAGTTAAGACAGTCACCATCAAATTGTAAATCGGTATGTATTACAGCTCTTTGGCAATTTGGGCTTTTGCCTGTTGCCATAGAGTCTCTAACTCATCCAAACTGTAATCAGAAAGGGGGCGATCGCTAACTGCCTCCATTTTTTCTAACCGCTGCACAAATCGCTGATTTGTACCTTGTAAGGCAGCGCTAGGGTCAAGATTATACCAACGGGCAAGCTGAAGAATCGCAAATAGTAAATCTCCTAATTCTGCTTGTTGTCGTTCGGGTGTTTCCTCAGCTAAAGCTTGTTGAAACTCACCTAATTCCTCGTGAAATTTGTCCCAGACTCCATCAATATTTTCCCATTCAAACCCAACCGCAGCAGCTTTTTGAGAAATTTTCATTGCCGCCATCAGCGGAGGAAGAGTACGTCCATAGCGACTGAGTTTAGCGCTGAGTTTTTGATTATTTGGGGATGATTCGCCTTTTTCCGCAGCTTTAATTTGTTCCCAATTTTGCCGTACCTCATCTACACTGGCTACCGACACATCACCAAATACATGGGGATGACGGCGAATCAATTTTTGAGAAATACCTTGTGCGACTTCTGCTAAAGCAAATTGTCCAGATTCGCTAGCAATTTGGGTTTGTAAAACTACTTGTAATAATAAATCTCCTAATTCTTCTTTAATTGCTTCTGTTTCCTTACTTTTAATCGCATCAACCACTTCATAAGCTTCTTCAATCACATAAGGTATCAGCGTTTCGGGAGTTTGAGCCAAATCCCAAGGACAACCCCCATCAGGCGATCGCAACTTTGCTACCACCTCAATTAACTCTTGCAACGCCGCCAAAGTATTAACTTTGCCATCAGTCATAAGTTATTTATCCTTTGTGATTTTCCCCTTGTCTTTGCTCACTGTAGCTCGACGACGACCACGACTTGTTGGTTTACGCTTCTTAATTTTGCTGCTGGTAAGCAACCCCCGTAAACCTTGCTTTTGCAAGCGCTTATATGCCGAACCGCCCCAATCGCTAAGAGAATGACTCATCGCACCGAGTTCTAAACCCAAGAATAAAGCGATATATTCAGTATCGTAATTCATGAGCGATCGCCCTATAGTTTCCCCCAGATCTTGCCAAGTAAAACTCAGATTCCACAGCTTTTGGGCAATTACTAAAACGAGAATTACTAATGTAGTAAGCAAGCAGCCAAGATAAAGTATCCGCAGTGTTGTGCCAATAATTGGCCCGTGGGATAAAAAAGAACGATGACGGAGACTTTTTTGATAAGGTAGCCAAATCCAACGTAAGAAACCCCAGCGTTGAAATTGCACAGAGTAAATATCTAAATCAGGGCCAAACATCAGCCCTCCAAATAGAAATCCGCCTGCAACTAACAAAGTCACATTACTGCTACGAGTCTGCCAGAACGTCACACCCGCTATTAATGGTAGAGCATACAAAGTAATGCGATCGTGTGTCCGACCAGAGGGCATTCTAAATCTTTCCTCTGTGAGTAACTTAATACTGAGCCAGTATAAGAGAAAAAAGATTTTCCCAAAACTACTAGCGCAACGCGAAATGTTCTGCTATACTAGTTAAGGATTAGTAAATGGGCGGTTAGCTCAGTTGGTAGAGCGCCTGCCTTACAAGCAGGATGTCATCAGTTCGAGTCTGGTACTGCCCATATTTCAAAAGCCGCCACAAGGCGGTTTTTTTATTGGCAGATGTACATCTTTAAAAAAGCCACCTTTAGGTTTTGATTTTAGCTATTTATCCTGACGGCTAATAGACTCAATGACTGCCGCAGCTCATTCTCACTTACAACATTAAAGATTTGGAAAATACACCAAATTTGCATATAAAAAATTAGTTGGAATCTTAAAAATACTGTTGAGCGATCGCCACAAGTATGGTATTCAGAATAAATTCATCCCGTAGTGTCCAAAATCATCAGTTATACTTATAGTTTATTCGACTAACTATCAGCGGGATCATCTTTAATCTGCTAAACTAAAGTTTCTCCGTTGCCAACATACTAAAAATTTATTTTAGATATGTTATGCAGTAACCTTTTGCAGGCTAACCGAGAAAAAGATCACGTTTAGGAATAGCTTCATGACAAGATTGATTTGGTATCCTCTCATGACTTCTTTGCTAATAGGGGTAACAGGTCACTCAGACCTGACTCCAATTTCTGGAGATCATGTACAGATGGAGCTAAATTCTTCCCAACTGTTCCCTGAATTAGAAAAATATACTAATCAGACAATTTCTCAGGCTATTAGACAAATTGATGAAAAAACTGCCCTGAACTCAGTTTGGAAACTGCCACAGGTGCAACGCAAAGCAAAAGAAATTGAACGACTCTCTAAGGGTAGTATAAAAGTTGCTGCGATCGTCTATGGTTCTCCTAGTCCTGATGATCCTTACTATAAAATTAGAGTCTTTGAAGATGAACCAGATCATAATTCAACGGTTTATTGGTTTCGTGTCTTGAGTACAAGCGGTGTAATTGATGTTTTAGATGTGATAGATAACAAATACATCACCTTGGAAGCATGGAAAGAACAATTGAAACGCTAAAATTACTTGAGATGACAAGAAGACAATTTAAAAATTTGCTCAATCAAACCAATGTCTGAACAAAAGCCTCTAAATCCTTGGAACTACAAACCTTGGTGGTGTCAGCCTTGGTCGATTTTACTTACAGGCGTGACGCTAATTAGTGGCAGTTGGCTACTATTTAAGATCATTTGGTTAACAGTACTGGTTGCAATTCCTCTATTGGTATGGATGGGTTTTTTCTTATTGGTTTGGCCTCGACTAATTATCAAAAGTGGCATTCCCGATTCACCCGAACACGATATTATGAATTTACCTCACGCAGAGACGCAGAGACGCAGAGAGTAAGAGTTTAATCTCATTGTTATATTCAGCAATGCCACATTATTTATTGGGTTGGCTAACACGTGCTTCAATATCTGCGAACGTTTGTAACAATAAACGTTTTGCTTGCAATCGCCAACCCCATTGCTGAATTTTGAAAGCTGCTACACTTCCACCTATGGCTGCTAATAAGGCTAGGGGTTGATTTAACGAAATTCCGAATAACAAACCCAATCCAGCAATTCCCCAAAATGGTAAGGCTACTACTTGTCTTTGTTCTTCCACAGTTTGGGTAATTATATTAGGTTGCATAGTTGCTAATAATTCTGATTTGACTTGCCGCTGTTCTGCTGCTGATACTGATAAACCAATTTTACGGCGCAGTTTTTCGATTTTACGGGCATCAGTGCTGTACTGTGTTAGCTCGTCTTCTGCCATTTTCAATAGTCTTTCTAGCTGTGCCATTTTGCCTGACATCCAAAATTTTGATATGGTCATTATCCCGGATAATGTTAGCTGTTGTTAACGAAAACGTGGCGTTTAATGGCACAATCCCAAAATTGAAACCTAAAATTGAATAGGGAAAATAAGATCCTCACTAGTAATTACACACTTATAGCCAGAGCATATACTTGAGAGGTAATACAGATGGTTACGGTATCTCAAAACACTTTAGCTCAATTTTCTCAAGAGCGATCGCTTATTCTCTGGTTTGATGAAGTAGGAATTGCTGACATTCCCCTTGTTGGTGGGAAGAATGCCTCATTAGGGGAAATGATTCAACAATTGACACCTCAAGGTGTGAAAGTTCCTACCGGATTTGCTACTACGGCTTATGCTTATCGTTATTTCATTCAATCAGCAGGGTTAGAAGCAAAGTTGCAAGAACTGTTTCGAGATTTGGATGTTGAGGATATTAAAAATTTACGGCTCAGGGGAAAAAAAGCACGATCGCTGTTGATACATACGCCATTTCCTGTAGAATTGCGAGAGGCGATCGCTACAGCTTATGAAAGTCTATGTGAGAAATACAACGCAGATACAGATGTAGCAGTTCGCTCCAGTGCTACCGCCGAAGACCTCCCCGATGCTAGTTTTGCCGGACAACAAGAAACATACCTCAATGTTGTTGGTGTCGAAGGAGTTTTAGCAGCTTGTCACAAATGTTTTGCTTCTTTATTTACTGACCGCGCTATTTCTTATCGTCACACTAAGAAATTTGACCATTTGAGCATTGCTTTGACTGTGGGTGTGCAGAAAATGGTGCGTTCAGATTTAGCAACCTCCGGAGTAATGTTTTCAATTGATACAGAAACTGGTTTTAAGGATGCGGCATTAATCACCGCAGCATACGGTTTAGGAGAAAACGTAGTTCAAGGTTCCGTCAATCCAGATGAATACTGTGTTTTTAAACCAACTTTAAAAACAGGTTTTCGCCCAATTATTGATAAAAAATTGGGCAGCAAAGAGTTGAAAATGATCTATGATGACGGCTCAAAATTTACCAAAAATGTCACCGTATCAACCGCAGATAAAGGTAAATTTGCCCTCAGTGATGACGAAATTTTACAACTAGCACATTGGGCATGTCTAATTGAAGACCATTATTCTCAAGTCCACGGTATTTACACTCCAATGGATATTGAATGGGCAAAAGATGGCATTACCAACCAATTGTTTGTAGTCCAAGCACGTCCTGAAACTGTCCAGTCACAGAGAACCGGAAATTTGCTGCGTAGTTATCGCCTTGTAGGGAAAGCAGAGGAGCAAACAAAGAATGTTTCTCTTCAACCTCTGACAACAGGACGTGCAGTCGGGGAAGCAATTAGTCAAGGCAAAGTCCACCTAATTTTAGATGTACACAAAATTGAGCAGTTCCAAGCTGGGGATGTGTTGGTGACAGAAAGAACTGACCCTGACTGGGAACCGATTATGAAACGCGCCAGTGCTATTGTCACTAATGCTGGTGGACGCACCTGCCATGCAGCAATTATTGCACGAGAGTTGGGTGTGCCGGCGATCGTGGGCTGCGGCAATGCGACGGATGTTTTGAAAACTGGTCAAGAAGTAACAATTTCTTGCGCTGAAGGAGAAGAAGGCAAGGTTTATGCAGGTTTATTGCCCTTTGAAGTTCAAGAAGTTCCTTTAGAGAACTTACCCCGCACTCGCACTCAAATTTTGATGAATGTCGGTAATCCTCAAGAAGCTTTGAGTTTATCTGCCATTCCTAACGATGGAGTGGGTTTGGCGCGGACAGAGTTTATCATTGCTAACCAAATTCAAATCCACCCAATGGCGTTGATTCATTTTGACGAAGTAAAAGACGAATTTGTCAAAGCCAAAATTGCTAAAATTACTGCACTTTATGCCGAAAAATCTCAGTATTTTGTGGATAAATTAGCCCAAGGTATAGGCAGAATTGCCGCAGCATTTTATCCCAAATCAGTGACTGTGCGAATGTCAGATTTTAAAAGTAATGAATATGCCAATTTATTAGGCGGTCAACAGTTTGAACCCGACGAAGAAAACCCGATGTTGGGCTGGCGAGGGGCGGCGCGTTATTACGACGAAGGCTATAGAGAAGCTTTTGCTCTCGAATGCGAGGCTATAAAACGGGTCAGAGAAGAAATGGGTTTAACTAATGTCATCCCCATGATTCCCTTTTGCCGGACTCCTGATGAAGGGCGTTTGGTGTTAGCAGAGATGGCAAAAAATGGTTTACAGCAAGGTGTCAATAACTTACAAGTTTATGTCATGTGTGAATTGCCCAGCAATGTAATTATGGCTGAAGAGTTTGCTGATGTATTTGATGGATTCTCCATTGGTTCCAACGACTTAACTCAATTAACACTGGGAGTAGACAGAGATTCTGCGTTAGTGGCGCGGTTATTTGATGAACGCAGTCCAGCAGTCAAACAAATGGTGAAAATGGTCATTCAAACTGCCAAAAAGCATAACCGCAAAATTGGTATTTGTGGACAAGCACCCAGTGATTATCCAGAATTTGCTCAGTTTTTGGTTGAAGAGGGAATTGATTCTATAAGTCTGAATCCAGATTCAGTTTTAAAGACAATGCTGGAAATAGCCAAAGTCGAACAGCAAGCTTGAGGTAATACTTGTAGTAGTTGTTTTTAGGAGGATTTAAGCAACTCCAAAAAGCAAATTCTTCAAAATCTATAGCGGTTTTCTTATGATATATAATACACCACTCTACTCCCTAGCTCCTAGGGCGTGTTTTCAAACTTGAACTGTAGGTTGGGGAGCCACTACGTTGGGGAGACAGCGCCGTGGTGTTAGCGTAGCGGTAGCGACGCAGGAGCGTCGGCAGTCCGGTCTTGGGGGTTTCCCCCATGAGGAACTGCCGAAAGGGTTTACCGACTTGAGGCGACTGTCGTCGGCTCTGCCGACTTAAAGTAAGTAGCGTTTGACGTAAGGAAACCCAACAAAGCAACTATTTTGGGTTTGAAAACAGTTTCTAGTCCCTAATCCTTAACCCCTAGCCCCTTAAGTTCTACAAGAAGCAACTACATTTGCTATAATCACCACTAATTCTCCTGGATCAACTGGTTTAGCAACATGAGTGTTAAAACCCGCTTCTAAGGCACGAATACGATCTTCACTGTCTCCATAAGCAGTTAAAGCGATTGCTGGGACTTGTCTAAGTTTATCGTTTTGCAGTGAACGCACCTTGCGAATTAAGGTGTAGCCATCTTCGCCAGGCATGGCAATATCACAGATAAAGACATCAGGTTGCAACTTGGGTAGCGTTTCCCATGCCTCAGCCGCTGATGTAACCGCTACGACAGTGGCTCCATCTGCTTCTAATACGGTAGTGATATAAAAGCGGCTATCATCATCATCGTCAACCACGAAAATGTTTAAGCCTGCCAGAGGAAGGTGAGGTTGCATAGAGTCTCCATTTATTTGCGCTACGCGGGTCAGTTGTCAGTTGTCAGCGATGCACTAAGCTTACCGAAGTGTCGAAACTCAGTGCATCGCTGCGCCTAATTGTCGCGAAGTCGAGATTCAACTACCGCTTGTCGAAGTGTTGTTTTTAATCTGGTTTCAAACTCACTTTTCGCTTTGCTACTGACCACTGACAAAACTTTATCCCCTTGTGGGTAGAGTTTTTATTTATCCTCAGTAACTATACCAAAGGTAATTTTACTGCGATCGCACCAGTTTTTCTGATCAAATAACTCAATCTATCTAATCAAACTTCGTTTTTTGGCTAATTGTTCTCTGGCATTTTAATTATTGCCTAAGGTAAATTTTATATATGTTTATGTTTTATTACATTTATCAATCTCCCTTTAATAAATAGTAATTTAATGCGAAAATCTTATTTGCATACATGATTATCATCTTATAATTACATGCTTATAGACGTGTATTAACCTGACAATTGTCCAAGCAGATTAAAGGTTGTCTTTGGTTCAGGCATACTTATAATTATTGGTACTAAAAAGTGAACAGTAACAATGATATTACCATTCCCTTTCAAGTTGATCTCACAAACTGCGATCGCGAACCAATTCATATTCCTGGCTCAATTCAGCCACATGGTATCCTTTTAGCGTTAAAAGAAGCGGATTTAACTATCCTGCAAGTTAGTAATAATATATTTAATTTTTTTGGTCTTCATCCTGAAGAATTGCTAAATCAACCTTTACACAAGTTGATTGAATCTGAGCAAGTTCATTTACTACAAGATTGTTTATCTCAAGAAAATTTATCATTTGTTAATCCAATTGAATTTACTATAAAATCTGGTGATAAAACTATACATTTTGATGGAATTGTTCATCGTTCCCATCAAGTTTTAATCTTGGAACTAGAACCTGCATTTTCAGAAAAAGATAATGCATTTTTTAGATTTTATCACTTAGTGAAGCTGGCAATGTCGAAGTTACAAGGTGCAGCCACTGTCACAAAATTAAGTCAAATTCTTGCTAAAGAAATTAAAAAGATCACTGGCTTTGATCGGGTGATGATTTATCGATTAGATGATGATTGGAATGGCATCGTTATTGCAGAAGAAAAGCCAGAATATCTTACTGCTTATTTAGGCTTACATTACCCTGCTTCTGATATTCCTCATCAAGCCCGACAACTCTACAGCCAAAACTGGCTAAGGCTGATACCTGATGCTGGCTACCAATCAGCAGCAATTGTGCCTATAAATAACCCAGAGACTGAGCAGCCTTTAGATTTAAGTATGTCGGTATTGCGGAGTGTCTCACCTTTACATGTTGAGTATATGCACAATATGGGTGTAAAGGCATCAATGTCAATTTCGATTATGAAAAATAAAAAACTATGGGGACTAATTGCTTGTCATCATCAATCACCTAAATATATTCCTTATGAAATTCGCAATGCTTGTGAATTTTTAGGACAAATGACATCTTTAGAACTGGGTACAAAAGAAGATAGTGAAGATAGCGAATATAAAATTACATTGAAATCTGTCCACAGCAAGTTAATTGAATTTATGTCGGCAGAAAAAAACTTTATTGAGGGTTTAATTAACTACGAGCCTAATCTCCTGAATCTTGTGAACGCTCAAGGAGCAGCAGTCTGTTTTTCTGGAGAATATTTTACCGTTGGTAACACTCCAGAAAAACAGGATTTACAAGATTTAGTCGAATGGCTTTATCAAAATCTGCGTGAGGATATTTTTTACACCGATGCACTTTCACAAGTTTATCCCCAGGCTGAAAAATTTCGGGATGTAGCCAGCGGTTTGATGACGTTTTCCTTTTCTAAAACTCAAAAAAATTATGTTTTGTGGTTTCGCCCAGAAGTAGTAAGAACTATAAATTGGGGCGGAAACCCGAATAAACCTGTAGAAGTAACAGCAAATGGAGGATTGCGCCTATCACCCCGCAAGTCGTTTGAATTGTGGAAAGAAATAGTGCAATTCAAGTCACGGCCTTGGAAATCTTGTGAAGTGGATGCAGCACTGGAATTGAGAAGTGCAATTATTGGCGTAGTGCTGCGGAAAGCAGATGAACTAGCACAGCTAAATATCGAATTAGAACGCAGCAATCATGAATTAGATGCTTTTGCCTACATTGCTTCTCATGATTTGAAGGAACCACTACGGGGTATTCATAATTATTCTAATTTTTTGATTGAGGATTACGGTCAAACCATAAACGATGAAGGTAAAGAAAAGCTCAGAACTCTGATTCGTCTCACCCAGCGCATGGAGGATTTAATCGATTCGTTGCTATATTTTTCGCGCTTGGGCAGAGTGGATCTCTCAATGCAGCAGACTGATTTTAATGGTGTTGTTCGTCGCAGTTTAGATTTGTTGAGTGCCAGAATTGAAGAGATGCAGGTAGAGATTCGTATTCCCAGACCATTACCAACAGTGTATTGCGATCGCGTCCAAGTAGGCGAAGTCTTCAATAATCTTATTGCCAACGCCATTAAATACAACGATAAAGCCAAAAAATGGATTGAAATCGGTTATATTGACCATCCAAATCCACCAGTGATATTCTACGTGCGAGATAACGGCATTGGCATTCGAGAAAAACACTTTGAGGCGATTTTCCGCATTTTCAAACGACTGCACGGACTCAGCAAATATGGTGGCGGAACTGGCGCAGGATTGACCATCACTAAAAAAATTGTCGAGCGACATGGAGGTAAAATCTGGGTGGAGTCAGCCTACGGCGAAGGTAGTACTTTCTATTTCACATTACAGGAAGTGGATTAGTACCGCTACGCAAAATTAAAAATTAAAAATGAATACAGCGTAAGCTTTTGATTCATTGAGAATTGGTGGTTTATTTACGCCAAGCTGTATTACTAGAGTTGAGACTTGTCTTAACTCCAGACCAAAAGGCATCTAAATTTTTGTCAAAGTGTCTTTATTTACTCTAGGTTATACCATTTATTTCACGAAATACTTGAAATAGATGATTGGTCTTTAATTCTTTCCCCCTGCTCCCCTGCTGCCTATTTGTATCAATTATTAAGTGAAACGGTATTACTTAATATTTGCAGAGGACAAAAACAATTAATGCCATAAAAAGGTAACATAATTAGTTCTAATTTATACGCGATTTTTCCCAAAACATATTTTTGCACTCATATTTAACGATGCAGCTTACTAATTGCATTCGAGATACTTGCTTACCCAATTGACATGAGGTAGCAATACACGATACATCATGATTGAGCCGTTAAATTTTTTAAGATGAAAAATTTTTGGAATTGCCGATTTCATCAGTATGAGGAGGGGTGGAAATGGATGTCAGCTTGATTATTTCCAATTTTCTAAATCCGCCAGTCCTCTTTTTCTTTTTAGGGATGACTGCTGTTTTTGTCAAGTCCGATCTGGAAATTCCTGCCCCGATTCCCAAACTTCTATCGCTGTATCTGCTGTTTGCGATTGGTTTTAAAGGAGGAGTAGAACTAGTTAAAAGCGGCGTTACTCAAGAAGTAGTTCTCACGCTTTTGGCAGCGATATTGATGGCTTGCATCGTCCCAGTTTATACATTTTTTATTCTGAAGTGGAAGCTAGATACTTACGATGCAGCGGCGATCGCTGCTACCTACGGCTCAATTAGTGCTGTCACCTTTATTACTGCTAGTGCTTTTCTGAGTGAACTGGGCATTAATTTTGATGGTTATATGGTGGCAGCCCTTGCCCTGATGGAGTCTCCAGCGATCATTGTTGGTCTAATCTTGGTGAATATATTCACTGTTGACGAAAAGCGAGAGTTTTCCTGGCCGGAAGTTCTGCAAGAGGCTTTTTTAAATAGTTCAGTCTTTTTGTTGGTTGGTAGCCTAATAATTGGTGTATTGACGGGAGAGCATGGTTGGCAAGTATTAGAACCCTTTACCCAAGGGTTGTTTTATGGTGTTCTCACCTTCTTTTTACTGGATATGGGATTAGTCGCCGCCAGAAGAATTAAAGACTTGCAAAAAACCGGAGTTTTCCTGATTTTATTTGCCATACTAATTCCAATAGTCAATGCAGGTGTTGGATTAGTAATTGCCAAAATCATTGGTATGCCTCAGGGAGATTCACTCTTATTCGCCGTATTATGCGCCAGCGCCTCTTACATTGCTGTCCCAGCGGCTATGCGGTTAACTGTTCCAGAAGCAAATCCCAGCCTGTACGTTTCTACTGCTCTAGCAGTGACATTCCCGTTCAATATTATTGTAGGTATTCCGTTGTATCAGTACGGAATTAACCTATTTTGGAGATAATGATATGCACCTAGTCAAAAAGATAGAAATTATTGCCAATGCGTTTGAGTTGAGCAGAATTTTAGATGGTTTAGATAAATCAGGTGTACATGGTCATGCAGTAATCCGCAATGTTGCAGGCAAAGGGTTACGAGGTACGGCGGAAGATTTAGACATGACAATGCTCGATAACGTTTACATTATTGCGTTTTGTATGCCAGAGTACGTCAAGCCTGTAGTCGAAAACATCAAACCACTGCTCAACAAATTTGGAGGTACTTGTTACATCTCAGATGTTATGGAGATTAGATCTATAAAATGCGTCGCGTCGTTATAGCGCTTTTCGGGACTTAGGGATTAGAGAGCAGGGGAGGTAGGGGGCAGTAAACAGTGATAACTGATAACTGATAACTGTCCATGCCCTATTTCTGCTTAATATATGAGTAAAGACGTTCGCGATCGCTTCGGGGATTGACAACTAAGCATAGACCTTTGCCGCCCGCATCACTACCAACAACTACAGTCACCCGTCCCTTTGGACAAACTCCCAAACAACTGGTGCTAACAACTCGATATGCACCCCACAATCCTTCAGATTTCAGCCGAGATTTCAACCAATTTTCTAGGTCTTCAGCAGCCGTTGAGTTCCTGTTAGGGCGATGGGAGTTAACAAGCTGCTCATTGGCACATTGTGAACACACAAGTACCAAACCAGACTGCCAACGGGGAGAAACAGTAGGAATAGGAATGCTGACAGGACGAGGCTTTGGTACTGAAATTTGTTCGGGTTGCGGTGAAAACTGCTCAAGGATGTATTGGATAATTTTCCTGAGCCACTTAATCAGTTTCTTCACAACCATCTCCTTGTGTTGATTAGTTTTTGAAGCGGCGTACCCATCTTCAATCTATAACAAATCTTGCCTTCTGCCCTCTAGCTTAAAAGAGCAAGAAAGACAAGGGAACAGGGGGACAGTTCTTTGCCCAATTCTCCTTGTTCCCAATTCCTCTTTTTCTCCTGTGTCTCCTGCCCTCTGCGGTTTTGATGACAAGTCTTTAACCGCACACGATATAATTAATTACTGCTCTTATCTCCAATAAAAAATAAAAGCCGTAAAATTATCAAAATTTCTACGGCTTTTTGGTGTGGTGTGAGGAGATTTAGTTCATCCCATCATAATCTCATGAGATGAATAGTAGTAAAAGTGTAACGAAATTTGTTACAAAGTTATTTTTCAATAACATAAACGCATTGAACTTCATATCAAAGCACCACCACAACTAGAACCGCATCCAGCAGTACAACCATAGCAATATGGCGCAGTTTGGATTTCATTAATCAAGTCTAAACTACCAGTTTCTAGCAATTTCGTAACTGTTAATGTTTCATCATTAACAGTTTTCGCCGGCAGATTTATCATCTGGTTAAAGTCGCAATCATACACATTACCCAGATAATCAATTGAAAGTTGGTCACGACACATCAAATGGTCAATTGTGTCGTTATTAAAATGTGACTCTAAAAACTGCAAGTAGCTAGCGTACAATTTTTTTCGTTCTAAATGCATTCTAGTTCTACCAACTGGTAAGTTAGTAATAGTGAAGAGATGATTGAAAATAATACCAAAATGTTCTTGTAAAAACATTTTGTAGTCTCGTTCTAAGTTAGTCTGTTCGGGAGCTAAAGAGAATTTTTCACTTGTGGGTAATTGGGGATTGTAAACCAAATCTAAAATTAAATTTGGTTCTTTTCCATAGCCAAGTTTATTTAACCATTGCAAAGCTTGAATTGAATGATCAAAGACACCATAACCCCGCATTTTATCAACATTGTCTGCAAGGTAGCAAGGCATAGAAGCTACAATTCTTAGTTGATGTTGAGCGAAGTATTCAGGTAAATCACCAAAGCCATCTACAAAATAAATGGTCAAATTAGATCTGACAATTACCTGTTTGTTAGTTGCCCTTGCTGCTTCTACTAATGGCTTAAATCCATAGTTCATTTCTGGTGCGCCACCAGTCAAATCCACAATTTTAATTTCCGGAAATTTATGAATTAGCTCAATCAACTGTTGGCAAATTTCTGGAGAAAGTTCTTCTGTACGTTTGGGACTAGCTTCGACATGACAGTGTGTACAGGCAAGATTACAGCGCTTACCTAAATTAATTTGTAAAACAGTAATACCTTTTTTTGTTAAGGGGGAATTTAATTTATTTTTGAATGGTGTAATTGATATAGTCTGCATTGGTTAATTTTTCTCAAACTATGGACAAGATTTATTCGATGGTTTTATCCTTGCAACAATCTGTAGGTTATTCCACTAATAATGGCAGCAGTAGGTAAAGTCAAAACCCATGAAATTAAAAGTTTGTAAAAAACACTTACATTAGTTTTTCTCTCAATTAGTCCTACACCAAAAATAGAAGATACAGAAACTTGAGTAGTAGAAACAGGAAGCCCAAATTGAGTAGCAGCAATCACAAGTAGTCCTGTTACTATATTGACAGATAAACCCTGAATTTGGTTCATGGCAGTAATTTTTTCGCTCATGGTTGCAGCAATTTGTTGAGAATTGAGTAAACCACCAAGTGCCATTGCCATTGCTACCGTAATCATCCCTCCTTGGATTGAGAAATACTCAATAATCACAATCAGCGACACAATTTTGGGTGTATTATTTAATCCTCTAGCAAAACTAATTATGCCAGCACTAATAAAGTGACAAGCATCAATTGCTTTTTGATTAGCTTCTAAGTTCCATTGATAATTACTATATTTTAATAAACTATAAATTGTTGCTGTTAAAGAAATAGCAATTATGGGACTGAGAAATAAGGGTAAAATAAATAAACTTCCCAAAGCTACAAAATTAACTTTGAGTCCGATCGCCACTAAACCAGCACCAAACAGCGCGCCTGTCAAGCTATGAGTTGTGGAAATGGGAAATCCTGTTAGAGCAGCAACTAGCACCATTAAACCAGAGGCGATCGCCACTGCAACATGAAACTCTGGAGCATTGGCGATCGCATCTGGCAATATTCCTTGGCCAGAAAGATTTCTCACTAGTGTACTGGCAAAAAAAGTTGCAGCCAATCCACCAGCAAAAGTTGTAAAAGTTGCCCATAAAATAGCTGTTTGATAGCTAGTTGTTCGGCTACCAAACAGTGTTGCTACACCTTTAAAATTATCGTTAGCTCCATTAGAGTAAGCTAAAAAAAGCGTAGACAGAAATAAACTAATTAAAAACATTGGGGCTTACTAAAATTAACAGCAACCACCGCCGCTATAATGCCAAGTAGAATCAGTAATCATGATTTCTCCTGGTTTTAAAGCTGCAAATTTAGCAGCGGTTTTATCACAAACTGCTGCGGGAATACCACGCTGAAGCAGATGCCCTGCTGAATCATCAAATAAAGATTCTGTGCCAGCATAAATTGCCGTTTTGCCTGTGAAGATGCAAGCACCATCTTCTGGAATAGCGACTTTGAAAGCAACAGAATCTAAACTTTCTAGTAGTAAATTTTCTTCTAATTTATAAGTTTGAGAATCTAACAAACGATAAGGACGACGGGCGCGGATTTCAATTTGACCAAAGCCAGCATTAATGATGCGTTCAGTATACTCATCGTATGTGAGCGCCCCGGATAAACACATGGCTCGTAGCTGCTCATCTTGTCGTAGATGTTCGGGAATTGTGCGCGTGGCAATCGGATCGCTCATTTGCAAGCGTCCATCTGGTTTTAATACTCGATATGCCTCTAGTAAAGCACGAGTTAAATCTTCTGGTTCAAAAATGTTGAAAAGGCAATTTTGGGCGACAATATCAACAGCAGCGTCAGCCACAGGTAAGTTAAAAGCATCACCTGCTTTAATTTCCACAAAACTGGTGTCAAACCAGGGGTTTTCTGTAGCGGCAATTTCCAGATTGCGGGCGGCGGCTTCTCGCATAGCAGCAACCGGTTCAATGGCAATTACACCACCTGGACGACGGGAAAAATAAGCGAATTGTAATGCCTCTAAACCACCACCAACACCGACATAAAGCACCGTGGGTTGGTTTGAGAGTTCCGTGGGGTGAACAGTAGTACCACAACCATAATTCATCTCCTGCATCTGACAGGGAACTTTCAATCCTGGTAATTGCAGGGGCGTACTTTGAACGCAGCAAAGTCCCACTTGCGGGGTTTGGGCAACTTCGCGGTAGAATTGCGCTGCTGTTTCTAGATAGGTCATTGTAGTCTAAATTTTTTGTATTTTCGTATAGAATCAACTCCGTGCATCCTAATATAACTAACTATCAATTACATGAGATTTTGCTGAGAACGGGATAATCTTCAAATTAGGGACTAGAGGTTAGGGACTAGGGACTAGAGGCTAGGGGCTAGGGACTAGAGGTTAGGGACTAGAGGTTAGGGACTAGGAGTTTAGAGCTTATTTATAAAGTAAACTTTAAGCCGTAACACACCCTACTTAATATTTACTTTCTGAATGGTCTTTTAGAGATTGAAAAAATTTTATGAATGACTATATCTGTTTCCAAATCTCTAACCCCTAGTCCCTAGTCCCTAGTCCCTACTCACGCAAGGCGTAGCCGACACCACGCACAGTTTGAATGAGGCGCTTTTCGTTATTGGCTTCGAGCTTTAGACGCAAGTAGCGAACGTAAACTTCGATAATGTTGGAATCACCCATGAAGTCATAACCCCAGACTTCTTCTAAAATGCGATCGCGGGTAATTACCTGTCGTGGATGAATGAGTAGATATTCTAGTAAATCAAACTCCTTGGCAGTTAAATCAATTAACCGCTTGCCCCGAAATACTTCTCGCGTGCGACGATTTAAACTCAAATCTTCAAATTCTAAAATATCTGCGGCATCTGCTTCTTGATTTCTTCGCAGATGAGCGCGGACTCTGGCTAATAATTCTTCGACGCTGAAAGGTTTGACTACATAATCATCAGCACCAGCGTCTAAACCTGCAACGCGATCGCTTACTTCGTCTTTAGCAGTTAATAAAACTATCGGCACTTTATCGCCAGTACTTCGTAGGCGACGGCAAATTTCTAAGCCTGATAAACCAGGCAACATCCAATCCAAAATGATTAAGTCTGGACGTAATTCCCGCGCTGCGGTAAGCGCAGTTAATCCATCGTAGGCGACGCTGACTTGATAACCTTCGTAACTCAGTTCTAGTTCTACAAATCGCGCCAGTTTGACTTCATCTTCAACCAGTAAGATGTGCGTCATGATGATGTTAATGATTTCAGCAAGGTATGGTAAATAACACAGATTGGTAACACTTTAGAAAGGTACTAGCTACTAAATAGCCAGACATCTAATTAGGCTTATGTTAGCTTAGTATAGACTTAAGTCGGTTACAACTGTAAATCTGTAATTACCGATACGCTGCATCAAGCAATTATCTAGCTTTAGCAATAGGCTGTGACATCTTCACCACATTCATCTGCAAGATAACAGAGCGCTCTAAAACGCAGAGTTACTACTTGTTCATAGAAAGGATTTAATTTACACATTGGCGGAATGTGAAATAGCTGACGACCAAACAGTTTAATATCACGTTCAAAGGGACATTGAGCTGGGATGACTTTGCACAACAGATGAGCTAGTTTAGGGCTATGAACTTCAATATTTTCTAACCACTCACGGACTGGATGCAGTAGGTCTTTATGTAAGCAGACTTGAGTAAAGCTTGTCATCATTCACCTTCATAATTTCTAATTTGACTAGATTTGAGAGATTTAACTCTCTGTTAATTAGATACAGTTTGGTTCTATCATTTTATGCATTCACTTTTTAAAGATTTCAAGAAGCAATCCCTATTTTGCTAATAGAGCAGAGGTCTTTAACTTTGGCTGGAAGCAATAATGAATTGATGCGTTTTCAGCCCAGTAAATTACCTAATTTTCAGAAAGAACTACGTGCTTATGACTCTTATCCAATCAGCTTTGTAGCTTCTTTATTACCTCCTTCAGACTAATCAGACTAACTTCTGATAACGTCAACGTGTTCGTATAGCGTTTCGTAGAGAAGGGACTTCCCGTCCGATGAAGTTGTTCCCGCAGGGTCGAGTACTGTATTTAGTAGTCAAAACTTTAGAGTTTGAAAATCCAGGACTAAAGTCCTGACTACAAAACATTAGATAGTATTTAATTAACTTATTGATAAATTCGGAGGAAAGTGTGACCACTACGGTACACTGGCAGCAACGAGTTGGGAATCAAAGAGATTGGGTTTGGCGAGGTTGGCAAACTCGTTATACTTACATTCGACCTGCTCAAGACAATCGACAAACAACACCCTTAGTCTTACTACACGGGTTTGGTGCTTCTATTGGTCATTGGCGACATAATTTAGAGGTGTTGGGAGAACACCACACAGTTTACGCCTTAGATATGCTAGGTTTTGGTGCTTCCCAAAAAGCCCCTGTGAATTACAGCATAGAACTGTGGGTAGAGCAAGTATACGAATTTTGGAAAGCTTTTATTCGTCAACCAGTAATATTAATAGGAAATTCTAACGGTTCGCTGATTGCTTTGGCCGCCGCTGCTGCCCATCCTGATATGGTGCAAGGGATAGTGATGATGAGTTTACCTGATCCCTCATTAGAACAAGAAGCGATTCCGCCTTATTTGCGACCTTTGGTCAAAACCATTAAAAATATTGTTGCTTCTCCGCTGATATTAAAACCGATATTTCACTTCGTACGCCGTCCTAGTATATTGCGTCGCTGGGCTGGAATTGCTTACGCTCATCCAGAGGCAATTACCGATGAACTTATAGAGATTTTAGCTAGCCCTCCCCAAGACCGAGGTGCTGCTCGTGCTTTTAGTGCCTTGTTTAAAGCTGCGATCGCTGTTAATTTTAGTCCTAGTGTTAAGGCATTATTACCAAATTTAAAAATACCAATGCTATTAATTTGGGGGCAAAAAGACCGATTCGTTCCTCCTACACTTGCTAATCGATTTGCTCAGTACAACGATAAATTACAAATACTTCAGTTAGAAGATGTAGGTCATTGTCCCCACGATGAATGCCCAGATCAAGTAAATCAAGCGATTTTAAATTGGATTGGTGGATGTCTTGACGACACCCAGCAATCGACCACATGAGCAACTGGTAAATTAGCCAAAGCCTTGACTTTTGCCCAGTGTTACTAGCCAATAGTAACTTCCCTAGTATCAACATTTGTAGCCCCATCCACTGATTGTGCTACAGAAACCATCTTGTTCAGAATTTCCTGACTGGGAACTTTGCCTTTTAAGACTACAGTGCTGGTTGTTTGAGCTACCCAAAGAGTATCAACATCGTCAAGTTGCTGGTCTTGATCAAATGCCAATGCTACCCGTTTTGCCAGTCCACTTTGGTCATATTCTCCGTTCAATCCTACACGCTCTGGGGGAATTGATTGCGTAGCAGTAGAGGCAGCATTAGTAGTAGTAGCTTGCGGTACTGCTTGGGGAGTAGGATTTACTTGTGCATTTTGAGGTTTTTCTAATCCAAAAAGTCTTTTTAACCAACTCATACAATTTTTCTACCACTAAAGGTTTATAACATTACAGAATAAAAGTTTTACAAAAAATCCACATCTGCCAAAAAAAAGATGTAGCTTGAGCAAGCTTTCTACTTTCAGTATGATTTATGCATAACTACTCTCTAGAGAGAGTAGTAAATGCAAGTATTAAGTTTAAAATAAAAGATTAGATATACAATTTAGCAATTTAAACAGTACGTGTAGGGCAGTGCTTGCATTTAATGATACGCTGCTTGATCCTGTGTTGGCGAAAATGAAACATACCCTTTCAGTTTTAGTAGAAGATGAGGCGGGTGTTCTGTCCCGCATTTCGAGTTTATTTGCCCGTCGCGGCTTCAATATAGAAAGTCTTGCTGTAGGGCCAGGTGAACAAGGAGGAGTTTCTCGAATTACGATGGTTGTACCAGGTGACGATCGCGTCATCGAACAACTCACCAAACAATTGTACAAGCTGGTCAATGTTCTCAAGGTGCAAGATATTACTGAAACTCCTTGCGTAGAGCGAGAATTGATGCTAGTGAAAGTAAATGCTACTAGTAGTAATCGCTCAGAAGTGATCGAACTAGCTCAGATTTTTCGGGCAAGAGTCGTAGATGTAGCAGAAGATTCTCTAACTTTGGAAGTTGTAGGAGATCCAGGTAAGATGGTGGCGATAGTTCAGGTACTACAAAAATTTGGTCTGAGGGAAATGGCTCGTACCGGCAAAATTGCTTTGACTCGTGAGTCTGGTGTGAATACGGAGTTACTTAAATCTTTAGAAGCAAAGGTTTCGTAAAGAAATGCGATCGCTACTATTTTATACAAACTTAATAGTTCACAAATTCTTAGACAGATATTTATAAACTATCGTTCACAACGCACAATGAAAATACTTCTTCCTTAATTTTGCCATTAATATCAACTTAACTGGCAAATCCTGACGCTATCTCGTTCCTAGCCATTGGTTAGGAATATTTTTTTGGATAGTTGTTTCTAAAATAGATATCAAAATCAAGGTTAAGCCTAACTTTGAATCAATCAACAATCAATCAAGTAATCTTACAAACTCTTTAATTTATTCATTCATAAGAAATTTATAATCTACCCTAAGAGGTATTTTCAAAATTTTAGTACTGTTGATAAGCTGACTTATGTATGAAAACCCTGATTTTTATACTTGATATTTTTCAAGATTCCCTGGCAAGGCTAATCAGTTCATCTATTATCTGCGGACAAACACAAACATGGCAGCAGATATCCACTCAAAATCCATGTTCTTGAAAGAACAACGTGATTATTGTTGTGACATGATGAGGGTCTGATATGGATTTAACATAAAAGGGTTAAATTAGAAAATTAATTTAAAACTAGGCACTGCATAGTGACTAAATACTTCTGTTTGAAACAAGTGTGATCTACCTGTATAGATAGCCTTCGCACGTCCTCTGTAGTGAGAATTAGGATTCTAAAAATTGGCGATCGCTAGGTGTTTAAAACACTGCTAAAATTAACGGCAAATATAGTTTTGTGGCTCACAGCGATGCCATTCTCACAAAAGGGAGTGAGAGATGTACATACAGTGAGGAGGATTTATTTAATTATCGTAAAATATTAGTAATAAATCACTATTAGGGACTAGGGTAAAAATTAAGATACCAGCTAGAAAACCTAAAAGCATAAAAGTTGAAAATCTGACTGATATATTGGTATCTTCTTAAACCGCAAGTTTCTAAGCTTAGATTCACTCTCTAGACTCCCAAATTGCTAGAGGGTAACAACTAAAGTTCTAAGTTTAACTGGGAACTACCCTTTAGACTCCCAAATTGCTAGAGGATAACAACCAAAGTTCTAAGTTTAACTGGGAACTACCCCCTAGACTCCCAAAGTACCAGGGGGAGAAACCCAGCTTAGTTGCGTATTAAGTAACTACAGAGTTAGCCAGTGTTGGCTAACTTATGGTGCATCTGTATGTGAAATCTCGGCTAGGAGGGCTTCACACTCAGCTGCAACATTTTCGTGCGTCTGCATTTTACTGTCAACAACAACCAGTTATAATTATGACACTTAGTTATTCTCAAAATCAAGCTATAAAAAAGCAAGCTTTTCTCAACTACAATGCTTGCGCCAGCGATTTTTACATACTTCCAACGCTAGTGCCAATTTGGCAAAATAATTTACCTAAATCTCCTCAATAACCAGGAATTTGGAAAATTTTGCAAATTGATTGATCACTCATCACAGTGAACAGTAACTGATGACTGATGACTGATTTAGGTATGTGGCGTGTTAGGGAGGTGAGCAAATGCTAACCGTGTTTTCTAAGCATCATTTAGGTAAAGAAATTACATCAGTTTTTGGTGAACAGCTTTCTGAAGTAGATTTAGAAGACTGTTTAGAGGTGGTAGAGATTGTTGAACCACCTTTGGCAAAGCAGTTTTGGCAATTAACACAGGCAAAATCAGGAATTTACTTAGTTTTAGCTGGTAAAGTCAGGCTCTTAGATTGTGCTGAGAATCTGATCACAACTATGACAACAGGGTTTTCGTTTGGTGAAGGAACGCTGTTTGCACAAAGAGAATGGCAAGCTTATACTGCTAGGGCTTCTGATGGGCTAAAGCTTTGCTATCTCCCAGGCGAAATTTTGCAAACTTTAATGCATAGATATCCCCATATTAGCGATCGCCTGTTGGCTCGCGCTGAACTTTGGGATTTATTATTAACTTATTGTTACAAGTCGCCCCAGCATCCCATCTCTGTACCGAGTATTCTGCAAGCATTATCTTTATTTGAGCGCCATAATCTGAAAATTGGTCTGTTACCGCCAGAATTGTCTCAAAATTGTCAATTATGGCTTTTATATCGAGGCGAATTTTCAAGTACAGACGGGCATAAATTTATAGCCCCAGAGATGCAGATATCTCAACAGCAGGACTGGAAAGTAATACAACCATCGACTGTATATGTACTGAAAGATGCTTATTGGCAAACAGCACTGCAACATTGGCCAGAGTTATCAGCGTTTATTAACTTGAATGCAACTCCTACCACCACTATTACTCATAAAAAAATTCGTCAGACTCCGTTAAAACCAGCACAAACAAATCTGCGTGGGAAAATTATTCCTTTCCCCAAGCAGACTGCACCAAAACCAAAGCCGAACAAACTACGCCCTTACTTTCCTCATCCGAAAGTACAAATAGGGCATTGGTGGAAAAAGGTATCTCGGCGTTATCCTTTCTATGCCCAACAAAGTGCCGCCGACTGTGGAGCTACTTGTTTAGTGATGGTTGGTAGTTATTGGGGCAAACATTTTAGTGTGAATCGCTTGCGAGATATGACTAATGTCAATCGCAGTGGTGCATCTTTGCAAGCTTTAGCAACAGTAGCGGAAAGCCTCGGTTTTGCTACCCGTCCTGTCAGAGCTACCCTTGATAAATTAGCAGAACAATCTTTGCCGGCGATCGCTCATTGGGAAGGCAACCACTTTATTGTCGTTTATGAAATCACCAAAGAGCGGGTAATTGTGGGCGATCCGGCAGTTGGTCAACGCAGTCTGACAAAAAAGGAATTTCAAGCAGGTTGGACTGATTATGCCTTGTTACTGCAACCAACAGACCTGCTGAAAGAATCTCAAGACGAGAGTGCCAACTTTTGGAAGTTTTTTGGATTAATCAAACCCCACCATAAGGTACTTTTAGAAGTATTAATTGCTTCAGTGCTAATTCAGTTATTTGGACTGGTAACACCTGTATTTACTCAACTGTTGTTAGATCGAGTCCTTGTACAGCGGAGTATTCCTACCTTAAACGCCGTTGGTATGGGGATGATCCTTTTTGGTTTATTCGGTATTGCCATGAATGGAGTACGGCAATATCTGCTAGATCACACAGCCAACCGCGTGAGTATTTCTCTGCTGGTGGGTTTCATGAAACATGTCTTCAACTTGCCTCTTGCATACTTCGAGTCGCGTTATGTAGGAGATATCGTTTCTCGGATTCAAGAAACCCAAAAAATTCAGCGCTTTTTAACCGGCGAAACCCTCTCAATCATTCTGGATTTACTGACATTGGTCATTTATCTAGCCATGATGTTTTGGTATAGCTGGCGCATGGCTTTATTTGTATTAGTGACTGTGCCGCCATTTTTTATCTTGGCATTGGCTAGCACAAATATTTTACGCCGCATTTCTAGAGAGATTTTTAATGCTGGAGCCAAAGAAAACAGTTATCTGATCGAATCTTTGACAGGGATTCGCACAGTTCGCTCATTGGCAATTGAACAGACAGTGCGCTGGCGTTGGGAAGAACTACTCAATAATTTAATTAGAAAAGGCTTTAATGCTCAGGTAATTGGTAATCGCCTGCAAATTATTAGTGGAGTAATTCAAACTTTTGTCAATGCTTCTTTATTGTGGTTTGGAGCCTGGCAAGTGATTCAAGGGGAACTCACCATTGGCCAATTAGTAGCTTTTAACATGTTGGTAGGTAACGTTTTGAGTCCTTTTCAGCGGCTGTCATTGTTATGGAATGAATTACAAGAAATTATTATTTCCACTGAACGTATTAATGATGTTTTAGAAGCCGAACCAGAAGAAGACTTACAAAATAAACCCCGCAAGCCTTTAGGTAAACTTCGCGGTCATATTCGCTTTCATGATGTTACTTTCCGTTATCACCCAGAAAGTCAGACAAACGTGCTGGAAAATATCAGCTTTGAAATCCAACCAGAGCAAATGGTGGCGGTGGTTGGACGTAGTGGTTCCGGGAAGACCACCCTCAGTAAATTGATTTTGGGTTTGTATCCCCCTACAGATGGTCAAGTGCTAATAGACGATCGCGACGTTACGAATATTTCTCTACGATCGCTGCGATCGCAAATCGGTGTGGTCGATCAAGATACTTTTTTGTTTGGTAGTACGATTCGAGAAAATATTGCGATCGCTCATCCCGAAGCTTCTTTAGAAGAAATTATTCAAGTAGCACGACTAGCGGGAGCAGATGAATTTATTCAACAACTCCCAATGGGTTACGAATCTCAAATTGGTGAAGGCGGTGGGATGCTTTCAGGAGGACAACGCCAGCGTATAGCGATCGCCCGTGCTTTGCTAGGAAATCCCCGCTTATTACTTTTTGATGAAGCTACTAGTCACCTAGATTCAGAATCAGAACGAATTATCCAAAACAATCTCAAAACAATTCTCAAAGGGCGCACTAGTGTCATCATTGCTCATCGCCTGTCTACTGTGCGTCATGCTGATTTGATCTTAGTTTTAGATTCTGGCGTATTGGTCGAAAGCGGTACTCACGACGAATTAATTACTAAACAAGGTCATTACTACTATCTCAATCAACAACAACTGGCTCAGACCGGTTGAATTTATCAGGAACTAGGAAATATTTCTTAGTTTCTAATTTCTTGTATTAAGAACCATGCCCTATTTATCTCCCGATTCTTCAAAAATACTAGATGATCAACTGCACGAGTCTCCAACTCGCCCAAACACTGAGGTTGACGAGCAGACAGAGAGTGTAACTGATCAACAAGATTGGTATCACGGCACTGAAGAACTCCTAGATGCCTTACCTAGAGTTTGGACTCGTAGCGTTTTATATGTGCTAGTGGCTTTTGTTTTCTTGCTCTTACCTTGGGCAACACTCTCGAAGGTAGATGAAACCGGAAGCGCCAGAGGAAGGATAGAACCTGAAGGTGCAACCCAAAAATTAGACTCGCAGGCGGGCGGTAGCATCCAAGCTGTCAAGGTTAAAGAAGGCGATGCAGTCAAAGCCGGACAGATTTTATTGGAAATCGAGTCTGATATTTTACGAACAGAACTCCAGCAAGCCCAAGCAAAACTCACTGGACTACAAAATCAGCGATCGCAGTTTGATATTCTCAAAAACCAAATCCAGTTAGCACTGAACGTTCAAGAACAACAAAATCAATCTCAAGCTTTAGAAAAAATGTCCCTAGTGAACCAGGCCAAACAAAACCTGGATGTTAAACAGAGTATCTATAACTTGCAAAAGTTAGAGAAACAAGCATTAGTCAGTCAAGCACAGCAGCAGATCAATACAGCTCATGATGACCAACTGTCTGCTGAAAGTGTTTTAAGTATAGATTCTCGACAAGTTGAACGCTTTAATCGACTTGTTAAGGATGGGGCAGTTTCTGCAACCCAAATTGACCAACTCAGAAAAGCCCAACAAGAAAGCAAGCGACTCTACAAAAAAGCTCAATCTGATGTCAAACAAGCACAATTGCGCTCAACTGAAGAGATTAACCGCTATCGGGCAACGATGAATCAGTTGCAATCTGATATCGAGCAAGCAAAGCTGCAATTGCAAGGTGAGCAAAACAGCTATCAAAGTTTATTGCAAACTGGCGAACTGGCAATGCTGAAAAATCAGCAACAACTCAAAGACTTGCAAACACAAATAGCTGGTGTGCAATCTCAGATTGCTCAAACTATCAGCCAAATCATGTCTTTAAAACTTCAGATCCAGCAAAGAATAGTGCGATCGCCGATTAATGGGGTGATTTTTGAGTTGCCATTTAGCAAACCAGGAGTAGTAGTACAACCTGGTCAAAGAATTGCCCAAATTGCGCCCAAAAATACTAGCTTCATCCTCAAAGCTAATATGCCTATTCAAGATAGCGGCTTTTTGAAGGTGGGAATGCCAGTAAAAATCAAGTTTGATGCTTACCCTTTTCAAGAGTATGGCATCGTCCAAGGCCAAGTTACTTGGATTGCTCCCGATTCTAAACTCACTCAAACACCCCAAGGAAATATCGAAACCTTTGAGTTAGACATCGCCTTATTGCAACGATATGTCGAAAATGGCGACAAACGTATTTTCTTAACCGCAGGCCAGACTGCAACCGCAGAAGTGATTATTCGCCAACGGCGGGTGATTGACTTTGTTCTAGATCCGTTTAAGAAACTGCAAAAAGGCAGTTTAGATCTGTAGTCATAGTGATTAAAGGAATTGTACTATGCCTGAAACCTTGACCATTTCTCATTTAGACATCATCCGTAGCCTCAAACTTTCCTGCCAAATTCCCAGTGTAATAGAAGCGATCGCATCTCAAAAAATGATTGCAGAAGTAGCACAGCAAGCAGGAATTACAGTCACACCAGAAGAAATACAGCAAGCAGGAGATGACTTACGCTTAACTCACAAACTCGTTAAAGCTAAAGATACTTGGAATTGGTTGACAAAACATTATTTGTCTTTGACTGAGCTTGAAGAACTAGTTTATAACCAAGTCCTTTATCAGAAATTGGCGAATCGTCTGTTTGCGACTCAGGTCGAACGGTTTTTTTATCAACACCAACTAGATTATGTCGCGGCTGTCACTTATGAAGTCACTCTTGATGATAGAGACGTGGCCTTAGAACTGTTTTATGCCCTAGAACAAGGTGAAATTAGTTTTCCAGAAATTGCTCGTTCATATATCTCAGAACCAGAAATCCGCCGTACCTACGGATATCAAGGGCTGCGATATCGCAAAGACTTTCGTCCAGAGATTGGAGCAGTTGTCTTTGCTGCAACCCCGCCACAGATTCTCAAACCGATTACTACGTCAAAAGGAGTGTTTTTAATTTGGGTTGAAGAAATCATCCAACCTCAATTGGATGAACAGTTACGTGAAAAAATCATTGCAGAATTATTTTCTGATTGGCTAAAGCTACAAATCGAGTGCATAGAAGTAGTCATTCAATTAGATTCAGGTTCTAATCAATCACAAAATTGATTTAGCTATCAATTAAATTTAATGATTAAATAATATTTTTTGTATAAATTTAAAAAAATACAAAAGATGCAAATCCAATCATTTAAAAAAATTTTAAATGGTAAAACTGTCGTATTACTAATATAAAAAATCGCTAAAAAAAGCTTCAAGCAAGAAAGACAGATTATTTCTTGTTTAAAAATAGTGTTTGTTTTTTATTTAGTTTATTAACTAATTTTAATTTTTAGCAACATAATTGTATTAGTATCTTTTATAAAAAATAAATCAAAAAACTATTGACTTTTCCCGAAATAACACTTACATTATAAATATAAGCAACAACAAAAAGTTGCTTTAAATAATTCCAGCAAAACAATCAATTCCCAGGAGAACTATCATGATTATTTCTGATCTAAACATTCTAGAATCTGTTGAAGAAACCTCTACCATTCAAGGTGGTATAAGAGTTCGTAACTATAACCAAAGAGACGACATTCGTGTTAGATTCGATTCCAACAACAACTTTCAAACCGTTGTTAGAGATCCTCGCACCTTTAATAACAGTGCTGCTGCTGGTGCTAAGGGTGATGCACAAAACAATAACTACCGTTTTATCCCCACCTACTCTTTCACCAAGGCTGACACAGTAGCTGTAGCAGAGTACTTGGGTGAGTCATTCTCTGCTAGCACCTCTGCTGCTGTAATCAACAGAGCTGGTTAATAACCAGGATTGGTGGTTAATTTCACTAATTTTGTTTCGTAATTAGTGCCTTAGCGCTAAAGACGTTTAGTGTCTTCCCGTTCTCTAAAGAATAGGTAGCCCTAATTACGAAATAATTTCAAATTGTTAGTGCAGGAACCACGAAATGCTCAATAGCTAGGAGCTAGTAGTGGTTCCTTTTTTAAAATCACTTAAGTCTGCGTAGGCTAATTTAGCATATCTGTGATCAATGCAAAATGTAAGACTTATCTAAAATCCAAACACCAAAAATTTTACTAAGAAAGTTGTGAAAAGCCACTTAATCATTGCTGACTTAAGTTATATCCAGCACATTACCGAAAGTAATGATGTGATAGGTGGTAATGCTGTTGCTGCAACTATTACAGAAGTAGGATCTGGATATGCTCTTGCTTTGGCATTAGCAGATGCTAAGGGTCTTGAAACTAAAACTGATGCTCGAACTTTAGCAAGAGTAAAATACTACGAAAACTTTACAGTCAGTTTAGCAGATGCCAGAGCTACAGCATTTGCAAGAACTAGAAATAAAACAAGCCGAGCTTCAAGTTTGAGTACTTCTACTTCGCTTGATTTTACAAGTTTCAGCAGTTTCACAACATCTTTGTAGGGGTAAGTTTAATCTCTTCTCCCACATTATCTTGTCTTCAATTCTCATAAATGTAGGTGTAGTATGAGCAGACTAAAGATATCAGAGTTGAGTTTTTGTGAAATAGCAACCGAGAAAGACGTTCAAATCAAAGCTGGATGGGGTTTTGAACAAAGTTTAATTGATAATAGTTTTTACTCGTTACTCTTTGGCTATACCCGTGAGCAAGTCTATTTTAATCAAGATTATGTGGTTGATAAACTAAAAACCACAAACACTAGTAAATCTGGGTACATAGTCTCAAGTAAAGATAGCAAATCTAAGGCTGGTGTAGTAGTGAATCAGACAACAAATCGCACAGTTAGAGTTGCTTTTGCATCATCTTTTACTTAATTTCAGCACTTTCATATTGCTTGAACGATAAAGTTTGTAGTAAGGCACTTAGGAAATAAGGACTAAAGTCTTTACTACAAACCTATGAAATTTTAGCTCAATTTTTGGTAATTAATCTCATGAAATATTGTCAAGTTGTTATCAAAAACATTGTTTCGTCTGATGGCAAGATTATTGGCGAGGCAAAAAGTGTAACTACAGTGTCTGTCGAACATCAAAATGTTTCTTCTAGTAGTTCTAGTATTTCCTCAACATCTAGCTCTACTGATAAATAGTTCAGCGTGAATAAAGGAACAAAAATTAGATGACATCAGAACTTTTCTTTTTACAACTGAATGAACCTACAAAAAAATATGACCCTAACTTTGCTAAAGCTAAAGGAATTACTCTATTTAAGAACTACAGTCAAAGTCCGTTAGATATTTTGACTAATGCACAGACAGAAGCTTTAGTCAAAGGTGGTGTAGCAGCAGCTATTGCTGACGCTCAAGCTTTGTTTCGCTATGATCCAGATTTCTCTTATCTGTTCACCGAAAGTATTGTTGTTGGTTTAGATGAGGGAAGTGCTAAAAGCGCAACTAAAGTTATTGCGAGTTTTGAAATTAATGCTCATCAAAAATTCTCTTTTGATTTTTTAGCAGCTTTAGGATTAGAAACTAAAGAAATTGAGCGTCCTAATGCTGAATACAACCAAGCTAGAGCTAACACGGCTTTTTTAGTTTTAGATATATCCAATATAAATAAACCCAAGGTATTAGATTATTTTAGTATATATGGCAAGTTAGTTTCTTCAGATAAAAAAGACTTGTTAAAATTTGGTCGTAGTAAAAATGTCATTATTGAGAAATCCGATAAAGTTGCTAATTTTAATATAGATGGTAACGATGGCGTAGATTTTATCACAGGTGCAGCGAAAGGAACTTATCAACGTAAATTTAAACAAGCTACTAATATAGCCGTAATAGAAATTAATGTTAATGCTGTTAAATTTTTGAGTGATACTTTAATCGATAATTTAGGTGATGATGTTATCTACGGTAGCCTAAATAATGATAAGTTAAAGGGCAGCAATGCTAACGACAAAATGTATGGCAGCCTAGGTAACGATCGCCTGTATGCCAAGAAAGGTAATGATATCCTCGAAGGGGGACAAGGCAACGATTGGCTAGATGGAGATCAGGGTAACGATAAACTCCACGGCGGTTTCGGTGATGATACCTTGATTGGAGGTAAAGGCAGTGATTTCATGGTTGGTGGTGATGGCCATGATAAATTTGTTTTTAACCGTAGCGATCGCTCCTTTAAAAATGAGCTTGACATTATTCAAGACTTTGAGGTTGGTATCGACAAAATTGTATTGCAAAATTGGGATAAGATTAATACCAATCAATGGTTAGATCGGGTACTTTTTCAAGGTAGTATTAGTGATACCCAAAATGGCGTTCTTTTTAATTTTGATCTGGAACGGTATCAAGGGCAATTACTGCTTACAGGGGTGAAGGTGAACGAACTGAGTAACTCAGACTTCGTCTTTAGTTAAAGAGTTGCAGATGTCACTTCAAGTAAATCAGTAAGTTCAATCCGGGAATTGTGCGCGAAAGTGTCCACAAAACTAGCGTAATGTAAACTACGCCTAGACTCCACTGATACCATGCAAGTGCAGAAATAATCCCTGGTAAGTGTTCATCTCTCAGGCGAATATCATTAAAGCCCAATCGCACTAGGTTATTGAGACTGAAGTCATAGTAATTCAACCAATTCCAACGGCGATCGCCCAATAGAGGCATGTACCGTTCCCGGAATATACTATTTCTCGGTATGACTGGTAAGCGTCCAATTAACAATCGTAACTGCCGCAGACTACCGTCTTCTGTAAAATAGGAAATATCCATTAAATCGTGATAACGACCTTGTTGGTAAAGTCGGCACAACAAACCAATTGGTAAGGGAACAATAATTGTTAACAAACATCCTAGTGTCAGCCAAGGTTGGGCGGAACTGCGAAAAATGGCTAGTAAGCTGAAGGATGTTAAATAGCCAAAACTGACCAACATCGCCACTGTTTCGTAATATGTAGGAATAATCGGCTTGGGATGTAAGCGGCGATAACGATCCACTAACCAAAATAATAAACCAAAATAGGCGATCGCTAGTCCTCCCACACCAAACACTAACCAAAAATCCGTACCATAACCACTTAATAACAACAGTACACTTGACGCTAACCAATTCCATGCTTGCAGTAACCAGCTACCAATTGATAAAGGTTCAGCAAAAACCAAGCGATCGCGCATTTGAGTGTAGGTTTCTACGTCAATATTTGCTAAGCTAAGTAATTCACTGCTGTTGCGAAATAGTTGGATAACACGACGATCAGTTATTTCTTGTGCCTGAATTGCCGAAAATCCCAAATTAATTAACTTTGTTAAACTTGCACTATTGATATTTGTCGCCACTAAACGATAGCTTAACTCTATAATTCGTTGTTGCTGTTTTGTATATTCCAGTTGATTAGCATCGGTAACTTGTTGTTGTTGACGAAAATTTTGCTCTAAATTCCGTAAGATATTTTGATTACCTTGCAATTTGGGAATAGAAAACATCTTACCAATTTCGCCAGGATTACCTAAAATTTTTGCCTGATTAGAATTAAAAGTTAAACCTGGAACATTTAAAAAAGCTGCTTTCGCAAACCCCGCATCACTAAAGTCTGCTTGGTTGAGAATGCTAGCACCGCGCAGGTTTACGGGTTGGTTAAACTGTGCTTCTCGAAAAGTTACAGCTTGTTCAAAACTCGCTTCTGTAAGGAAGAGAAATTGATGAAAATTTGCTTTGGTAAATTGTGCTTGATTAGCAAAACGTGCATTTGAAAAGTTTGCGTTTTTTTGCCACTGCACATTACTAAATTTAGCTAATTTTTTAAAAGTGGCTTGGTTAAAGTTGGCTGTATCGACAAATATGCTGCCATTAAAATCAGCAGTTTCTTGAAATTGAGTTTGTTTAAAATTGGCTTGATTAAAAAAAACACTACCATGAAAATTACTCAACTGTCGCAAAGTCGTATTTTTGAAACTGAAAGAACGGCTAAATCTGGTTTCATTCCAATTAGTGGGTTGAAGAAAAGTTGCTTCTTGAGCATTGACAGATTGCAAAAAAAATGTATTTGAAAACTGTACTTCCCCAGTAAAGCGAGTTTGCACCAGCGTTAAAGCACCACGAAAAACGGAGATTTCACTAGACTTAGTTAATTCAGTTCCCAAAAGTGATTGACAGTCCTTAGAATTAGGTAAGGCGATCGCTAATGATTGTAAGCAAATCGAACGCAAACTTTCTAATTGTTCTTGTTCGATGGCGGTAAATATAGGAGCTATTGCTTGAGCATATAGAGGCGTTCTTAAACCTAAATCACTACCGACAAAATCTCCTTGAATCAAAGACTGACTAAGATCTAAACCTAAAGGTTTTGCACCTAGTTCTTTCCGCAACATTTGGTAGAAGGCATCGCGGAAAGCTGCATTTTCCGGTCGCAAATCGATTACCATCTGCCGTAAATCTACAGTCAAATTGCCTTCACGAAGTATTGGTGTATGTAATCGCTCTTGCAATAATTCTAGGTTTAAAGGTGTGCGTTCTGGTTGTGTCTGCGCTGCCTTGGCTGGTAGAGGTAGAAAGAGGAGAATTATTAAAACGCAGAGTATTACAGAGGAAAACACAAAGTATCGCAGAGAAACCCCTTTGTGTACCTTTGGATTTAACCTTTGTCTTGAACAGTTGTTCATGGGGAGCCAGTGCGTTGGGGAGACAGCGCCGTGGTGTTAGCGTAGCGGTAGCGACGCAGGAGCGTCGGCAGTCCGGTCTTGGGGAGCCACTGCGGTCTTGGGATCTCCCCAAGTGGCGTGGTTTCCCCCATTAGGAACTGCCGAAAGGGTTTCCCGACTTGAGGCGACTGTCGTCGGGTAACCCGACTTGTAGCAACTGGCGTGGAAACCCCCATCGCGTAGCGTCTCCTCTTGGGAGAAGACCACACTTTTCGCTGCGTGCCTCTGCGTTTCAAAAATAATTTAGGCAAATTGCTCAATCATTCATCGCTAATCAGCAGAACAATTTTACCTGTCATCGAACCACTTTCAATTAATTAGTGTGCTTTCGCTGCTTGTTTTAGGGGAAACTGATGATTAAACCTCGTCCATCTTGAAAGGTGGAGTTTTGTCACGCATGGTACTATCCTAAGTTTTAGAAGTGGTGATTGAGGTTAGTACAAGGATGTTGAGTGTTGACTGGAGTCGTTGGGGTGAAAGTGCAGAAGCTTTGAGAGAAAAAGCATTGAAAGCAGAGCATCCCCGTAGTCGTGAGCGATTTATGGCACTGTATGAGATTAGTGGTGGCAAAAGTGCGACTCAAGTGGGACGGGAAACAGGGCGTAACCCGCAAACCGTTATGGAATGGGTACATCGTTACAATGCAGTCGGTCAAGAAGCACTAGTTTACCAACGTAGTGGTGGGCATCCCCCCCTTTATCTATAGAGATAGAACAGGCATTAGATCAGCAGATTCGGGATGGGTTGAGATTAGCTAAAACCCCACCTCAACAACGTCAGGAGCAACCTCATACCGTTTCACTTTAAAGTTGATACACATGGGCAAGCAGGGGGAGCAGAGGTAGCAGGGGAGGCAGGGGAAGAAAGAAAAGTAATTTGTATAAAGAATTTCGTGAAATGGTATCAACCCCGTTGGACTTTAAAACGTTTAGTTTCATGGCTCAAAGCCCAATTCAATATCGATTGCTGTCGCGATACTGTTCGCAAGACCCTCAAAGGGTTGGGATTGTCTTGGAAGAAAGCTCGTAAGCTACTAAATAAGGCAAACACGAAAAAACGTGCCGAGTTTCTCGAAACACTCCAGGAGTTATTCGATAAAGCTCTTCAACAAGGAGACCTGCTGATTTACATCGATGAAGCTCATATTCATCTTGATACTGATGAAGGCTACGGTTGGTCGATTAAAGGTGAACGTTTTTGGGTGAGTTCAAGTTCTCCCGGAAGAACCAAGGTATCTTTCTATGGGGTCTATATCTATAATCTGGGTGAAGTCAGAATTTTTCCCTATGACAGTGCCAATGGTCTCAACACTATTGATGTCCTCAATATCCTCAAAACCGAATTCCCTTTTCAACCCATGACATTGATTTGGGATGGCGCTCCTTATCACCGCTCACAGTTCGTTAAAGATGCGGCTGCAACACTGGATATAAAGATAAAACCATTACCCGCTTACAGCCCGGATTTTATGCCTGTAGAACATCTGTGGCAGTGGTTACGCTCAGATGTTACAAATCAAGCTTGCTATGAGCGTCAGTCTGACCTGATTGAACAGGTCTCGGCTTTTCAACAACTAATTAACGCCTCTTTTAATGCCGTGGCGGATCGTTTGTGGGTTACAACTCATCTGAAACCTCATGAGGAAAAACTACGGGTTTCAACTTAGACGAGGTTTAACTTGGATTTTTAATTTGCCTTGATTGATCCATTTGGCACATTGTTCGAGAATCTCTAAGTAAGTCGATGCAATTCTCCAAACGCTTCCATATAAATTGTCTTAACTCATCTATAGTTCCAAAGCTTACACACGCTAAATGTCTTTTAACTTCCTCCCATAATCGCTCAAAACGAGTTTCTAAATTCGAGTGGCGAGACGCTTGTCTTATTCTTAAATAATCTATTAAACGACTGCGGATGTTCAAAACCGAGCCGATACGCGATTTCGCTGACTGAAAGCGATGTTGTGGATAACGTTTCTTTGGCTTTTTCGATTAATTTATTGTGGATATGCTGTTGAGCGTTTTGTCCCGTCAGCGTTCTTAACATATCGCTTAAATAATTCGGCGATACGTTTAATTTACCGGCAATATATTTGACGGTTGGGATTCCCGATTGTAATTCATTTTGTCTATCAAAGTACTCGTTTAATAAATCCTCCAGTTTCACCAGCAAATCACTGTTCGCTTTTTTGCGGGTGATAAATTGCCGATGATAAAATCTGTTTGAATAATTAAGCAGTAATTCAAGTTGTGAAACAATCACATCCTGACTAAAGTTATCAATATTGGAACGATATTCCTGCTCCATATTTTCGATAATATCGTTTATGATTGCTTCTTCTTTTTCTGAGAGGTGCAAAGCTTCATTGACCGAATAGTTGAAATACTGGTATCCCTTGATCGTTTTAGCTAGCGATGTATTCCATAAAAAGTCGGGATGGATTAGTAGTGACCATCCCCTACGCTTTGATGCTGCATCTTTATCAATCTCTACTCCGAAAACCTGACCAGGCGACATAAAAAACATTACGCCTTCATCAAAATCGTACTCTTGCTGACCGTATTTAAATTTAGTGTTCGGTGTTCTTTTGAGCGCGATTGCGTAGAAATCAAAGACAAGATTTATTAATTCTTGGGGAGGCACATATTTAATGGATTTTAGATTAATCACGCTGATTAAAGGATGCTCAGGTTTAGGGAGTCCCATCATCCGATGATATTCGGCGATCGTTTTGAATCTCAAAAATCGAGTGCTTTTCATTATTTTTATTAAACCTTTTTATAGTATTCTGCGGCAAACTCTGCGGCAAAATCCTTTAGTTTTACTTTTCCTAAAATTGGTTTGTGGCGGAAATAATCTTCGTACATCACACCGCTAACTCGTGCGGCATTTAACTCCACGAAACCTTTGGCTGTCTGCGGGTTCATTTTGTTTGCTATCAAACTGGTCAGAAATTGTTCGTCAGGGATGACCAACCATTTTAAATCAGGTTTTCCAATCGCTTCGCCCAACAGTTTGGCTACTTCGTTTGGCGACATTTCATCGCTGGCAATGTAACGAACTTCTCTGCCGTCAAAAGGTTTTTCAATTTCTTCGGCAATGACAGCCGCGATGTCCAAAGGTGAAACCCACGGTTCTTTTTCATCGCCGCCATAGTTTTGGATGATTGCACCTTGTTGTTTGATGACTTGGATAAACGAAAACATTACCGTGTAAAATCCAACCGGTCGCATAAATTTGATGGAAACATCAGCAGGTAATTGACTCAAAATGTTTTCCACATTGTAATGGAAAGTAATGAGACCGTTGCCCTGGTCGGTATGTGCGCCGATACTGCTGAGATGCACGACACGTTTTACGCCCGATTGTTCAATGGCTTGTTTGTAGTTTTTGCCAATCTCGGTGATAGCTGCGATCGCATCAACATTCGGGTCGAAGAAAGCATCGGGGGCAAGCGATTCCATCACATAAACGACATCTGCGCCTTTAAAAGTCGCTGATAGAAAGCCAGCGTCTTCCATTGTGCCAATAGCAGCTTTTGCGCCTAGAGCTTCAATATTTTTCTGCCTTTCGGCTTTGCTGCTGATAACCATCACCTGATGCCCTTTTTTCACTAACTCTTGTGTCAGTGGTTTACTAATATTTCCTAAAGAACCTGTCACTATAACTTTCATAAATATTTACTCACAAACTATTTCTAAATTGAAATTTGAATTTCTCTATTTATGGTAAATAATTTTTTATCTTTAAAGTTAGCCGAATCATCGGTAATTGTATCCAAAATGGGGAATTTTGCTGCTTCTCATTTTCCTCAGAATGATTATCATTATTGTAATTGGTGATTTTATTCCTTGAAAGTCCTTTATGCAATTTAAATGCACAACAACTTATACCGTTTATTCGTGAAGCTGCGCTTAATTTTCCCTGTCTCTATATTTGCGGTAGCCTGCGGCAAGCTTTTTGCGTCTACGCTTTTAAAGCGCATCTTTATACAGAATTGGTATTAGATTAAACAGTGTAATAAAATAAAAGATTTGATGGATACTTATAAATTGGGTAACGTTATTTGAGGTTATTTATTAAAAACTGTATTTGCCAGTTCCATAATTTTTTCAAACTGGAAGTTATGAGCTAAATCTGTTAAAAACATTTGAAGAGTAGAATTATCTGAAGGCATTTGCTCAATCAATTGTAGAATCAGATCATCGCTACATTGAGCAGCAGCATTGTGTAATTCTGCCACCCATTCATCTGATATTTGAGATAACAAAGGTAGGAAAGTATCAAAAGTCAGACTTTGTTCTTGAGCTTGTTTATCTGTATTTATAACTTGATTACTTTCTTCTTGATAAAGATATCGAACTCCTAGATATTTACTGAGTTGTTCTAGTATTTGTTTTTCACGGAAGGGTTTATTAATCAAATCATCACAACCTGCTTCGATCATTGCTTCTCGTTGTTCCTCGAAAGCATTAGCAGTTAGAGCAATAATGATAGGCTGGGTATTATTTCCATGTATCATTTCTCTAGTTTTAATTACTCTTGTAGCTTCGTAACCATCCATAATCGGCATCCGCATATCCATGAAAATCAGGTGTGGATGCCATTCCATCCATTTAGCGATCGCTTCTTGGCCATTTCCAGCTTCTCGCACAGCAAAACCAATGGACGTAAGTAGTCTAACTAGCACTAAACGATTATTTACAACATCATCAACTACCAAGATCCGGTATTCTTTTTGTTCTGACGCTAAACCAATAACTTGGTGTTGAGTTGGCTTTGGCTGAATTTCGCCGGACTCAGCTAAACTAATTTGAATATCAAATGTAAATGTACTGCCTAAACCCAAAGTACTATTAACAGTAATATCTCCCCCCAACAGTTGTACATATTTGCGGCTAATTGCTAAACCTAATCCTGTTCCTTGTTGAGAGGTTCGTCCGGCTTCAGTTTGTCCAAAAGCTTCAAAAAGTAAGTTAATTTCTTGGGGAGAAATACCAGCACCAGTGTCTTGTATCTCAAAAATTAAGGATTGAGAAAATTCTCCCCTATCTACCATTACCACACGTAGCGTTACACTACCAATATCAGTAAATTTAATCGCATTTCCCAAAAGATTGAGCAAGACTTGGCGGAGTCGGCTTTCATCAGTTTGTACATATTGGGGAATATTGGCAGTATATTCAAATATCAGTTGGAGATTTTTAGAAGTAGCGCGGAAGCGTAACATCTCTTCTAAATTTTGCAAAAGCCGAATTAAGTCAAAACTGCTGATATTTAATGTAGTTCTGCCAGCTTCAATTTTTGACATTTCGAGAATGTCGTTGATTAAGCCCAGAAGATGTTCACCAGCCCGATTGATAATTACTAAATTATCTTGATGTTCGCCGGATAGGGAATTGTCCCGGCTCATAATTTGGGTAAAACCGAGGATGGCGTTAAGTGGGGTTCGCAGTTCATGGCTCATGTTGGCAAGAAATTCGCTTTTAGCACGGTTAGCAGCATCAGCTGCAATCACAGCTTGTTGTAATGCTTGTGACTGTCTTTGAGTTTGTGCCAGCAATTGTGCCTGCTGCAAAGCAACTCCCAATTGATTGCTAATTTGAACTACAATATTGACCTCTCCTGTTTTCCATTGGCGAGGACTAGAATTTTGATAACTTGCTAATAATCCCCAGAGTTCACTTCCATATAAAATAGGAACAATAATATAAGCTTTGGCCTGAAAACGCTCCAAAAGTTGAATGTAACGAGAATCTAACCCAGCTTGATAAATATCTGAAACACAGCTAAAACCTGCACCTTGTATGTACCCATCTTGGTGATCTGCTCTATCTAACATGTTTAAAACACAACGACCATTTTCTAAGGCTCCCTGTGTGAGATTGGGATCATTATTGTGTTCTTCGATTAACGAAATCCAATCTTCTCCTACCGATTCGGCAACAAATTCGCCACTCCAATGGGGATTGAAGCGATAAACAATCACACGATCACAGTTGAGTACTTGCCGTAATTCTTGAGTTGTCGCCGCGAATATGGTCTCTAAATCTAGAGTCTGCCGCATCCGTTGAATCACTTGAGCGATCGCTTTTTCTCGTTCTGCACTTTCGCGCAAGGCTTCTTCAGACAATTTTCTCTCGGTAATATCAGTAAT
Source organism: Halotia branconii CENA392 (assembly GCF_029953635.1). Lineage (NCBI taxonomy): Bacteria > Bacillati > Cyanobacteriota > Cyanophyceae > Nostocales > Nodulariaceae > Halotia > Halotia branconii. The sequence continues at coordinate 39,673 of NZ_CP124543.1, read as the reverse complement.
TGTACCGATGTAGCCTTGAATTTCTCCATCTTCACCAATTTCTGGTAATGCTTGGGAAATTACCCATATAACCGTCCCATCAGGCCGTAGGAAGCGATGTTCTGATTTATATGGCTTTGTCTGTGCTGCTGTTTCACACCATAAATTAAGTACGCGATCGCGGTCATCTGGATGTAGAGCCTTAGTCCAGCCTTTTCCTAGTGACTCTTCTAAGGTTAGCCCTGTAATCTGACTCCAGCACTGATTTAAATATAAGGCTTTGCCATTAATATCGGTGTGGAAGATACAAACTGGTGAAGCTTCAGCTAAAAGTTGATATCGCCGTTGACTTTCTTGTAAAGCTAGTTCTGCTAATTTGCGATCGTTGATGTCTGCCCAATAACCAACATACTCGATTGGGTTGCCAACTTCGTCACAAATTAACCTGACTTGATCATAAAACCAATGATAAGTTCCGTCAGTGTGCAGAAAGCGGTATTCGTAAGATTTAGACTCCTGGTTGGAAGGTGGTGAAGAAATTTTTCCTAAGATCCGTTCTATATCTTCTGGGTGGACGTGCTGCATCCAAAAACTAGAGTTTTCTAAAAATTCTGATGCATCATAGCCAATCATTGCCTTAACGTTATCACTAATATAGGTAGTACCAAAATCTCCTGTGATTTTGCAGCTATAAATGACTACAGGGCTAGAAGTAAGGAAATATTCTAGGCGTTCGTTGGCTAGGCGCAGTTTTTGTTCTGCATGTTTGCGGTCACTAATTTCTATGATCACTGTGCCAACATTAGAAGGGCGATCGTCTTCACCAAAAATCGGAAAATAAGAAGCTAAAAAATGACGGATAGTATCTGGCTGCTTGGGCAATAAACCACTCATTTCCTGATTATGAATCGGTTGACCAGTCAACAGTACCTGCTCACATAATGGTGTAACTGTATGAGCAATTTGAGGTAAAACTTCATAGATAGTTTTACCGATATGATCTGTTTGGGGTATCTCATTAATATTTGCTAGTTGTTCATTAATTTGCACAAACCGTAATTGGTGATCTAAGATACTCATGCCTACAGGTGCGCTGCTAAAAAAAGCATTAAGACGAGCTTCTCTAAGTGCTATTTCTCGCTCTAAGGCTTTACGTTCAGTTATATCTTTGTGCGTACCCGTCATTCGTAAAGGTTTACCTTGTTCGTCGCGTTCTACAACTTGACCGCGAGACTGAATCCATTTCCACTCCCCAGATGAACAGCGCATCCGAAATTCTACTTCATAGACAAGACTAGTACCTTGGAAATGGACATCTAATAATGAATTAACTGTGGGTAAGTCTTCTGGATGTATCAGTTGCTCGATTGCTTGTTGATTATCTTCTATTTCATGGTCTGTGTATCCCAGCATCTTTTGCCACCGCCAATCACGGTAGATTTTACCACTGCGAAGATTCCAATCCCACAACCCCAAGTCGCTACCTTCTAAGGCTAATTCTAAACGTTCTTCGCTTTGTCTGTGGGCAGACTCTGCTACTTTACGCTGAATTAACCCGCCTAATTGGGCAGCAACAGCACCCACTAGCAAGAGCAAACGCTGATCAACTGGTGCAGCATTACGTTTGAAAAATACCAAAATAGCTAATACTTCGCTACCACTGAGAATTGGCACACCAAAACCAGCTTTTAATCCTACTTCTGCTGCTTGTGGCGATCGCAAAAAAACTGGTTGCATAATATGAGAAACATCTTCTATCCATTCTGGCTGCCGACACTGCCAAACTCGTCCAGGTAATCCTACACCCATAGCAAAGTTAAAATTTTGACTTTTGCGGCAAAATGCCTCTAAACGGCTTTCTTCTGCATAACAGACCAAGCTATGTTCTAAAATAGTGCCGTCATGACTGGGTATCCATGCTTCACCAAAGTCCCAGTTAATAGTGTTGCAAATTAAGCGGAGGACGGTTACTAATGCACTATCTACGTCAATGGCGCGAGTGATGGCTTGAGATGTTAACAGTAGCAAACGACTTTCATTTTCTGCTTGCTTGCGTTCAGTGATATCTTTAGCTGTGCCTAGTACGTATTGTTGTCCATCAATATCAATCATTTCCGCACTAAACAGTGCTGTTTTTACTTCTTTACTGGCAGTGCGAAAATCAACTTCATAGTTACGAATAGCTTTATGATGTTGAATAAATTGGGCGAGGAAACTGCATTCTTCTTGGTTCACCCAAATATTTAACTCTTTGTTAGTCCGACCAATGACCTGAGAGCGAGAATAGCCAAATAACCGACAAAAACTGTCATTAACTTCTATGTAGCGTGTTTTGGGAAAAGTGGCAAGGGCGATCGGGTCAGGAGATGATCTAAAGGCTGATGCTAACTTTTCTTCGGAGGCGCGGCGTGCTGCTTCTGCTCGTTGGCGTTCCCGTGCTTCTAAGGCCAAAGATACTAAATGTCCTAAAGAACGAGCAAAATTTTCGTCTTCTAATGTCCAAGAATGAGTTACTCTTACCGCCTCCAGACATAAAACTCCTACGGTCTTTCCTGCCAGTCTGATGGGGGTATCAAGCATAGAAGTGATGCACAATGGAGCTAAATAAGATTCAGAGAATTGTTTAGTTCTAGGATCACTATAGGCATCATCTGCGGCAATTACCTCGTCTTGCTGTAAAGCGTGAAAATAAGCTGGATAGTCTGACGTTGATAAAGAAAATCCTTCGCTGTGTTGATTGCGACTTTCTTCAAATAAGTCCAGACACTCAAAACGAGTGGCTGTTTCGTCATATAACCAGACGCTGGCTCTTTCTACAGCTATATTTTTAGCACCTACTTCTGTGATCGCACTTAAAGCTGCTTTTAAATCACCTTGATACAGCAGCTGATTTTTCGCTAGTTTTGTTATTACTAAATTATAGTTACGGAGCTTGACGGTATTTGCCTTTAAGGCTTGTTCAACCCGTTTGTGTTCTGTAATATCACTAGCTGTACCTGTCACCCCGATAATTAAATTGTCTTCATTTCGTAAAGCGATCGCATTCAGCATCAAATGCAGTGAATAACCATCTTTTGCTATACATGTAATTTCATGCTGAAAAATTGGCTCTCCATTCACAAGACATCCAAATATTTGCTGAACATGAGCCACCTGTTCAGGCAAAATAAAATCAAACCAAGAACACCCGATAATTTCTTGAGGTTCGTAGCCGCAAACTCTTTTAACAGCACTATTAATAAAGGTAATTCGTCCAGATACATCCAGTGACCAAATGATATCTTGGGATGTCTCAACTAAGTGGCGATATTTACGTTCACTAGCTTTTAAAGCAGATTCTACTTGAATGCAATCTCTCCAAGAAGCTTCATTCTTGCAAGTTTCTGATGTTAATAGCTTTACTTGTGCTAGTGCAATTTCTAATTGTTTATTTTGATATCTTAACTGTTTTTGTAGGTTTTGAAGAGTCAGTTGATTTTGTATGCGTACTAAAACTTCTTCAGAATGCAATGGTTTATTAATATAATCAACACCTAGTTGAAAAAAATTGAAATTTTTAGAGAGATGGTCAAGAGTACCAAGAAAAATAATCGGAATGTTCTGAGTATTTTGGTTAGCTTTCAATTTTTGATAAACTTCATAACCATTCATCTCTGGCATCAGAATATCAAGTAAAATCAAGTCAGGTGTTAGATTTAATACCTCATCAATTGCCAATTGTCCGGAAGTTACTGTTTGTAATTGATAACCTTGAGCCAAGAGAATATCAGATAAAAATTGTAAATCTTCTGGACAATCATCAACTAATAAAATTTTTATTTGTTGAATATCCTTAATCATGGCAAGTTCTAAGTTAAATTTTAATTTTTGCCGAATTGATGATAAAAAAAAGATAAATAACAAAATAAGGTAAATGTGCTGGTTTTATTGTGATATCTGCAAATCGATTGTAAATCAGCTTGGTATAAATTAAGTATATACACTGAATAAATTTCTATATTTAAATCAAAATCTACTCAAAGTCTATTTTAATACTAGTTTGTGATCTTGAGAGGCTCAGATCCCCGACTTCTCAAAGAAGTCGGGGATCTGTTCACTGTCCACGAATATGCTACTATCCTTGATTTCGTTCAACTTCGATAATTTCTGTATACTCAAATTCATTAGGACTTTGCCTAACCAAAGGATATCTTTCTTTACCTAATTCAATATAATCCTGTTCGCAATCTGGCTTAGAAGAATAGTATGTCAGCACATATTCTTTACCAATTCTGTCTGTCATTTCTGCTTCGACTTCACCCCGCCACTGTGTTTTAGTTACTAACACAATCAACTGATTCGCTAATTTCGGAATTGTCTGAGCAATGTGTCGCCGTGAAATTTCATCCAAACTCCCAAATGGCGAATCCATGACAATAGGAAAAGTACTGCTATCGGGAATCATCATCATTTTTCGCTTTTCGCTCCATTCCCGGACTCTATCAATAATACTGGCAATAAATGATAAGCTGAGAATTTGATTTTCTCCAGTGGATGCTGCAACTAGTGCTTCGATACCTGCTGTATTTTCTACTAAAGTTAACTCATATTTGTCACTTATTTTCGGAGTATAAGGTGCAAAAGAAATTTCAGTGAATATCTCTTGCACTCGTTTTTCTAGTTGCAGGCGAAACTGCTGTTCTTGACGATTTTTAACTTCTGTTAACCGTTCAATCGCATCTTGGGTAGCACTAATGCGTCGTTGTGCTAATATTTGCTTTTCTTCATTCAATTTCTGCTTGGCGATTTGTTTGATCAAAGCATCGATTGCTGTTTTTAAGTGGGTAATTTGCTGCTGATTTGCACCTTGCTCTCTATTTAATTCATCAATTTTAGTTTCAATTTCATCTAGACGTTTTTGTAAACTGCTAATTTCTTCATTGGGATCTTTGCGTAGTCGTTCTTGAATGCTATCTAGTTCAGTTTCAATTTGAGATATTATTTGTCTTAATTGTTCAATTCTGGCTTGTTCTCGATCCACTTCTTGCCAAAATGCTGTTGCTTGCTGATCAATATCATCTACTTGAGCGCTCATGCGAATTGTGGTTTCTTCTACAGTCGAAGAACCTGCTCTATCTAACCAAACTTGTACATGAGCATGGGAATGACTGCCTATGTTTAAATCTGTACCACAAATACAGCGTTGAGTTTTCAGCAATTCATTGATAAATTCCCGCGAAATTCCTGGAGTTAATTCACCTCGTTGCTTTAAATCATTAATAATTGCACGGAACTGATTTGTAGTTTCTGCCAATAACACTGTGTAACCTCGTGCAGAAATTGCTTTTTTTAGCGCTTCTCTAGTTTTCCTCAGTTCTTCTCGGTTTGCCTCTTTTTGTGATTCTAAATTATGTCGTTTTTCTTGTAACTCTTTTGCCGCACTCAATTCTCTTAAACGGTTACTTGTCTCTTTTTTAAAAGTTTTTTGATACTCTAATTCTTGTTTAATTTCTGTTTGGCGTTGAGTAATATTTGTAATTTCTTTTTCTAATTTCTCTTGTTGACGCAACAACTGTTTAGTTTCTGCATCTCCTATAGTTGTTAACTCGGTTTCTAAACTTTTTTTGGCTTCTTTTAAGTGGGTAATTGAACGTTCAATTACTTCCACACCTAAAAAAATCTTGGTAGCTTCGGCAATTTCTGCTTTTTTGTCAGAACGGACGATTTCTTCAATTCGCTCACCATCAAAGAAAAAATATTGATGTAAACTAGCGGGTAAAATCTGATTAATAATGTCTTCTGATGGCTGAGTTGGTAAGTTCCATTTGCCATCATCACCGCTTACCCACATAGTTAACTGTGTTTTTCCTGCTTCTAGTTCACTGGCATTTTTGTAAACTCGACAAGAACGTTTAACTCGGTAGCGGTTGCCTTCATGTTCCCACCCAATCTCTACCCAACATTCTACAGCTTGTCCTCTTTGTGTTTCGGCGATCGCTCGTTTATTTACTAACTGTTCGGTCGATGCAAAAGCGGCGCTAAATTTCTCATATAACACCCAGGTAAATGCATTCAATAAGCTGGTTTTACCAGTACCATTATTACCATGAATAACTGTTGTGTTATGGATATTCCCTCCCGCCAAGAGCATCTCTGGCGTTGTACCATAAAATGAGCGAAAATTGCACAACTTAACTGAAGTCAGCTTCATTTTACAGCTTCCTTCACAATATCTAAAATATCATCATTAATATGACCTTTGCTTTTTCGATCTAATCTACTTTTTTCCAGCTTCCATACTCGCTCAATAATTTGTTGTACTTCCGGTGAGGCGCTGTTAATTGGCTCCTGGACATCATCTATATTTAGTTCTTGTGACATTACCAATTTTTAAATAGTTTTTTCTATTTTAACTGCCTCTAATGCTGTATTTACATCAGTAAAGCCACGATTAGCCTAATCTTTATTTTGGGCAATTTATTGATTGAAATTTTTAAGTTTATTTTTTAGTAATTAATTGAAGTTTTTCTGTTATACTGAAATTAATATAATGGAAATATAAGCGTCCTTAAAAATTTGAATTATATCCCATTATTCATTATCTTTTCACAAAAGCTGACCTTAATTTCAAACATCAAAAAAACTTTACATTTACCGTAATTTATTAAATATCTAATAGTCCATAACGCTTTTGTAAAGCTAACAACTTCATTCTTGCTTCACCCGCGTTATCAGCTAAATCAGCAAATTCCACAAAACGACGCAATTCTTTTTTTAATAAATTGCGCTCAACTTCTATTGTTTCTCTATCTAAATCTGGTGGCAAGACAATCATATCAAGATTCCTCCTACACTAAAACCCTTAAAAAATAAGGGTTTTAGTTTGCAATTCAGTAGCAAGTAGCAGTAGCAACTCATCCAAAAATTTCTGCATCAGGTATTTTTGAATTTATCAAAAATCAGGACATTCCGAATCAACAACATTCGGGTGACAGTAAAATTTCAAAACTGTCTGTACCTCATCCCCAATCCATCGCGCTACTTTTTCCGGTGTCACCCCAGAAGCGATCGCCCAAGTCGCAAAAGTATGACGGGTAGCATAAAACTCTAAATACGGGGTTTTTCCAACTGCGGCTAATTCCCTGATTACTCCTGGATATTCACGGCGATAGCCATTTTTACCAGACTTTACCTTCAAGCTCCAAAATTGCTGCACAATGCAACTATTTAACGGGCGGCCAGTTTTTGAGGTAAAGACAAGCGAGTGAGGGCTAAATTCTCCGGCGGGCGGTTTCATGCCTAGCAGTAGATTTTGTAACTTTGATCCTTTGGATGTGGGAAATATCCGTTTTTTGCGGTTTTTTGTGCCTTTCTTGACTCGAAACAAGTTACAGGATTTGTTGATCAGGATGCGGGTGGCATTTTCTTGAACGTCTGCCCAAGTTAAAGCAAACGCCTCGCCCGGTCGGCAACCAGTCCAAAACATGAATTTGACTAAATTAGCGTGGTGACTGTAAACCCGGTGATTTTCAAAGGTTGCAATTATGGTGTCGCGCTGCTCAAGAGTAAACGCTCGATAATCGTCGTCATCTTCGGAGCTACGGCGCGGTTTTTTGATTTTGAGTTTTTCAAATGGGTTATTGGCAATCAGTCCTGAGTCAACTGCCCAATTGCAGCAGTCACTAAAACTTTGTAGCAGCGTCCAAGCCATAAAATGAGTCGTGTTAGTTAATAACCAATCCCGAATCTGTGGGGCTTGGTTTAATGACTTTGTGGGCAATTTGGCAATATATCGTGCTATTCCCTTGTACTTTCCGTATATTGTGGTTCTTTCTAGAAGCGCTTTTTTAAACTCTGTGAATTTTTCCCACAATTCGCCCAAATCATAATCGTAAGACTGTGACAAACGGTACAGTGTGGCACTATTACGGCTTGGTTGAAACTGGTACGACTGCAACGATGCATCGAACCGTTCTAAAGAGATGTCAGCTTGAATCATCTCTCGTCGCAGCTTCACCAATTCTCGATTTCTGGGCGTATCCTCTAGCCCTGTGGCAATGAAGAATTGCTTGCTAAATCCGTTGACATGAAAGCGGATGACAAGCTTATTGCTACGTCTATCGGTGCTAATCCACTTATCCTCATTCTTCGGCATTGGCAACAAATAGCTGACCGTTAGAATCAACTCCGATATATACAGAAATAATCCTTTCTTGCGGCTCTGGGTCTTCATCCTCCTTTTCTTCGTCTTCGCTATAGCCAATAGTCACCAGAGCTTCGACTACAACTTCGTACTCCTTTTCTTCCTCATTACGTTCTTCTACTGTGACTAGTTGAATTTCTGTATCGATAATTTCCCAGGAAGAAAGCGCGTCTTCATCAGGCTTAGGCCACTCGGTAGCGTAAGTGTGGTAGGTCGTGTCATCCGCTGGGTCGTCTGCATCCTCATATATGTAAGCAGTCAAGCCAGGACGGGCATATTCATTTAAGACGTAATTTTCAGCCACATCCTTTAATTGCTGATCGGTAATCATCACTGAACCTTCCTTAACTGATGTGGTTGGTAAGGTTGCCCGTTATTCGCCATAGGTGGAGCAAACCCCTTACTCTGTTTCCTTAGCCAAATACCAGTGCCATCGATGGAGCTAATTATTAGCGTTTGCCCCCGGTGCTGCCCTGCAACAACTTCCACTTCATCGCCAAAACGCAAACTTATTGATACATCGGTAAGAGGCAATTCACCTTTTATTTGTGGTTCTGGTGGTTCTGCCTGGGTGGGTGAGGGGTCAGACCCCTTTTTAAGTGATCCAGGGGTCTGACCCCTCAGGGGGTCTATTGCCTGGATCACTTCTGGATCACTTTGAGGATCACTTATGAGGATCACTTTTTTTTCTATATCTGGCAAAGGTTCTGGCGATAAGTGATCCTCAAAATCCAAAATTTGCGATTTTTTCGAGGAAATTTCTGACTCGTTTATTAGTGCATTTTTAAGGGGGATCGGATCACTTTCGCCTGTAACCCTTGCCTCTACTGGAGAAAAAAAGTGATCCCGGATATTGGTGGCACTTGGATCACTTTTATCACTTTCGGCTGAAACTACTGTGTTTGCGTTCAAAGAAGTGATCCTGTACTGATTTTTGGGGGTATCACTGGTGTCTGATGTTTCACCTTCAATCAAATAAAGGTTGGAATAGCCTCTACCTAAGGCTTTCGGCTTTAACCGCGTGATAATGCCGTCTTGAACCAATTGGAAGCATAATTTGCGAACAGTGTTTAAATTGTCACCCATAGCATGGGCAATTTCTTCAGCCTCAAATGGTGTGCCTCGGTTGTCCAACAAGAACTGCACGATCGCATCTTTGATGGTGGCGTTGGGTGAGGCGGGGTCTTCGTCTGTTCGTCCTAAGCAAGTCCATGATTTGTCTTCCGGCTCAAATCTCAAACGATAGGCGGCGGGTGCGCGTGAGCGAGATTTTTCAATTGTCAGTAGACGCTCTAACCCATCGGCATTATTTTGGTCGTCACGTTTGAGTGACCATACCTCAGACACGCTGTTAAAAATGGCTTTGGTTCCTCTAGATTCACCGTTGCTGTTGCTGTGGTGAATAATCAAGATCGTGCATCCAAATTCTTGGGCGATATCTCTAAGCAAAAGAATTGGTCTAGCGTACTCGGTGTCATTTTCGGTGAAGGTCGAGTGACGACTGACCGAGGTTAAAGAGTCAATCAAAACTATGTCAGGCCGGAACTCTTCAATCTCTTGACGTAGATGCTGGATGTGGTCTGTTGTCCATTTGGTTTTGTAGCGAATGTCCATGTCGTCGGTAAAGCCTCGGTCTTCTAGAGCAGACAACATATCGTTAGGCGACTCGTCCGTTTGAATCACTAGACATCTACTTTTCTTGGTGACAGGGAATCCTTGCCAGTGTGTGCCTGTCGCCAAATGGTAGAAAAAGTCGTAGCTGAGGCGAGTCTTGCCCGTGCCACCTTTGGCATGGAGCAGTACCGTAGTACCTTTGGGTAGAAATCCGTGTATGAGCCATTGGCGGATCTCATTGCCGTAAAGTTCTATGATTTCTTGCATACTGATTAATCCTTCGTTCTCTGAGTGGATCAAGGATTTAAAGTAGATATTTTCTAAATCCTTAATTGATTGACCAAGCTTTTTAGACAATTTAGACATTTTAAAAAGTCTCTTCCCAGGGTCGAGGCACTCAAGTTCAATCTGTCTAATCGCCTCAATCATTTTGTTGTATTCCAAAGTTTCTCGATCTTCTTTTGACTGAAACGAGAACAATTCGTGAAGGGAAGTTGAGTTTTCTTTGAAAAGTGACATTGCTTCAGAAACTTCTATTTCTGTTGCGTGTCCAAGCTTACGTGTGTAGCTGCTAAATTTAATTAATTGACGACGAAATGCTGAATCAATAACTAGTTGAGCATGGTGATCTATGTTGATTGCACTAACAGTTCTATAGACTAAATCTGCTAGCTTGTTTCTACCGCCAATACGTTCTAGTAATCCCTGCCTTGTTAGGTAGCTAGTAACAGTTAATAAGTCTGTTGGCTGCTGTTTTTTTGCTAGTTCTAAACAAATCTGATAGATTTCTTTGTGTGCTGAAATGTAAAAATGCTCTGGCTCCAACTTGTCCGAAATTCTGCCAATGGCTGATGGATCATTCAAGATGCCGCCTAATATCTTTTCTTCGGCTTCTATTTCTTGTGGAGGTAAACTATTGTCTTGAGAACTAAAGTCAAAAGTTGATTCTAACCGGGAAAATGAGCTTACCATTATTGCTCACCTCCCTTTAAAAATGTTAGAGTTAACTTGAAATCGAATATTTTGCAAGTTATTTTTGAGGGGGGAATGCGCGAACATTCGTCCTTTTTTTTTATACATTTATTCATTGTTTATTTGCCTCGATTGTATTGATTTGCTACTGTTTTGAGAGTGCTTAAAGTGTTAAATTCACTCAGTATTCTTGTGCAAATTAAGTCTTTGTCTTGTTGGCGACCTTTTAGTTCTGCAAGTTCAGAAGCAAGGGCATAATTCGTTTCTAATGCGATCAACAGATGTGATCGCAAGATGTCTACAGTGCGCTCTAACTTGTCAAGTCGTTGCTGTGTTGGGTCTTTGGAGTCGGTCATCAGTAAGGTTGATCACAGATTGCTTGGATTTCTGTAGCAACCGAGTTAAGTACATTTTTCCAGGCTACTAACTCGGTATATGGGTACTGGCTAAGGCTTCCTATTTCCTTACGCAGTCTTCGTTCAAACGCTTCTGTCAGAATTTCTACTGCGTAGCGTAAATCACCAGACATGATTTCTTCTTCTATGGTTTTGGTCATTGCTGTTGTAGAAGTATTTGGGAAAGTCGGGATGTTGGAAGTTAATCCACTCTGGCGGGGGTGGTAGTAGAGAAATTTCAAATGGTTTAGGTTTAGTCATTGGCTGTTAGTTATCGATCTGCGGAGACTACCTGCAAAAAAAGCAGCAGTTAACCTCCGCTTTTTTGTTGGCTAATTAGCGGCTAGGTACTGTGTAAAAGGCACTTAGCAGAAACTACATAATTCACTCCGTGACTTTTCGCTCAAAATTAGCGCTCAAGGATGTGAATGTAGTGAATGGGCAGATCTGTTTGGCTGCACATCTGCCCAAAAAATGTACTTTACTTAAACTATGCAATCTGTTTGGCATTTCGCCTATGCAAATTGCATAGCATTTTGCTATCGTGATAAACAAAAAACCAAATTTTGTGGAAGGCGTGTCTTTTTTAAGGCAATTACGTGAGGCATTAAATCTGACCCGTGAGCAGTTTGCGGTAAAAATTGGCACAACAGGAAGCACTGTTTACCGATGGGAAACAGGCAGGCATCCTGTCAGCTTTAACTCGCGACAGTGGAAAAGTTTTCATAAAGAAGTTCTTGAACCACTTGGTATTAACGTTTACGACTTACCCGATGACTTAGGAGCGCCTTACAAAATGAGTGCTTCTATTGACTTAGAGTTCATTCCCGATAGTGACCAGTAGCTCAGCGTTGAAAGACTACGCTGATTTGTAATTAATTCAAGACGCGGAGATTGGATGCTGTTTTCTAGACAATCTCCGCTTTCTTTGTTTGGGTCGAATTGTTGAAACATCTTATTCCTGTTTAGTTAATTAGCGGGACTTAGGCAAAAAAAGAGAATAAAAAAGGCTATAATGCAGAATTAGCATAGGTTTTACGTCAAACTAACCCCCATGAAAGAGACAACTCCCACAGCTATGCCCCCATGCTTTGAAAAATGGTGTCAAAGGTTTGACGATGTATTTGGTCATAAAGCGCAAAAAAGGGAGTTTAGACATTATTTAGGGGGGTTGTTAGGAGAAAGCGAACGGAAAAACTTGTTCCAGCTCGCAGAAAATGCCGTAGGAGTAAATTACCACCGATTACACCACTTTTTGACAGATTCCCCTTGGTCGGCCACAAAGGTGAATGAACGACGCTTAGAGGTAATGAACAAGTGTAGTCAGACTAAAATCAGTAGGGGATTTAGCTTGATAATTGATGATTCAGGGCATAGGAAAAGTGGTAACTTTACCGAAGGTGTGGGAAGACAATATATCGGAGAAATTGGCAAGACAGATAATGGAATAGTGGTGGTAACAACTCATTTATATGATGGGAGAAAAAGCCTACCATTAGATATAGAGTTATATCAACACGCTGATTCATTACCCGAAGGAAAACAAGACCCTCTATTTGAGAAAAAAACAGAGATAGCAATTAAGTTAATAGACCAAACAAGAGAGCGAGGATATCAACCAGGAATAGTGATTGTAGATGCCGGATATGGTAACAATACATCATTCCTATTAGAACTAGAAAATCGCAAATTAAAGTATTTAGGAGGAATAGCCAAAAATCGGAAAGTCACAATTAGTGAGCAAGAGAATAATCAACGAACAATTAGGATAGATGAGTTAGCAAAGTCTATACCCCAAGAGGCTTTTAGCGAAACTCAACTCAATTTAGATAAACCTAGAAAAGTATGGGTAGCAACTTTTGAAGTAGAGATATCACGTCTGGAAGGTAAACGAAGTATAGCTATCGTCATGAATGCTGCTACTTTTTCTGATGCCACAGATATCGACTACTTTATTACCAATGTTTCTACATCTGTTGTAACTTCAGAATGGATAGTAAACACCTATTCTCAACGCAATTGGGTAGAGGTCTTTTATAGAGAAGCCAAGGGTTTTTTAGGATTGAAAGAATATCAAGTCCGAGATAAAACCAGTCTCATGCGACATTTTATCTTGGTATTTTGTGCCTATACTTTTGTCCTTTGGCATCAGTTGACTGGTGGTTTTAGACGTAGGTGGGCAACTAAACCGTTGAACACTTTTACTGAGGCTTTAGAAGCCTTTAGAACTGCTATTTCTTTCCGATTTATTGAGTGGTTGACTGTTAATCGTGACGTATTTGCCGCTCATAAAGCCAGTTTCGGCTTTATTTGGGCTTGATTTTTCCTTAAGTCCCGTTAGCGGCTAGGTGCTGTGTAAAAAAGGCACTTAACCAAAGCTACATAATTCACTCCGTGACTTTTCGCTCAAAATTAGCGCTCAAGGATGTGAATGTAGTAAATGGGCGGAAGTGTCTTGCAAACGGTTCCGCCCGAAGTTGTATACCGAACTGTAGCAAGGTTCCGTTATTTCGGAACCTTGTCAAGGTTCCGTTGTTAGTATAGTATGACAAAAGAAAAAAAAACACTAACTCCAATGGAATTGAGAAAGCGTGTCGGCTTGACTCAAAGGCAAGTAGCAATTGCCCTTGACAAAAAAGTCGCAACCATCAGTGATTGGGAGCGCGGAGTAACTAGACCACGGTTAACGTTTTCCGAAACCAAAATGCTGATGGCAATTTTTGAGTGCACGCTTGATGAATTAATCGAAGCTTACGAGCGAGAGAAGGTACAGCCTAAATAGCTTTGCTTTAGCAATTTAGAACACCACTCACCCCAAACCAAGTAGAGATGGCAGCCTACCGCCAGTAGTGCAATAGAGAAAGACCTGCCCGTGGTGAGTGTGTTCTTCTAAGCGATCGCCAATTACCCATAAGTCGTAGCGTCGCCGGGTAGCGATAACTAAATACTGAAACTCCAGAATGAAGCTGAACACCCTGGAGAAACTAAAAAGGAGGAATACGGATGTCGAACAGCATAACAGAAGCAATAAAAAATGCTGACAACCATCTTGCAAGTCGCCAGCACGGTCTTTATCTATAAGGATTTTACAACCAATGACACAGCCAATAGGGTACTGGACTAACTACACTCCTGGGGATGGTTCCTACCTAGAAATGTTACAAGAGCGTTACGGGTCAAGGTTTGAACAAATGACCAAGCGAGAAAAACTATCTTTGATAGTCTCCCTAGCTTCTCACCTGTGCTGCACTGCCCCAGAAGAATGCCGTAGTGAAATCTTGGCACTAGGCAGCGAAATACCTGAGAAGCTATCTGTTAGCGATCAAGAAGGTTTAATGCAAGCGGTGATCAACCAAATCTGCACTGGCTGCTATAGCAAAAATGTATCCGTAGTTCGCTAAACCTAATTAAAACTTATGCCCCCGGTGTCTCACCACCGGAGGACTTCCACTCCATCAGACGCGACCTGAAAGGAGGGCGATAGTATCTTACTTCACCACGCCCACTTTCACCAGTGGGCTTTTTGCGTTTAGTCATTCATGAGTCAAATAAAAATCGTGACTACAAATCGACTCAAATTTGACCCATTACTTGCCTGGATACCAATTGTCCAAGCTGCAAAATTGCTCAAAGTCCACCCCAGCCAAGTTAGGAGAGATAGAGCCGTTGTAGAAGCTTTGGGGTTAATTACCTATACCAAGCACAGCGGCGGCTTTAGTCCTCAAGACTTTGAGGTTTTGTGGATATTTCGCCAGCTGGTCCAAGAACGCGGACGCAAAGAAGCAATTAAAGCGATCGCACAACAACTAAAGGAATACCGTGAACAAGACAGATCTAGAAGCAGTAGCTGAAGCACTCCGCCAGGAGAAGCAAGAGCGTGGATATTCAAGTCGAACTGAGCAAATAGGTGAAGATGCCGCCCAGGGAGGTACAAGCCAGTTATCAGCTATTTCAAGTCAATTAGCTGATAACATTGTTGACTTTGTTTGGGCTGATGCTTTGCAAAAAGCCTTTGAGCGTATGGGCAATGGGGATATGGGAAAGGTTGCGCCTCAGTTGATTAAGTCGTTTGGCAATGGCATTACCAGCAACTTTGAAATAGAAATTAAAGCTTTGCAGGAGTGGCATGATTCCCCAAAATACGCTCTACCACCGGAGCAGTACAGCGATGGGTAGCAGTTGGTGTGGGGGTAGTTGCCCTCGCTGCCAGCTTTTACTTAATCGCTGCCACCAAAAACCAATGCAACTATGAAACGGGTAATCAAACGACGTATTACCCGCCCCGACCTTAGCCAAGAAGAGGAAGACATCAGCGAAGTGAGCAGCAGTGGACTAATGGAAGTATTACTTATTCCTTTAGCACTTACAGGGGTGGGGGTCGGGTGCTGGGTAATTCTCCAAGCTGGGGTAAGGCTGGGAACTATTATCAATCCAGAGGTAAAACATGAAAAGATACACCTACAAAGGTGAAAAGCACGACTTAAAAGGGTTTCGGGCTGGACAAGGTAAAAAACTCGCTGATAATCTGTCCTCAAAATTGCCGTTTGGCTGTAAAACCAGTGGCAACTTGACCGAAGAAGATGTGCAGCGGTCAGATGCTATCAAAATTGGCATGAAAGACCAAGCGCAGCGCTGGCACACCTACGCTAACAACATGACTCAAGCGATCGAGGATGTGCCAGAAGTAATCGATCAACAAAACCGAGTTAGAGGTGCTGTTTTAGATGCTGCTACCAAAATTGTTCAGTCCACGGCCAAACTTGACGAGAAAGGAGCCGTCCACCTAGGGGAACTGAGCAAAACCCACGCTCAAGTTACAGGTAACGTCTCTAATATCTTGTTGAAAGCAAGGCTAGCAGTGCGATACGTCGGACAGGTGGTTAATCAATCGGGCAGAGAAGCCAAGACTAAATTTCAACTTGACTCTCAACTGTCAAATCACAAGCACCAAGTTAACCAAAATAATGCTCGTGCCAGCTTCCGCGAACGCTTAAAAGCAGTCAGAGAAACTAAACAAACTTACTCTCTCCAACCTGGAGACATCGACTTGTAAAAAAATTTGGATGGGCGACTCGTCCATCCAAATGCAGTTCTATCGCTCTACTTATGAATAGATTAAGTCGTTGGCAGTACCTCAGGTACGTTGCTTGGTTTTTGGCTGGAGTCTCTGGGGCTAATTTAATTGGCTTGTTAATCGCTCCAACATGGCAATTAACCTGGGGCATCAGAATCATTGCATCTGTGGCGATCGCTTCTACTTGGGGAAGGAGCAACGGAGAATCTCTACTCGAACTGCCCCAAGAAACCCGCATTACTATTACTGCGATCGCTCTGTCGGTTCAGCTTGGTCTACTGCTGGCAGCGTGGGGGTGATATGGAAATCAAATTGACTCCTAATACAGCCTTTGCTAGTGGCATCATCCTGGCCGGATTATCATTTGTCTTAATGTCGTCTCAATCTGCACCCAAAGATAAGTACAGTCCACACCGCACAATCACGGCTGCAATGTGCTTGATACTTGCTTCATCTGTTGCTATTTTCGCCTCTAATGGCGAGGAAATGGACAACGATCAACAAGAACAAAAGCAAATAGCCAGAACTAAAACCACTGAACAGCGGATCATGGATATGGAGGCAGATTTAGCTGTTGTGGAAAGGGAACACGACAACGAAGATCAAATTGATGAACTTGAACAAGAGTTCGCCATGCTGGGGGCAGCCGCGCCGCTGTTGATGCAAATGGCGAATATTAGCGCTGGTATCGAAGCTGGGAATATGGCAATTTACAACAGTTATGGGTTCTCTGGTAAAGAAGAAAAACCAGCCTTGCCGATGGCAGGCAACGACCAAACGAGTGATACTCTCGATTTTTACAACTGGGATGATGTAGAGGATGAAGCCAGCGGCATCATTATTGTTGGTAACACTGGTTATGGTAAAACGTCCGTTGCTTGTTGGCTGGCCGGACATCTGACCAAGAATAAACCCGCCCAAATGTTGGCACTTGACCCCCACGCCAGCAGAAATCCACTGTGGAAGCAATTAGAAATCCCTGTAATTAGTAGTTTTGAGGGGATAGAAGCCCAGATAGAGTTATTAATTGAACTTTTGGACGACCGGCGCGAACTTCCTGAAAACGGCGATCCAGTAATTGTATTTGCTGATGAAATTAACTCATGCCTAATCAACTTCGAGCAGCCCCAGCAGATGGAGATAGCACTCAAACGTTTGGGTGCTGAAGGGCGAAAATATGACATTGTGTTCATTGCCCTTAACCAAAGTCCTAACGTTGAAGACTTACCTTTGTCCGCGGCCATGCGAAACAACTACTTTCTACTAGCACTGGGGGCAGCTGCCAGAAGTTTAGGCGATCGCTGGCGAAACACCGATCCTAGAAAGCAACATCTCAACTCTGTTGCTTATCCCTGTGCTGTAGGTGGTTGCGTACCAACTCAAATTGCAGTGCATCCGACCCATGCCGATTACAGTAAGTTTGTCAAAAAGGGCAATCCTCCTAAAAACATCCAGTCCATCCAAAAACTTTCCCTGACTATCCCCCTCGCTGAAGGATGGGGACATTTATATTCTCACTTTCGCCAGCAGCGCAGACCGCAACCAAAAACACTAGAAACAGTCCAGCCTTTTGATAATCGTCCACCAACAGAAGCACAACAACGATTACAGCAAATTAAACAGCTAAGAGAACAAGGGCAATCCCCCCAAGTGATTATCAAAACGTTGTGGAACATCACCCCCAATGACGGCGATCGCTGGGAGTACGTCAAAGGCATCTACTTGGATATGTGCCAAATACTGGAGATACCACCAGAAGACCCCCCAGGGGCTAAAGTATCAGCCGTAGATACTGAAAACAATACTCCATCAAAAATTGTATCTGCCCAGAAATCAAACAGTACTGCCACTTCAAGCGGTGAGAATACACTAGATACCTATCCAAATTTCAACGGCTTACCCACAGAAAATGAGCTTTTGCAAATGCTGCAAGATACTACCCTCGCCCCAGGCGAGTTTATTAAACGAACACTGAAACTGACCAAGGGAGAACGCTATCGCTTAGGTATAAGAGCAATCCGGTATGTAGTTCGACGCTATGGTGATTTTCAGCTGATGGAGAAGTTTCAAAAATATTTGTAAAGTAAGGGCGATCGCATAACCAGGGTCAAAAGTTGCGATCGCACAGCAATGAATGTTCAGCGTATTCCCCCTACTCAGCTTTGTCCTGCTGATGAATCTTAAAGATTTGAATAAATTAATACTCTAATAGCTTCAGTACAGTTACTCAGGCGATATCTTCGTATGTTTGCATAAGTTCCGGTTTAACCCTGTTGTAAGGTTAAATCGGTATATTTTTAAATACTTAATTAGGGGGTATTGCTGGAATACTTACACAGCAAGATATAGACCCCGTGAAGTTACTTCCGAAAATACATAAAACTGGAATATACCCAAAAATAGCAAGTAATTTTATTAGCAATTTACGAGCAACAGGCTAATATTACTAAAAATCACTTTTGATTTAGATTATGCCGATTTCTTATTCAACAGAATCTAGTTTTAATTTTCATCCTGGTTATATACCTGGACAATATTATAATTTCACTCCTTTTTTAGGAACTTTAGGGTCAAACAATCCTACAGTACAGCCGCTCATGATGCTTTATGGCTTAATGCCAATTTTTGAAGATATACAAATTGATAGACTTGTTGTTAATGTGACAACTGCCAATACTAACGCAATACTAAAAATAGGTATTTATGACATTTATAATGGTAGACCCAATAAGCTTATAATGCCCGATGTAAATATTGATTGTTCTACTACCGCAATTAAAGAAATCATCATACCGAGTTTACAATTAAAAAAAAATAATTATGCTTTAGCTTACGCTAGTAATACGAATATAGGTTTAAATGGTTCTACAAATGTTTCTGGTGGCTTAAACTTTTGGGGAATGTCTAGTAGTAGCGTTAACTTCTCTACAGCTTCTTCAACTTATTATCATTCTGGGTTTACTTTTGGCAGCTTTCCTGAAATTGCTCCTGTATCTAATCTATTAATTGCTAGTTGGGTTCCATTATTAAGATTTAGAGTTAAACCATGAACATTGAAATTTACAACCAAGTAGGTGAATTAGTAGAAGTTAAAGCAATAGAAAATTTTATAATAACTCCAAACATAACTCAATTCACTATTGGCATGATGACCAATGAGAGTTATGCAAAACTAAATGCTTCTGCCAACCAAGAACTAAAAATTAGATTAGAAATAGCGGTTACACGATTAGAACTAAAACCAGAAATTACTGCAATAGATTTACAATTGCTTAAAGGAATTTGGGATGGATTAATTCAAGGAATGCCAGAAGGTATTTTAAACAATGACGATAAACAGTCATGGATATCTCTGTGCAATATAAATAATATGCCTTTCACGTTTAACGATGATTACACAATGCAAATAATCAATGATTACAACGTTTAATAAAGTTAAAACTATTGCTATAAAAATCAACAACCAAAACGGCACGGGAATTATACCTATTATTGAAAATAATTTAAATGACATTACTAGTTCAGGTCAAGTATTGTCAGCTAATCTATTTATCAAAAATCTTAAAGCCTATGCTCAAATTAAAAGTTTAAGTCCTGTAGCGCTTCCTAATATCTCTTTAGAAGATAGTAATACAGAAAGATTATATAAAGTACTTGATGTTGAGTGGCAATCTCCTAGATATCAATTAAATTTATACATTTCAGACAGTTCTAACGATTGGCATCCAGTTGGGGGCATTAGCCTGTTAAATCCTAGCGGTTATCCTTATCGTATTTACAATTTAATGGACAGATTTACAGATAATCTGGCTATTGAGTTAGGCGAAAACGGAAAAGTAGGAGTACAAATTCAAGATGTAGGCTATGGAGTATTGCAAGCCAATGATTTAGTTACAATTCACGGCAGCTACATTTTAGAAATGGTGGTTGACGACAGCGCTATTATTAATCCTATTACTACATCAACATTTATTAATCAATCCGTAAATCAACAAAGCTTAATAATTGTCCCAGCTATTGCGACAAGAAAATATGTATTACTCTCTAATGTAGGAGCAAATCCAATTTATTTAAATTTTGGACAGACAGCTTTTATTAATGAAGGTATCCCACTACAACCCAGAGGAACTTATGAATTTTCTCTTAATGAAGCGGCTTATTTGGGAGATATATCAGCGATTTCCGATGGCACGAGTCAAATACTCGGCATACAATCAACCTAATTAGTTAGGTTAATTATGCCTTTATACAATCCTCCTGCAACATTTACCATTCCGAACGATACATCATCTTCCACTAATAAAGTTACTAATAGCTTAAACGAAACAGCTTCTGAAATTGTACCAGCTAATGTTAATCGCAAGGGATTAACCATTTTTAATACCCTTACACAAAACTTATATTTAGATACAGTATCAACCGTTAGCACTAATAGCTACATGGCCAAAATTCCCGCTGGAGCTTTTTATGAACTTCCTGCTAACAAAATTTATATTGGCAGTTTTTATGGAATTTTAGCAACTGGCACAGGTTCAGTTGAAATTCGTGAATTTGTTTAATGGACACAATTAATAGATTCTCTCGACCAATTGGAAGAAATGATCCAGCAGATTTTCAAATGCCCTATAAAATTTATGGGGCATTTGAATTAACTGTAATGCAATCAAAATATCAGCGATTAAATAATTATTCTCAAGGTTTATCAATTCGTTTTCTCAATGATCAGACCCAACAATTTTATCAGGCGAAATAGTAACAGAATCCCTGATGCATACAATTTTCTTACCCAACCTTCAGATCCACAAGAAGGACTAGTCCCAGTTGCCGGGCCTTTTTATGCTACACCATCAGAACCAGCAGATCCGATGGATTGTGACCGATATCCTGATAGTCCATTTTGTGGGGGTAATCCTATCAATTTAGCTCCTATAGGATTTGAAATTTCACTAGTTCAAGATGAATGTAATTTTGGAATAGAATTTAATACCACTTTAGCTTTTATCAAACTACCTCCTTTCCAAATTGTTATTAGAAATCCAAATTGCACCTATAAGCCTCCTGAGCCTATAACAAGGGTTCCTCAGCCACCGCCAGATATAATAGAAAACCCTGTTCCTCAGTGTAATTTTGGTGTTTGGATAAATAATTTTCTATCTGAAATTTATGAAGAAGAATACATTACAGGAACAAGGGATGTCCCAGCAAAATTTTATGGAGAGAAACATCTTGATGTAACAAGAATTTATTATCCATTACCAACTCCAAAAATTATTCCTAATAATGGATATCCTAGAAACGCTAATTTGGCGATTGATGTAAATTACTCATACATTTTAAAATCAAACTCAGCATACTTAAAAAATGTCGTAGGCGAAAATGGTATTGTGGAATATTCAAATACTTACGGTGATATTGATGGCAAAGTATTTGGAGATCCTAGAGAAGACAGCACGGAATGGGAAAGAAAAATAAAAGTTAATGCTACTGTTTATTATGCAGTGGGAACTAGCGCTACACCTGAGATTGTTATTCATTCTCAAACAAAAACAACAACAGGATTTGAGATCCCTTATTGTTCATTTGCTGAAGCAAGTTTTTTTAATAGACAAGTGAACAGACCATTTATTGGAAGCACTGTTTATTCTAACGGTGACTACAAAAAAAGCTTAAGAATACAAAAATGGTATTTTGTATGTCCAAATCAATCACTCGATCCTCCACCACCACCAAAAAAGGAATGTTGTAAAATGCCATGTTGTCCAGATAACTCTAATTTAGAAAGACTATTAAGATTAATACTAAAAAAAATTGGTTCGGAAAATTTACCCGCTACTGTTCCTGTCTCACTAACAAGATCTAATAGCGGAACATTGCAAATTCAAAGTTTAGCTGAATATTTTGCTTATTCAGTCAAACAAACTAATGCTCAATTTGGACAATTCCCCCAAGAAATCAAAATTCAAGATGCAGATTTAACTCAAGAAGGCAATCAAGAAAAAACCATTAAATTACCAAATTTAGCCGAGTCAATAGCAGAAATTGTTGGCATATTATTAATTTTACAATCAGAGTCAAATGCCAATTTAATCGCCACTGTAAACAGCATGATAGAGGCTGGAAGTGCAAAACAAGCTGCATCTTTGGCAGTTGATTACAGTAAAGCCAATTCTGAATACTTAGGCTACAAAGGTAAACAGATAGAGCATAAATTGCCATTTACTTTTAAACCTGGGGAATCCCGTTTAGATAAGATGCTGGTCAGTGGCGAAGTTAGCGTCAAAGGTTTTGAAAATGATGATAAGGACGATTTAAATGATGCTTTAGCACCACTTTTAGAACTAGCTGCAATGTGGAAAGCAGCGAATTTTAAAAATTTAGGAACCAGCAATACTTTAGAAAAGCTCAGAAGCGCTTTAAAAGGTGCAGTAGATATTTCCAAAGCAGTAGATGACCTTGTAAAAACTCCACCGCCACAAGATCCAAATAATCCTACTCCACCGCCAGCACCAAAAAAGAGCGATTGGGACACGTTCTTAGAACAAGCTGAACAAGGATTCATCGCCCAGCCGGGGATAACTGACCCCACAAATCCGTATAGCCGACCTCTCGACCAAAGGCCAAAAATTCGTGAGATTGGTAACGATACCAGCGATACCTCAAGCAGTGGTCAGTAATTCACACATCAGCCGAGGTAATTGTGGTTGTGCCGTAGTCTTGCTGGAGCAACCAAAGCCTCTCATCGCGGATCTGTTTTCTAACGGTAATTTCGGATAAACCCGTTTGTTCCATAAGGCGAAAGACAAGTCTTGTCTGTGGTACGTAGTGATATGTCCTTCCCCCTGTTTGCCATCCCTTAGCACGTCTGCGACGCATACACCGTTGGCTTTTCGTACTCATCAAGGGGTAGCAAATTAGCTCCATCGTTCTCGTTTCTTGAATAGGTGTTAAAAATTCTGCATTAGATAGCCTCGTCCTTTTTTAGAACCCCTAGGGTTCTAATACCCCTTTTCATTCATACTGCACCCAGTTAATTGCACTAATTATGCTGCTTTTTATTTATTTCAAGCATCATTTGTTACCCATTTGTTGCAAGTACTGCATTGATAATAAAGCCGTGTTTATTACATGGCAGTACTTTTAAGCGCTGACATACATTTGAGGTTACTTAGTTATCAAAAGAAAGTATGTCATCTTACACCCGTGGAAAGAAGCGCCCTAATTTGGTTTTTGTTTTAGTCAATGACGCTATGTATTTTGGGTTTAAGCCCAAAGATCTTTCATCTTTAACTGGTGTTTCCACTTCTGATGTCACAGCCTTGGGACACGTCGCGGCTAGCGCTGTTGTCGCAGGTAAAATTATGATCATCGGCGCACAAGCTCCCAAACCACCCAGAGTAACCAAAAAAATCTCTGGGGCAACTGTCGGGCAACAGCAAACAGTCAGTACCTATTGTGCATATCCCAGCATTACCACAGCACAAGCGGCGGGCTGGAATTTAACTAAAAGCCGTCGCGGCGTTAGTTTACGAGCTTCTAGTGCTGCTCGTGGTAGTTTGACGGCAATCGCTACGCTGAGTGATGGTTCGCTGTATTGCTTTCCCATGAATAAAGCAGATTTTGAGGCTTACGGTACAGAGTTGGGATTAACAGGGTCTGCAACAATCACTTCTGAAACTGAACGTAAAAAACTTGTTTCTGGCTCCTCAACTCCATACCCAGGTAGAGCTAGTAAATTACTCGAAAATGGTTCAACTTTTTCTAGTTTCTTCTCCACTACTAAACAAGGGGATGCAGCCCAAGCTGGATACGACATTGTGAGTGAAGAGCGAGTGATTGTCACAGCAGCAGCTGGCGGTTAATAGACATGTCCCTTAATACACGCGGTAAAAAGCGCTCTAATCTGGTTTTCGTACTTGTAAATGATTTTATGTATTTCGGGTTCAAACCCAAAGATCTAACTTCATTTCCTAGTATTTCTACTTCTGATGTCACAGCTTTGGGGCATGTCGTGGCTAGCGCTGTTACCGCAGGTAAAATCCGCGTGATTGGCGCTCAAGCTCCTAAGCCGCCCAGAGTGACCAAAAGAATATCTGGCGCAACTGTCGGGCAACAGCAAACAGTCAGTACCTATTGTGCATATCCCAGCATTACCACAGCACAAGCGGCGGGCTGGAATTTAATTAAAGGTCGTCGCGGTGTTAGTTTACGAGCTTCTAGTGCCAATCGTGGTAGCCTCACGGCGATCGCAACTCTTAGCGATTTTTCGCTGTATTGTTTTCCCATGAACAAGGCAGATTTTGAGGCTTATGGGGCGGAACTGGGATTAAAAAGGTCTACAAACATCACCAACAATGTAGAACGAGGAAAGTTAGTTTCTGGTTCTTCGACTCCATACCCAGGTAGAGCTAGCAAATTACTTGCAGGTGGCTCAGTTTTCTCTAGTTTCTTCTCCACCGCTAAACAAGGGGATGCCGCCCAAGCTGGATATGACATTGTGAGCGAAGAAAAAGTACTTAGCACAGGGGAGCCACCATTCTAATGACAATTACATTGCCAATTGAAACTGAAGCTGGCTTAATCCTTCCCGGTCATCCGTTTTTTGAAGATTACTTGTACTCAAGTTTCCCCCCAGGTTGGCGAAATTTCGCCTATCACAACCCGGATTTCTGCTTTGTTGCTCGTTCTGGAACTGGCATTCTGGAAGCAGTTAACGAAGAGGAAATGGAAGAATATGTCGAAGGTGGCGAGTATGACCAATGGCTAGAGGAGTGCGGCGGGGATGGGGACGAGGACTGATGATATTGGCGTGTGGAATGACCTCGGTACGGTACAGGCTGAAAAAAAACTTTGGGTGAAATTCCCAACGACAGCTACCGGCGCGAATGCCACACTGAGAGCATCTTTCCTCTGTTCAGACTGGGATAAACTTTCAAGTTACGTTCTCATCCGTCCCAGATATACAACTGCCAGCAGTGACGCGACAGGGGAAACCGCCAAGATTTACCCCGCGACTATTCCCGTAATTATTGAGATGCCCATTCCTGCTGATTTTCAAGAAAGGTCTGTCTATTTCCGTGATTTTGAAGTGTACAAAGTCAGTCGTCGCCGTACTCGGTTAGTTGGCATAACTCCAGATGCAAATTTGCAAGTGCGTCTGGAGGAATTATGGGGTTAGCAGATATTGTTGAAAGCGCTCTGGAATCTAAAACCGTTAGAAATGCAATCGGCAGTCGTGTTTTCAAAAACTCGTTTGAAGATAAGCAGACAACTGGAGAAAACAATATAATCAGTTGGCTTTGGAATGCTGGTAGTCGGTTAGTTGGTTTTTTAATTGCAGAAGCAGGAAAGCTTATAAACTTTACCCTCACAGGGCTTTGGAGTTTGTTTACGTCAACGCTGCAATATATCTGGAATTTTGATTGGAATATCTCAGATAAATCAATTGACCAGCAAATTCAAGCTCGATGGAATGCTTTAGGAGGATTACTGGGGGGAACTTTAGGTAATGCCATTGGCTACTTAGGATGCGGCATTCTCCCCGGTGCGACTATTTTTGCTTTCAATGAACCTTTAGGAGCATACATTCTCGCCAATGTTGCTGAGGAAATGGGAGAGGAAATATTAGGCAATCTTGCCAACTTAACTCGTTACACATTCCAAAGCGGTGTGCAGTCGCTAATTTTGTGGGGTTTTAAAAATGTAAGGAAATTTATCAAATCTAATTCAGGATTGATTGGGCGGTTGTTTGGGGATAATTCTGAAAAGTTGATTAAGGCTTGGGGGGCAGAAGGTTCTAAGCCGTGGTCGTTTGCTATTGCTGTTGATAAAGCCGTTGAATCTATCCCCAATGAGTTTATTAAAAATTTCGTTGAGGAATTTCTAGAGGAAGCCTGGGAAGGTTGTGTGGAAGCGGGTTATGTCGTGGCCAATTCGATTGACTCGTACATGGCAGCGGAAAAATTAAAAAATCAAAAGCTGCCAGCGTTGGGACTGACTAAATATGTCGAGATTAAACCAGATCGCAGTATTGATGATCAAAGAATTATCTTAGCTGGACCACAAGAAGCACTCAAGCCGGTGATTGTGCAGACGCTCACCAATTACCAGATGATGGAGAGCAAAGATATCGGCACGTTTGTTGGCGCTCCTATTGATGAAATTCTTAGAGCCAAACCCCGAACTATTAGTTTACAAATCCAGTTTTTCAGCGTCCAGACACCGCCTTGGACAAAACGAGCAGGGCAATCCCGACTGGTATCTGCTACTTGCTCCGTGCCAGATATTAACCCGGCTAAATTGGATTGGGAGAAAATCAAACTGGCTTGTGGAGGTGCTAACGGATACTTATACGGGCGATATCGAGTAACTGGACTTTTGGATAATGGGCGGCAGATGGCAATTTATGCCGCTACTGCTGATGAGGCAGAAGACCGGATGAGAGCTTTACTAACTATCAGCAAAGCTGAACTTCTTAAAAAACCAATAATTACCGAAGACCGCACAGAAGACAATACAGGCAGTTATTTAAAGCAGCCTATTAAGATTTATCCTGCCTATTTTACAATCCTCAATCAATACCAAATACCTGGAGCGCCAGGGAGTGGCATCCCAATTAATGGTAAGCGGTATATCCGCAAGACAGACCGAATTGATTTGTGGACAGAAACTAAGCCATTTGATTTTGACGCTCGGATTATTGAACTCCTGAAAAAACCAGGAGCAGATACAGCAACAACTTAGGAGTAAAAATATGGAAATTATACTACCAAGATTCAATATTGATGAGGCGATTGATTCTCATTGGAAATCTACACAAAATAAAGCTAATACTATTCAGCGTGACAGAAAATCGGCTGAGGAATTAGCACTTTCTACACTAATCAATCAATTTAGAAATGAATTAAGTGGATGTCTCGATACTACTTTTCAAACTTCTTTAAACTTGCGAGTAGTATCACCAAAAGAGATAGCTGCTTTGGCAGTTTATGCAATTTTTAGCTTTATGGAAGTAGAAATTATATTAAAGCGAGATGACCAATTTTGGGAAATTACTTTTGGTGGGAGGTCTGTTAGTTGTCCTGCGGATATGCTTCAAAAAACTATTTTGACGGAGTTGGGGAAGATACGAAATGAGAAGCGATTAGCAGTTAACCAAAATGAAATTTGATGTTAACGTTGCTGGGCTTTTTTTAGCTTTGATTTGTGCCGTTTCTGGGTGGATCGTTTGGTGGTGGTCAAAACTAAAAACTGACAGAAAAACAGCTATTGAACAAGCCACGGATGCAGCTACCAAAGAGTACGCAGCAAAGCGCGATTTTGAACACATTAGAAATAATCAGCTTCAAATTTCTCAAGGAATTGTGAAAGGCTTTAAAGAAATTGAAGAAAAGCTTGATTATCAAGATAAAGAGTTAGGAGAAATCAAGGCTTGGCTAATTAGAAATAGGAATGATTGAAATGTCACAAAAAACTTTAGATCGCACAACAACCATATTAGGTTTAATTGCAGGGGTTTCCAGTGTGTTAGGTGGCGCGGGAATGATTGGGGGCAATACTGCTGGAATTATCACGGGAATCTCAACCGCTATTTTGGGCTATCTAGTGCAGCGTCCCGCTACTGACCAGCAACAAGCAGCACAGAAATAATTTACGGGGGATTCACTCTAGTAACTTATCGCTTGCTTCAGTTTTTACGCGGATACTTTCAACATCGTAAAAACTTTCACCAGGCAAGCGATCCACAAGTCCCGTCCCACCACATCGATGACACGTTCCATAATCACGCTCTCCCTCGCCATTGCATTCCGGACAGTCCTCAAGGTTCTCTTCATAGTCTGGGTCAAAAATCGGATCTATTGTCATTGGTCGAAATTCCCTTTTTGTCACATTTTCTCAGCCAACACCTTCACCAGTTCGCGGAATAGTAACCGCGTCCCAATAGCAGCAATTTTCATCCTCACCAACTTGACCGGGCGGCCAGCTGCTTTTTCAGTATCCAGCTTCTCACCCAAAGCTTGACCAATATCATTTTTCAGTCGCGATCGCTGTGGCTCAATCCTGGTGAAAACCCACTGCCATAAAGCAATTCGGCATAAATCAGAACCACCCACAACTTTAACTTTGCGGCTGTCGCCGGATGCCTCCAAGCTAGGAGCAACGCCTAAAGCTTTTTGAAATCTCCTCAAAGATAAGTGCCTTTTGGTAGGCTTTTTGGAGTTTCGCCCCTGGCGTATCTTCACCTCTGGCTTGCCATTTTCATCCAGGAAACCTGCCAGCGGGTAAATTTGGGAGAGAACGATCGCGCTCAAACGATCACCAAAACCGAAGCTATGGAAAACTTTGAGATAAGGCTGAAATCTAGCGTCAGACAGCAATTGCTGTAACTCTGTTTCAATTGCCAATTCTTCACGTTGCAGGTTGCACAACCTTTCGGCGTGATAACGCACAGTATCATTAATCCCTAATCCTGCGGTTGTTTTGTAAAGGTTGTCATAGCGTTTACTGTCGCGTATTTGGGCTAACCATCCCCAAAGCAACGGAACTAGTCCGGCTTTGCCGCGACATGATCGCACTTGTGCAACTTCGGGAAACTGCCAAGCTAAATCCTGACGCAAACGGTTGATTATAGGGCTTTGCACTCGGTTAAGGTGTGCGAGTCGCAGCACCAACTCACGGATTTTCACAATAGTTTGGTCACGAATTTGTACAAATCGGCGCTGATCACTGTGATAGTCGAAGTAATAACAAGCCAGGGCTAACGAGTCGGCATCATCATCTTTATCAGGTAATGCCAGGTGATTGGCTCGATAATTTCTAAGCTCTCTATGACCAACTAACCGAACCTCGACGCCTGCGCGGGCTAAATGTGTACCCCACAATTTTGAGTAATTGTTGCCTGTTGGCTCCATTAATGCAATGTCCGGCTTGAGTTCCAAAAGTTGCTTGATTCCTTGGCTATTGGCACTTAAGCAATAGAACGGACATTCGTAATAAAATTGTCTTGGTTGATCTGGCTTGTCTGTCAAAAGACACGCAACAACTGAGGACTTGCTGATATCAAGTCCTAAAATTCTGGTCATTCAATTTACCTCGTGGGTGGTTTTTTATGTCCCTGATGCCATGCCTGCGAATCACCCGTAAGCCAGTAGCTTCTTTCACTCTCAAGGCAAAAGCCGCAAGTGCCACCTTGCGGCGACAAGGGAAGGAAGCGGTACACAGTCAGCAACCGAGCTTATGAGGGAGTAAAAGCCAAAAAAGCTTGCTTCATCTAAAAAGCCCTAAACCACTGGTGCGTGTACCGCACGCTCTGATTTGGACTCAGACCGCGACGTGAGCGCTGCTCACGTTTCACCGACGAGTCAATCCGGCTCATCAGGCGTTATTCATCGTCCTCAAAGTCGTCATCATCACCCACTAATGAATATGAATTTTTGGGATCAATTTGATTGAGAACATCAACAGTTGCCCGACCGCTGAGAACATCAAAAACTGAATATCCCCCAACCGCGATCGCTTGCTCAATTTGGCGCATTTTCCAACGTTCTTCTAGTTCAGGAGTGCGTAGCCTGGGGTCAATGTCATCAATACTGTTGATTGGTGGCGGTTGCTCGTCACCCTCGATCCAGCGGTCGTGTTGGCTGTTGTAAAATTCTCGCCAAGCCCTAGCAGATGGTGGCTGTGGTGCGGTTTCAAAAAAGTCAGCAAACTCTTTGCTACGCTGGAAACCTTCAGCGTCACATTCCATAGATTCAACCCAGCCGTTAATCATGGCAAAGCCTCCTTGAAAAACTGCCTCCTCCATGACTTCGGTGACATCAGCACCGCGACGGCTGGCAATTAGTTGAGCTAGAGCGTTGGCTTGATTTGGCTCAAGGCGCTCAAAATCTATAATCCACAATGCAATCTGTTTATTATTGACGATGACTCGCTCTAGGGGGAACGGGTCACGCATGGGAATCATGCCATTAGGAAACAGGTCTAATACTGGCTCGTAAAGACTGCCGGGCTTGAGTCTTACCCAGGTATCATGTTTAGTCATGTTTTTAAAAATTACTTAATGACGCGGATGAGTCAAAAGGGATCTCGTCTGGGTTTGGTTCCTCCGTCCCGGTTAATTTGTCTTTTTCTTTTTGAAGTTGCTCGATTGCTTCTAAAAGTTTTCTACGTTCTTTTTTAAGCTCACTTAACTCTTGCTTGAGTTGTTCGCTTGCGTCTTCTCGGATTTTTCGCTCTACTGTCTCCATGAGATGGGAGGTTTCAGTTTCTATATCGTCTTCTTCATAAACTTCAGCAAACATCTCTAAATGTTTGCTTTCGTAATTCCCAGCATTGAAAATCCGTTTATAAGAAATGGTTTTGATTTGCATAAGTTATGTGCTATTTTTTACTTGGTTGAATCGGTTTTATCAAGGCGATCGCGTTGTCATTGGCGCGATCGCCTTTGGCTCTAACCGCCGAAATCCCTCCTGAGTTTTTCAATCAGCCTCATTCCCTTGTCGTAACGTGTGCCTGTGTAGCCTAAAATCTCGGTGGCAATGGTGCTGTCAGATTTTCCCTCCCCAAATTTCTGAATTAATCGCCAAATTAAGCGGTTTTCATCTCCAATATTTTCGCTATAATCCTTGTCCTGACTGGTTTTCAGCGATTGTTCTGGGCTATTTTCAGGCGCGATCGCGTTGTCAGGGTGTGGTTGGACTATGGTTGAACCATTCCGCATTGTTGCAGCTTTCATCTCGCGGTATGGAGGGAGTTTCAAAGGTTGATCATCAAGCAGACAGTGACTCTGGTTGGTTTTTAACCAGCTAATAAGCTGCTCATTTTTCAATGATTTGGCGTGTGCTTGAGCCTTTTTCCCCAAGCGAATACGGTAAAAAGCATCGGCTAAGTCGCTTTTACCATCTAAACCCCAGGCTGATACTCGGTCATACTGACTGAGTAGAACTGTAAAGCGTTTGGCTTTACGACCTCGACGGGCGTGACGCTCTAACCATTCGCCGCTACTGGCAACTTTTGAAACGAGTTCTGGGTACTCTTCCGCAATGATCACGCGCTCACTGCCAGCCAAAGCACCGTCACCGCGTTCAGTTCTTAGCTTGAGTTGGTTACTCAAGTCCTCCAAGTCCTCAGCCATACCGCGCTCGATGGCTCCCCAATTTTCACCCTTGCCGATGACCTCAAGTCCTTGCCAGTCGGTGGGTGTACCCTCACACTCATAAACACGAACGCGACCGCCGACAGTGTAAGCGAGGTATTGAGCTAGGGTAGACTTACCCGTACCCATCTCGCCGATGATCATCACCTGTTTACCCTCAATGGCGCTGATGATATCGGTAATGATTTCTAGTGGCTCCTCAACAACAGCAGCGCTGGCTTCAATGACTTGGGTCATGGGTGTGCCGGCGTAAGGCAATGCATCATACACCTTAAGCAAGCACTTGACCCCAGCTTCCAAGCCATCGCATAACCAAACTCCGAGTTTTAGAGTGGCACGGGTGACGTTGACTGAGAATAGTGAAAGGGAAAATAACACTCTCCCCATTCCCCAGGCACAGTAACGCCCAAGAGTTTGGGCATTGGGTAGATGCATGTCTACCCAAACACCAGCTGTAGCAGTTTTGGGAGGTGAGGCAACCTTGATATCTATTAGGTCATTTGCCATAGGTCACCCCGTCTTTGAACATTGAAAATTCAGATTTACAGGTTTTTAAATTGTCTTGCAATTGCTGGATGTTGGCTTCATAACTGCCAGAACGGTCTTGATACCACAGGGTAAAACCTACAGCTAATACTGCAACCAATAGCCAAGACAAGTTACTTTCGCTTTTCATGGGTTTAATCGAGTGCATCGAGAATTGCGTTGAAGTTGTACAACGAGCTATCTGGTTCTGGATCTGCTTGGGGCATGGGGTCAAAGTTGGCGCTGATTGCTTGTCTGATTTCTGATTCAGAATTACCCAGATCCAAGTTTGGCTGTAAGTTCTGAACAGGTAGATTTGAATCTGGTGGAGGTAAACTACTGCTGTGCATTGGTTTGACCTCGGTGATAGTGTTCCATTGCCTGATTTACAGCCTGTTGATCTTCAGAAGAACGCCCCAAGTCTGGTTTATGAGGGTCATCTTTAGCAACGACTATTGATGCTTTCTCGGCTATATCCTGGGGAACACCGCCGGCTGTCAGGTGTTGCAGTGATGTTTTGTAAACTTCTAGGTTCATCCTCCAATCCTCCGATACATAAAGGAATTAGTTGATGACCCCTCACGGGCAACCAATTCCTCTTCTGGTGTCTCTGCAATGATGTCAGCCCAGCCGGTTTTATCGTTGTTGCGGATGTTATTTTCAGCTAGAGCGCCAGTGCCGGGGCGAGCTGCTTCAAATTCCTGAATTACTTTTTGTTCTTTGGGTGTTAGCGGTCTTGGTTCAGTCATGGTAATTTTTTATTAAGCAAGGTAGAAACAAGCTCTAGTTGCGAGCTAGAGCTTGTTTGGTATCAGTGGTTAGACAGTGAGACGCGGTAACAGCGTCCAGAACCGACCATCATTACTTGACGGTCGGCAAGTCTGACCGCCTTGGAACGGCTGACTTTCATCATGGGAAATGAACCGTCAGCGCTGAGGCTGAACATTTCGTAATTTCGTAAAGATGACCACTCCACGGCTGTTTTGTCTGACAGTCCTGAAAAAGTCACGGGGTTCATGTCTGCGGCAGAAGCAGCACTGGGCAAAGATGGCAAGTGTCTCTTCTGCTTGTTTTTAGGCTTATCGTCGGTCTTTGATCCTGTCTTAGTGCCATTAATGGCGGGTTCTAGTGCTTCCATAGTGGTTGCATAAGGGTATGATGCACGGTCTTAAGTCCGTGCATAGTGCTTTTACAGTCCTGGCATAGTGCGGTTTAAGTGCCACTATGCATGGTGTTTAGTATTGCGACGCGTCGCAGTCCTTTTTACTGAAGGCTTACTGTTGCTGGGTTATAGCGTTTCCTTCCTTGATTGTTTCTTGTTGCACATAGCAAGGAGGATTGCAAGGTGTCTCATATACTCCTATTTCAAAGAGTCGGCAAACATCGCAATCCTTACAGTCGTTTTTACTGCTGCTCATGGGGCATAAGTTTCTATGAAAGATGTTTTTCATACCGGAAACTAATGATATATTAAACATACCGAAAACGAATAGTCAATGGTTTCCGGTATGAAATTCAATTTGAGGTATGTAAAATAGGTTTACTGTTGTGAAAATACAAGAAAATGGCAAGACCTCGGAAGCTAGCAGAGGACGCAAAAAACGTGTCTCTGAACCTCAGCGAGAAAGATTGGAATTTGTTCCTGTCCAAAGCAAAGTCAATGGGATTGAGCAGATCGGAACTGGTAGCGAAGATAGGCAGAGGGGAGATACCACTGGGGCAAGAGAACAAGGAGAAGCTACTTCTGGCAAAGTTCTAGAGCGTCTCGAATTTATCGAGAACGCTTATCTTAATTACGTTGATGACCAACAACAGCACCTAGAAATTCGTCTGCTTGAAACCAAGAAACAGAAGGAAGTCTTCAAGAAAGCAGTCCAGGAACTGAAGCAAGAAATATACGATCTGGTTTCTACTGAAGCAACTGAAAACAAAGAATAACCCGTCCTACGTACAGATAGGGCGGGTTTATTCATGGCGATCGCGTCTAACTTCAAAAACCGGGCGCGATCGCAGGTACTCTAAAAAAATACTCACCAGAGATTAAGTGGTGAGTAAAACTTTTCAAAGTATCAAAAATACTAATGAATAATAACAGAAAACAAAGGACTGAAATAGCAATTCAGATAACTTTTAATGCCGTCATTGAAAGTAATTATAACACAACATCTGGAGGAACTGAAAAATGGTAGCAGTTCCTTATTCCTACACAGATGAATACAGCTTTAAACCTGCTGATGATAGGTTGCCACCACAAAATATTGAAGCAGAAGAAGCCGTCTTAGGTGGCATTCTACTAGACCCAAGTGCCATATATCGTGTTAAAGACAGGCTAAAAACAGAACATTTTTATATTGGCGCACACAAAGATATTTATCATGCTTGTCTTCGGCTAAACAAGCAAGGATTACCAACCGATTTACTACATGTTAGTAGCTGGTTATCAGACCATGATTTACTTGCAAGAATTGGTGGCAGAAGCAAGTTAGCTACCCTTGCAGACCGTACAGTCAGCGCTGCAAACATTGATAGCCTCGCGGGGATAGTAATCAAAAAATACAAGCGTCGAGAACTCCTAAAATCAGGTTATAAGACTATACAGTTAGCCTACGATGAGGAGCAAGATTTGGTAGATATCTTTGCAACCGTTACTAACAAAATCAAGGCAGTAACCGATACACCCTTAGCACCTACAAAAGATGAATATCAACGCTGGAAACATGACCGACTACTAGAAGAGGTGACGAATATTTATACAACTTGTGTAGAACCATCTTTTAGGTTTCTCAAACTGCATGAGTTAGCGAAGGAACACTCAGTTACTAACAATTTTCTAGAACATTTTTACTTAAAAAGTCTCACGGCTCAATGTAGTAAATTACTCACCTATGAAGAATTAAAAGAGTTAGCAGGTTCTACAGTTCGTGAGTGGTTATTAAATGGCTTGGTTCCTAAAAGCACAACTATTTTACTAGCTGCTGATGGTGGAATTGGTAAAACTAAACTCGCTTATGGAATTGGTAAAGTCCTGATTCAGGGTAATCAGTTTGGTAATTTCATTGCTACAGG
The DNA here is from genome assembly GCF_029953635.1 of Halotia branconii CENA392. NCBI lineage: Bacteria > Bacillati > Cyanobacteriota > Cyanophyceae > Nostocales > Nodulariaceae > Halotia > Halotia branconii. The sequence continues at coordinate 4,715 of NZ_CP124543.1, read as the reverse complement.
AGAGAAACGCAAAATTCTCTATTACCAAGGAGATGAAAGTCCCGGCGACATGATGCAAGCATTGGAGTCGCTAGGTTATTCAAAAGAAGATATTGGCAAGTACGTTAGGGTGCGGTTTGGCTGGAGTGCTGAAAATATCCCAGCTTTAATTGAAGACTTAAAAGAGTTTCAACCTGATTTTGTTGTCATCGACTCGCTTTCAACCATTAACAGATTTTCAATTTATCAGGAATCACAGATGGAGTATGCCCGTCCCATCCTAGAGATGACCGGGCTGGCCACTAATTATAAAACCACCTTTTTACTAATTCATCACAGCAATAAGCTAGGTGGTGTCAGGGGTACAACAGCCATTAGAAATGCAGTTAGTGAGGTCTGGACACTATCAAAGGACAGCAGTGAAACTGGTACGCCTAACGACCGCATCTTAGAAATTGACAAATCGCGATCGCGCTCCTCCGGCAATAAATATCGGATGTTTTTTAATCCCGAAGACCTCAGCTTTACTTTTATGGGAGAAGAGGGGCAAGACTTTGGTGGCCCAGCGCAATCGGCAAAGGAAAGAACATTGCAACTGCTGGCTGACCACAGAAACGTCAAATTTACCAGTGAAGAAATAGCCCACAGGCTAGGCTTTTCAAAGGATTATGCCCGTCGTTACCTAACGGAGCTATCAGCCGATGGTTTGGTGAGCGTAAAGCGCCAGCCGGGGAAAGCCAACCTCTATTTCCTTGCTTACGAAGGATCACCAGAGGATCACCCCTCGGATCACCTCGACCCACATCCTGAAAGCTTTGCTAGTAGAGAGATACAGCCAACTTTTGATGTTAGTATAAAAAAAACAGGATCACCCCAGGATCACCCCTCGGATCACCTCCAAAAAGTAGATGCAGTCAACAACACAGCCAAAGGTGATCCTAAAAGTGCTGAAAATCATGAAAAAATTCAGCAGTCAGAAAATTTTGCAGCCCCAAGCCACCTTGAGGATCACCTTTGCTCGAATGCCTTGCTAGGTATAGAGTCTGGAGGTGATCCAGGGGGTGATCCTACCCCGGATATGTGTGAAAAGATACATACCCAGGAAATAGCAGTCAAAGACTTACCAGAGAATAATTGCAGCCATTCTCCGCAGGGTGATCCGGGGGGTGATCCTGGGGTGATCGTGAATAAGGACGATCACCCCTCATCACACCTAGTCCCCAAAATCAGCATTGAGGTTGGTGATATCTATTGGTCAAAGTCATTGAAAAATAAAGTCAAGGTCACAAAGCTGTACCCTTCCGCCAAAAAAGCGGATGTAGTTGTTGCTAAAGACCCAATAGCAAAGCCTCGCTTACTTTGGTCAGATTTGGTTGCCTGGACAGAAGAACTAAGGATTGGGGATGAGGTGGAAGTTTTGGAAGGAGAACACCGCGGCCAGGTTTTGCTTGTTAGTTCCATTAATGGTGGTATTTGGCTCAAAAAGCCTAGCCGTAATAGCTTCTCTCCACCATTGAGCAATAATGGGCAACCTTACCACGCACAACAGCTTAAAAAGGGCTGACAATTATAACTTCGGCGAGTACTATCTGCAAGTCTGGTTTTTTGTGATCAGTTCGGGCTGCTCCTGAAGAAGTTTTCTAAACTTTCTCAACTCATCCCAGGCGCGGCTAGTCATATCAGGCTTTTTAGAATGCTGGTTTGGGCGAAAATTGCGCTGTCTAAATTTGATGTAGCAGTCAATAGCATCAAGAATTAAATCGGCTGTATTGACGTGTGACAACTCAATACCGTCATCTATTGCTCTGGCATAATCCATGATTTGAGCCGCCAACGTGATCGGCACACGGATAGTTTGAGTTTTCCCGTGGTTCCAAGTGCTACCACCTGTCCAAGTACCAGTAGTATGTCCACCTTTGCTCATTTAAAATCCTTGTATTGACGTGTGACACGTCAATATAGCATCAAGCCATAAAAAATGCGATCGCGTTAATAGGGTCAAAATTGCGATCGCAAAATCCCAAGTTATTACTGATGTTGTGACTTAGCATATTCGCTTGGTCGGGCTTTGTCACAGATTTGGATTTGGGGGTTCATAGAGCGTTGATGGCTCCCTTGACGCGATCGCTGTCAATATCTACATATTTTTCAAGTGACTTAAAATCACGGTGTCCAGTAATTTTTTTGATTGTGTACAAGTCCGTTCCGTTGCGATGCAGCTTAGTTATAAAACTCCGGCGGGTGCTATGGGTACTAATTCCTTTAGCACTCATCCCAGCCCTATCGACTGCTGCTCGCAGAATCATATCAGCCCAGCGAATAGTTATAGCCCCGTTTCCGTCTCTGCAAGGGAACAACCACAATGAGTTATCCTCTGGTTGATAAGTTGCCAGTGCCTCAGCCAAAACTGGATGCACGGGCACTTGGCGAGTTTGGCGTTTACCATCTGGTGTAGCTTTGCGGGTGCAAGCTCGAAAATTGATATACTCGTGCGGTGTTCCGTCTTCGCGATAAACATCGGCAACCTGCAATTTCACGAGTGCCCCCCATCTTTCACCTGTGTACCATGCTAGATCCAGAAGCAACTTATATTTTTTACTGCGGATCTGCTTGCGAATTTTGGAATATTCCGCATCGCTTAAAATTGCAGCTTGACCGTTTCTATGGTTTTTCATCGACCTTCTATCTCGCTCCTGCTATTCCGGTTTAACCAATGTCACTGGTCAAACCGGAATATTTTTATTTTTAGGTATTACTAATACTTCGCTCAATACTAGGCATGACAATACTTTCACGTCGTCGGTGAATGTTCTGGATTTACATAAAACTGGAAGATTTACATAAATTTCAATCGCTCATAAAACGGATCTATCACTTCTATTCACTTCATCAAAAATTCGTTTTATGGCAGAACCAACTTTAACTCAGGTATTTGGTGCTAACGCGATTCAGGACGCAACAACTATTACTATTACAAAATCTGATTTAGCAGGATTAACCGCTTCTAGTAACAACACTGGCGAAAGTTTGTTAGTAGCTATTTTGTTGCAGGCGAAATCTTATTTAACTACGACTAACTTTGACTCCAATATTGACCAATCTATTGTTATCGATACTGGCTATACAAGCTTTATCACACGCGGCACTGATAACACTGGGTATAGGACTGATCAACTAACAATCTCTTTGAGCAAAATTGACACCGCTGCAACAATTGACCCGGATAATTACTAAAGATGACTCAATGTTTTCGGTTCTACGGCAAAGGGGCTGACGGGAATGTTAGTTACGAATTTTTTGCTTGTGGCACAACACCTGAATATCGTGCCAGAAACTCAACTACTGTATATCTTTATCTTGATGGTGTAAACGTTGCCGGGACAAATTATTTTTATCTGACTACAACGGCACAAGTAACTGCTGTAGCTAATGATAATCCTAATGCTGGTTATACAAAATACGGTAATTGCACCGCTTGTAACGCGGTTCCTTATGATTGCATAAATAATTCATGTGTCAAGAGCAATGTTTACGGGACTCCTGGCGAATATGACTCATTAGCTGAATGTCAAGCCGGCTGTGGCATGGTCAGCGGTCAGACATGTCCAGATCCATTTAAGTGTCTCGATCCAAATAACTATTGTCCTCCTGACATGGTTTGCATAGAACAAGCTGAGTTCAACGAAATTAGGAGATTATTAAGGTGATATGCCAACTTCTGGAGGGCAAACATTAATAAGTGATGTCGATGGGCTGAAATCGGCATTACGCGCACTAGAAATAAAGTTAAGTGATACCACAAACATAGCTGTTAGAACCGCTAATGGTTTAAATACGGTAGAGAGGAAAACAGATAATTTATCATCAAAAATTGATATCGTAGACGGAAAAGCTACTAGGTCGCTTAGTACCGCTAACGGTGCTAGTAACGAAGCTAAAAATGCAACTGGTGTCGCCAACAAAGCCGACAATAAGGCCAATAAGGCGTTGAATGTTAGCAACGAAACACAAGGCACAGCAAGACGAGCGCTCGTCGTAGGTGAACGTGCTGAAATCGTTGGCACAAAAGCAGACAGAGACGCGGCGGCTGCATTCGGTCAAGCTAATAATGCAAGCGCTCAAGCAACTAAGGCTGCAAGCGATGCCGAGTTAAGTAAAGGTTTGTCTATTCAAACCAGAAGAGTAGCAGAAACGGCTATCAGTGAAGCCAAAGCGTCAACGTTAGTGGCTAAAGAGGCAAGCGCACTAAGTAAAGCGACTAGGGGGATTGCTGACAATGCTGTAGGGGTAGCAAAAGCAGCCCAACGCGCTATTGACATCGTAGACAACAAAATCGCTAGTGTTGTCGGTCAAGTTGGCAGGCTTGCTAGCAAAGTAGCAGATGTAGCTTTAGACGCGGCTGAAGCAATAGGCATATCAAGAAAAGCGTTAACTACTGCTGGTAAGGTAGCTGGTGATTTATTGGGACTTGCCGCTAGAGTGGCAGGTTTAGCGAGTACTGTTATCGAAATTTTGCAGTTAGTAGCCTTCGCTGAGGCTTTGGGTTCTCGGATAGACGGCATAGAGCGAGAGTTGACATCACTTGGTGACGCTGTATCTAATATTTTAGGTCGCCAATTGCCAACCATTAGAGGTATAGCCAGGAATGCTTTAGAGGTAGCTAGTTCGGTGCGTGGTGTAGCTGACTATGCCGTAAGCTTAGGAAATTCTGCAAGCTCTCAAGCAAGCAGTGCAAT